>NZ_BAAAZH010000010.1:0-10319 GCF_039536805.1 Nocardioides fonticola | reverse complement strand
CCGACCGCCCCGCGGCCGACGATCAGTGGAAGAAGTGCCGCGTCCCGGTGAAGTACATCGTCACGCCGGCGGCCTGGCAGGCGGCGATGGTGAGCTCGTCGCGCACCGAACCGCCCGGCTGGACGATCGCGCTGACGCCGGCGTCGATGAGGATCTGCGGGCCGTCCTCGAAGGGGAAGAACGCATCGGAGGCGGCCACCGAGCCGCGGGCGCGCTCCTCGCCCTCGACGAGGGAGTTGGCGCGCTCGACGGCCAGCTTGCAGGAGTCGACGCGGTTGACCTGGCCCATGCCGATGCCGACCGAGGCGCCGTCCTTGGCGAGCAGGATCGCGTTGGACTTCGCCGCGCGGCACGCCTTCCAGGCGAAGGCGAGGTCGGCGAGCACCTCGGGCGAGGCGGCCTCGCCGGTGGCGAGGGTCCAGGTGGCGGGGTCGTCGCCCTCGGCGTCGACGTGGTCGACGGTCTGCATCAGGACGCCGCCGGAGATCGGCCGGAACTCGACCGGGTCGGGGTGCTCGTCGACGGGGCAGACGAGGATGCGGATGTTCTTCTTGCCCTGGAGGATCTCCACGGCGCCGTCCTCGTAGCCGGGCGCGACGATCACCTCGGTGAAGACCTCGGCGACCTGGGCGGCCATCTCCTTGCTCACCGGCCGGTTCACGGCGATGACGCCGCCGAACGCGGAGACCGGGTCGCAGGCGTGGGCGCGGCGGTGGGCCTCGGCGACGTCGGCGCCGACCGCGATGCCGCAAGGGTTCGCGTGCTTGATGATCGCCACCGCGGGCTCGGCGAAGTCGTTGGCGGCGCGGCGGGCGGCGTCGGTGTCGACGTAGTTGTTGTACGACATCTCCTTGCCGTGCAGCTGCTCGGCGCCGGCCAGGCCGCCGCGCCAGTGCCGGTAGAGGGCGGCCTTCTGGTGCGGGTTCTCGCCGTAGCGCAGCACCGCGGCCTTCTCCCACGTGGCGCCCGTCCAGCTCGGGAAGCCGGTGCCCTCGGAGGTGTCGGTGAGCACGCTGCTCATCCAGGAGGCCACGGCGACGTCGTAGGACGCCGTGTGCTGGAAGGCCTGGGCGGCCAGGCCCTTGCGCTGCTCGTAGGTGAAGCCGCCGGCGGCCACGGCGTCCAGGACGGCGCCGTAGGACGCCGGGGAGGTGATGACGGCGACCGAGGGGTGGTTCTTGGCGGCGGCCCGCACCATCGAGGGGCCGCCGATGTCGATCTGCTCGACGCACTCGTCGACGCTGGCGCCGGAGGCGACGGTCTGGGTGAAGGGGTAGAGGTTCACCACGACCAGGTCGAAGGGCGCGACGCCGAGATCGGCGAGCTGCGCGACGTGGGTGTCGAGGCGGCGGTCGGCGAGGATGCCGGCGTGCACGCGCGGGTGCAGGGTCTTGACCCGGCCGTCGAGGCACTCGGGGAAGCCGGTGAGGTCCTCGACCTTGGTGACGGGCAGGCCGAGGTCGGCGATCAGCTTCGCCGAGCCGCCGGTGGAGACCAGCTCGACGCCGGCGTCGGCGAGGCCGCGGACGAGGTCCTCCAGCCCGGTCTTGTCGTAGACGGAGACCAGTGCGCGCTTGATGGCGATGCGGTCGGACATGTCGCTCCTGTGATCGGCGGCCGGAGGCCGTGCTTCGTCGTCAGGCCGGGCACCCAGGCGGACGATGCCCCGACGTCACTCCCCGGTGGTCACCCACCTGCGCCAGTCGTGTGGCCCGATCCTATCGGCTCGCGAGGGGTGCTCTGACCGCCCGAGGGCGCGGTGCGGACTCGCCTGACCGGTGTGAAGCGAGGGGCGGATGGGATCCGGATCCGAGGATCGGTCAGCTGAGTCTGTCGGTTCGTGACGCAAGACTTGCCTGACCGATGGCAGGAGTCACCGGGCGCCCGGTGACTCAGACGTCCGACCCTCCGACGTCCGACCCTCAGCCGTCCGACCCGCGGCCTCCGACCCGGACCCGACGCCCCTCGACTCGGTAGCCCTCGCGCATCATCCGCCCGACGGTCTCGACGAGCATCGTGCGCTCGGCGGCCTTGATGCGTTCGTGCAGGGTCGCGACGTCGTCGTCGTCCTCGACCGGGACGGCGCTCTGGGCGACGATCTGGCCGGTGTCGACGCCGGCGTCGACGAGGAACAAGGTGGCGCCGGTGACCTTGACGCCGTACTCGAGCGCGTCGCGCGGGCCGTGCATGCCGGGGAAGGACGGCGAGAGCGCGGGGTGGGTGTTGACGGTGCGTCCGCCGAAGGCCTCGAGGAAGCGCTCGCCGACGAGCTTCATGAAGCCGGCGAGCACCACGAGGTCGGGTCGGTGCTCCGCGACGGCGGCGGTGAGGTCGGCGTCCCAGGCGTCCCGGTCGGCGGCGTCGCCGACCCGCCGCACGAACGTCGGGACGCCGCTCCGCTCGGCGCGCGCCAGCGCCTCGATGCCGTCGCGGTCGGCGCCCACGGCGACGACCTCGGCCCCGTAGCCGGGGTCGGCGCAGGCGTCGAGCAGCGCCTGGAGATTGGTGCCCGAACCGGACACGAGGACGACGAGGCGGGCGGGCACGGCCCGGAGTCTAGTGACGCCGAGCGGTCGCCGGGACGACGGTCAGGCGGCCTGCCGGCGCTGCCACCAGGTCGCGATCAGCCCGGCGAGCAGTCCGGCCAGGCCGAAGGAGACGATGGCGTGCAGCAGGGCGTCGCCGACGTGCGGAGCGACGTCGCGCATGCGGCCGGGCCCGATGGCGCCGCCGGCGAAGGCCGTGAGCACCCCCAGCGCGAGGGCGGCGAGGAGTCCGCCGCCGAGACCGCGCACCGCACCCTCCTCGTAGCGGGCCAGGGGCACGCGCCGCAGGGCGCGCAGGGTCGCGACGAAGGCCACCAGGGCGGGCACGCCCAGCAGCCCGGCGACCCACGCCGGCGGGGTGCCGACGTCGGGCAGGGCCGCGAAGATCGGCAGCATCGGCAGCGGCCCGAGCACCACGCCGCTCGGCGCCACCAGCGTGCCGGTGCCCACGGTGAAGCCCGGGCCGAGCATGTAGGCGCTGGAGAACAGGACGGCGTTGGGCAGCACCGCCGCCCCGAGCCCGAGCATGAGGACGACGTCACCGGGCCCGGTGTGCAGCTGGCTCATGATGTTGGCGGCCGTGCGGACGTCGAGCGCGAAGGCCGCGACGAAGGCGAGGAGCGCGACGAGCAGCCACGTGCGCAGCACCGAGCGGGCCACGAGGGCCGAGGCGCGGAGCGCGGGCGGTGCGGCGGCGGCCCACACGGCGGCGCGTCCGGACCCGACGGCGATGGCGGTGCCGCCGATCCCGAGGCAGAGCAGCAGGCCGAGCAGCACGATGCGGGCGACGTCGAAGCCGAGGTCGGTGCCTGCGAACCGGGAGGCGGTCGAGGCGGTGATCACCGCGACGACCAGGTAGCCGAGCGTGAACAGGCCCGCGGCCACCGGTACGGTCCAGTCGCGTTCGCCGTCGGCGAGGGCGTCGGCATCGGGGCCGTGCCCCGAGCAGGCCTCCCCCACGCGGTGCCCGAGCCGGGCGATGGTCACGGCGCTCAGCACCGTCACCCCGAGGGGGACGAGGGTGAGCGCGACACCCTGCACGTGCACCCCCGAGCCGAGGCCGACGAGCCAGGCCTGCGCACCCGCGCGCAGGCCGTCGCCGGCGGTGCCGTGCGAGCCGGAGTCGGTGAGGAACCAGCCGATGACCCCCAGCGAGCCGGTGAGCAGCATCGTCAGGAGCGCTGCCGCCGCGCCGCCGCCGGCGGCGAGGAGGGCGAGCGGACGGCGTCCCGGAGCGGGGGCCGGACCGTGCGGACGTCCGCGCCCGGAGCGGGCGGCACCCGAGGTGGGACGAGGCAGAAGCGAGGTCATGGCCCGGCCATCATCGCCCGGAGGCCTGCGTCGGCCGGGCTGCCACGCCGGGTACGGTGAGCCGGTCATGTCCGAGGTGAGGGTCGAGTCCACGGGCGCGTCGGCCTTCGACGCGTTCTACCGCAACACCCGCGATCGTCTGCTGCTGCAGACCTTCGCGCTGACCGGCGACCTCTCGGCGTCCCGCCGGGCCGTGCGCGACACCTTCGTGGTGGCCTGGCACCACTGGTCGAAGATCGGGCGCTCGGAGGACCCCGAGGCGTGGGCGCGACCGCACGCGTGGGCGCACGCGCTGCGACGACGCAACGCCCGCCCGTTCCACCGCGAACGCCACCTCGAGCCGGGCAACAAGGACACCCTGGACGCCCTGGCCACGCTCAGCACGGAGCAGCGCCGGGTGCTTCTGCTCAACCACCTCGTCGCGGTCGACCTGCTCGACCTGGCGCGGGAGGCCGGCCTGACCCTGGAGGCGGCCGAGACCACCCTGCAGCACGCGACCGCCGGGTTCGCCCACGCCCGCGGGGTGCCGAGCACGAGCATCCGGCCCTACCTCGACCTGCTCGAGGAGGAGGTCCGCGGCGTGCGGTGGCCGCGCCACACCATCATCCGGCGCGCCGGTTCCACTCGGCGCCGGGTGCACACCGCGGCCGGTGTGGGGCTCACGGTGGCCGCGCTGGTGGTCTCCGGCACCCTCGTCACCGACCCCGACGGCGCCCGGCCGACCCTCACCCGGGACGCCGCGGCCCCGACCGCTCCGCGCTCGCCGGCGGCGCCGCCCGATCTGCCGGTCACCGCGCTGCTCCCTGCCACGGCGCTCACCGGGGTGCGCGGTCTGGCCGCCGAGCCGTGGATCGAGACGCGCACGCACGACAACTCCGCCGGCAACGGCCGGGCCCTGCCCTGTCAGGGGGCGCGGTACGCCGACGCCGGGGGCTCCTCGCTGCTGGTGCGCGACTTCCGCTCGGGCCCTCGGCGCGCCTACCAGCTCGCCGAGACCTCGGCCGGCACGCCCGCCGCCCGTCGCGCCTTCGACACCGCGGCGTCGTGGTTCGCCGCCTGCGAGGACCCCGGCACGCAGCTGCTGGCCACCTACGACGTCCCCGGCACGGGCGACGAGGCCCGCCTCTTCGTGCTCCGCGACTGGACCGCGCCGTCGCGCAGCCTGATCGTGGGCGTCGCCCGGACCGGGCAGATCCTCACCGCCACCGCGACGTCCTCGCCCGGTGCACCGGGCGACCTCGACCCCGGTGCGGCGCTGCTGCGGGCGGGCGTCACCGGCCTGTGCGACCTCCCCTCCGGCGGCGCCTGCGTGAGCGACGACGCCGCACCGCGGGCCATCGCGCCGCTGCCGATCAAGCCGCATCCGGAGCTCCTCGGCGTCGTCGACCTCCCGCCGGTGTCCGGCGTGTCCGATCCCTGGCAGGGCAGCGAGGTCACCGAGGTCACCCAGAACGTCGCGGCCACGCGCTGCGATCGCGCGTCCTTCACCGACGCCGTCGACGGGACGCCGTTCACCAGCACCTCGACGCGCACCTTCCTCATCCCGGGGGCGCGGCTGCCCGCGGAGTTCGGGCTCACCGAGAGCGCCGGGGTGCTCGACGCGCAGGCGGCAGCCACGTTCGTGGGCACGGTCCGCGACCGGCTCGCGCGGTGCAGCGACCGTCAGATCGGCACCGAGGTCACCCGGCTGGCCACCAGCACGAGCGCGACCCGCGACCTCACCGCCTGGCGGGTCGTCAGCCAGGTCACCGACGACTCCTCGGTCACCTACCTCATGGCGATCCTGCGCGACGGCCCCCGCGTGGCCCAGGTCGGCTTCATCGCGGCCCCGAAGGCCGACCTCCCCTCGGCGTCCTTTGTGGCGCTGGCCCGCCGCGCCCTCGACCGGCTCGGCGAGCTCAAAATCGACTGAGCCTGGCGCGTCACGCCCGCTGTAACGCGCGGTTACGGGTAGTTCCCACCCCTCCTGACGGCCTCCCAGTCCCCGTAACTGCGCGTTACAGCGAAGCGGGTGCAACCGTTCGGCCACCCTGGGCGTATCCCCGGTGATCGCACCGACGCGATCACGAGATGTGAGGACCACCCCACCCGATGGACGACCACGAGTTCGACGCCTTCTACACCGGCTCCTACAGCCGGTTGGTGGGCCAGCTCCATGCCCTGATCGGCGACCGCACCGAGGCCGAGGAGTGCGTGCAGGAGGCGTTCGCCCGCGCCTGGACGCATCGCCGTTCGCTCACCCGCGACGGCCAGCCCGAGGCCTGGGTGCGCACCACCGCCTACCGCCACGCGGTCAGCCGCTGGCGGCGGGTGGCCCGCGGACGCCGTCCGGCCGACCGGGCGCTCGCCCCGCCGGACGCCGCCCGCGGCCCGGACGCCACCCGTCTGGACGTCGTCGCCGCCCTGGCCCGGATCTCCCCCGACCAGCGCCGCGCGATCGTGCTGCACCACCTCGCCGACCTCTCGGTCGAGGAGGTCGCCCGCGAGGTCGGCGCGCCGGTCGGCACCGTCAAGGCCCGGCTCAGCCGCGGTCGCACCGCCCTGGCGGCCCTGCTCGCCGCCTCCGACTCCTCCGAGGGGATCACCCATGCCTGAGCACGACCAGCTCGACGACCTGCTCGCACCGCTGCGCTCCCCCAGCGTCAGCGGGCCGCCCGCGGCCGAGATCCGGCACCGCGGCGAGCGCCGTCAGCGCCGCACCCGCGCCCTCCTGGCCACCGGGGTCGCCGCCGCCGTCGCCGCCGTGGCGATCCCGCTGACGGTGGGCGGCGGCCCCGACACGCGAGGGGAGACGCCGGTGGCCACCGATCCGACCACCACCCCGTCGCCGACGCGGGTCGACACCACGACCTTCCTCGACGACCTCGACGTCACCACCGGCATGCGCGGCCGGGTGCAGCGCGGGACGACGTTCGAACCGGGCATCGACACCTGCGCCGCGGCGGCCCTGCCGGGCGCGACGCAGGACCTCGCCTCGGCCACGGTGGCCCAGACCGAGGGACAGCGGCGCCGCTGGGTGTTCGCCTACGAGTCCGACGGTGGGGCGACAGCTGTGTTCGACGCCCTGCGCACCGCGCTGCCGGATTGTGCGGACGCCGAGGTCGTCGACGACGGCGCCACCTCGCTGGCCTACGTCGTCGGAGCCGCCCGGCTCGACACCGGTGAGGCCACGGTCGTCCGCGTCGTCCTCATCGGCGGCTACGTGCTGATGGACGCCGCCGACATCCTGGGCGCCGGCAGCGACCAGGTCGTCGAGCAGACGCTCACGCTGCTGCGCGACCAGGCGACGCGGCTGGAGGCCGATCTGCGCCTCCAGGGCGACCAGCCCGCCCCGACCGACCTCGAGCCGCCGGCAGGCGTCGGACCGGTCGGCCTCGGGATGGGCCGCGACGCCCTCGAGGCACTGCCCGGCATGGACTACACCGGCCCGGGCGCCGAGAGGTGTCAGCCGTTCGCCGTCCCGCTCGGCGACGACGAGGTGGTCACCGGCACCTCCGGCCCACGGGACGTCGTGTCGATCGACCTCCCCTCGGGCGCCCCGGCTGCCGGGCTCGCGATCGGAGACGACGCCTCCGGCCTCGAGGTGACGGCCGACGACGGAGGATCCGGCGACTCCGGCACCGCGACGGTGGAGCCTGCCGACGCCCCGGACCGGCACTACCAGGTGACGGTCGAGAACGGGCGCGTCAGCGCCGTCTCGCTCGTACTGGACGCCAACGACTGCGGCGTCTTCTGAGAACGCATGAGGGCCCCGGGAGCATCGCTCCCGGGGCCCTCGTCGATCCGATGGATCAGAGGTTCTGCATGATCTCCCGCATCAGGGCGGCGGTCTCGGACGGCGTCTTGCCGACCTTCACGCCCACGGCCTCGAGGGCCTCCTTCTTGGCCTGCGCGGTGCCCGCCGAGCCCGAGACGATGGCGCCGGCGTGGCCCATGGTCTTGCCCTCGGGGGCGGTGAAGCCGGCGACGTAGCCGACGACCGGCTTGGTCACGTGCTCCTTGATGTAGGCCGCGGCCCGCTCCTCGGCGTCGCCGCCGATCTCGCCGATCATCACGATCGCCTTGGTCTCGGGGTCGGCCTCGAAGGCCGCGAGGGCGTCGATGTGGGTGGTGCCGATGATCGGGTCGCCGCCGATGCCGATGGCGGTGGTGAAGCCGAAGTCACGGAGCTCGTACATCATCTGGTAGGTCAGGGTGCCCGACTTCGAGACCAGGCCGATGGGGCCCTTGCCCGCGATGGTGTGCGGCGTGATGCCGGCCAGCGACTCGCCCGGGGTGATGATGCCGGGGCAGTTCGGGCCGATCATGCGGGTGCCCGCGTGGTTGGCCTCGGACTGCAGGTAGCTCCACACCTCGGCGGTGTCCTGCACCGGCACGCCCTCGGTGATGACGACCATGAGGCCGATACCGGCGTCGACGGCCTCGATGGCGGCGGCCTTGGTGAAGGCCGGCGGCACGAAGAGCACCGACACGTTCGCGCCGGTGGCCTCCATGGCCTCCTTGACGGTGCCGAAGACCGGCAGCTCCTTGCCGGCCAGCTCGACGGTGGTGCCGGCCTTGCGGGCGTTCACGCCGCCGACGATGTCAGCGCCCGACTCGAGCATCAGGGTGGTGTGCTTGGAGCCCATGCCACCGGTGATGCCCTGGACGATGATCTTGGAGTCCTTGTTCAGGTAGATCGACATGCTTCTTCGTCTCTCAGTTCTCGTGCGTCCGGGGCGATCAGGCGTTCGCCAGCTCGGCGGCCTTGTCGGCGGCACCGTCCATGGTGTCCACGACGGTGACCAGCGGGTGGTTGAGCTCGGCGAGGATCGCGCGGCCCTTGTCGACGTTGTTGCCGTCGAGGCGGACGACGAGCGGCTTGCTCGCGGCGTCGCCGAGCAGCTCGAGGGCGCCCTTGATGCCGTTGGCGACCTCGTCGCAGGCGGTGATGCCGCCGAAGACGTTCACGAACACGCTCTTGACCTGCGGGTCGTTGAGGATGACGTCGAGACCGTTGGCCATGACCTGCGCGTTGGCGCCGCCGCCGATGTCGAGGAAGTTGGCGGGCTTCACGCCGCCGTGGTTCTCACCGGCGTACGCGACGACGTCCAGGGTGCTCATGACGAGACCCGCGCCGTTGCCGATGATGCCGACCTGGCCGTCGAGCTTGACGTAGTTCAGGCCGAGGTCCTTGGCCTTCGCCTCGAGCGGGTCGGCCTCCTCGCGGATCTCGAAGGCCTCGTGCTCGGGGTGGCGCACCTCGGAGGCGTTCTCGTCGAGGGAGACCTTGCCGTCGAGCGCCTCGAGCTTGTCGCCGGCCAGCCGCGCGAGCGGGTTGACCTCGACCAGCGTGGCGTCCTCCTCGACGAAGACCTTGTACAGCGACTGGATCATCGCGACGGCCTGCTCGAAGACGGGCTCGGGGAACTTCGCCTCGGTGGCGATCGCGCGGGCCTTGGCCTCGTCGACGCCGGTGCCCGGGTCGACCGGGATCTGCTTGACGGCGTCGGGGTTGGTCTTCGCGACCTCCTCGATCTCGACACCACCCTCGACGGACGCGATGCAGAGGTACTGGCGGTTCGCGCGGTCGAGCAGGAAGGAGAAGTAGTACTCCTCCTCCGGCGGGGTGGCCGGGGTGACCAGCACGCGGTTCACGGTGAGGCCCTTGATCTCCATGCCGAGGATGTTCGAGGCGTACTCGTAGGCCTCGTCCGCGGTCTTGGCGATCTTGACGCCGCCGGCCTTGCCGCGGCCGCCGGCCTTGACCTGCGCCTTGATGACGGTCACGCCACCGATCTGCTCGGCGGCGGCCTTGGCCTCCTCGGCGGTGGTGACGACGACGCCCAGCGTCGTGGTCACACCGTGCTTGGCGAAGAGCTCCTTCGCCTGGTACTCCATCAGGTCCACTGATCCACCAGTCTCTATATGTCGATGTGAGGGCGCGGCAGCGCGCCACAGCACGGGGCCGCGGGGATGTCCCCGGCGCACCCTAGTCCTCCGCCCGCACGGGGACGAGACCAGGAGCCCGGACGTGACGCACGTCATGGCAGCCGCGGGAACCGTCGGACGTCGCGGAGCGTCGAGGTGCGTGTGCGGCGCGCCCGGGTGCGGGGCGCGCCGACACGCCGGTCCTCCCCCGCAGTGGTCCGGTCCGGTTTCAACCCGGCGGCCTCGTCGGTTATGGTCGGGTCTCGCCCGCGTCCGGCAGTCTCCCCCCGACTGCTACCCACAGCCGCGCTGCTGGACGTCGCCTGCAACCAGCATCGGAGTGCTCATGGGGAACCACCGAGCGGACAACGTCGACACTCGTCGCGACCCCTCGATGACCCCTCCGGTCACCTCTCCCGTCACTCCGGCGGCGCCGGACTCCTCGGCGCCCGCCCCCTACGTCGGCAAGCGCGTGCGCGACGTGAGCATTCGCGAGGAACTTCTCGCGCCGTCGACCTACGTCGGCAAGCGAGCCGCCCGCCCCGCGGCCGC
>NZ_BAAAZH010000009.1:0-1715 GCF_039536805.1 Nocardioides fonticola | reverse complement strand
ACGCGGCATGGACTCCACCGCCCGCACCTGCGCCAACTCCACCGCCAGCCGAGCCTGCCGGGCCCGCAACCGATTGATGCTGTCTTCGAGTGCGGTGATCTCCTCGAGCATCGCCACCGGGTCATGCGGCAGCGGCTGCGCAGCCGCCCCCGTGGAAGGGGTGGGTGACAGCTGTTCGAGAATCCCGAGATCGAACATGAAGACCACGCTAGAGACGACCACCGACATTTCCGGACGGGGCGATCTGGGCGTCGTGGGTTCAGGCTGCCTCGTCCCTCACCGGGTTTCGCGGCCCTCGCCCAGGGGCTCGGGCACCTCAACCACCAGCACGGCCCGTCCGGTCACTGAGGTGCGAGCGAAGCGAGCCTCGAAGTGCCCGCACCCGGCCACCGACCGCTACCGTCCCTCGCATGGCGGGACGGTCAGTGGCTCTGGTGGGCGATCGCAGCGAGCATCGCAGCCACCGGGAGCTGGATGCGCTGCGGCCGCGCCTGCGGGAGGACTGCGGTGTCGACACCCGATGGGTGGCCACCGACGCCGGCGGCGACCTGAGCTCCTTCGATGGCGTCTGGCTGGTACCCGGCTCGCCGTACGCCGACGACGACGCGGTCCTGGCGGCGCTGACCACGATCCGACGCGGCGGTCAGCCGTTCCTCGGCACCTGCGGCGGCATGCAGTACGCCGTCCTGGAGTACCTGCGAACCGAGCTGGGGGCCGACGCCACCCACGCGGAGACCGATGCCGGCCGCACCGACCATGCGATCGTCCCGCTCGCCTGCTCCCTCCAGGGCGTCGCATCGGAGGTCAGGCCGGTACCGGGAAGCCGCTTCGCCGGCTGGGTCCGCGAGCCCTTCGACGGCATGCACTTCTGCAGTTTCGCGGCATCCCCCGAGAGCATCCGCGCACTCGCCGACGACGGCGTGATCGTCGGAGCGACCGGACCGGAGCTCGCCGCCGAGGTGCTGGAGT
The DNA here is from genome assembly GCF_039536805.1 of Nocardioides fonticola. NCBI lineage: Bacteria > Bacillati > Actinomycetota > Actinomycetes > Propionibacteriales > Nocardioidaceae > Nocardioides > Nocardioides fonticola. Next base: position 746 of record NZ_BAAAZH010000009.1, on the reverse strand, counting down.
TCCCGCACCATCCTTTCTACGTGACCAGCATGTTCCAGCCGCACATCGGTGCGAGCGAGGGCGCCGCGGTCCACCCGTTGGTAGCGGCCTTCATGGACGCCGTCCGAGTCTGATCACCGCATCCCTGGCGCATCGGTCTCGTCCCTGCCAGGCTCGGCAGATGAGCGTGGACGAACGGACGCCGACCGGCCTCACCTCACGGCGCGGGATCGCCATCGCCGCGGCGGCGACGGCGGCACTCCTCATCGCGGGCTTCGTCGGGTGGGACCTGCGCAGTGAGACCCTGGCGCACACCGAGCGGCCCGAGCGCTGCGTCTCGACACCGGCGCAGATCGGATGCGAGCTGCCGGACGGCGCGATGGTCGGCGTTCCGCTCGAGACCAGCTGGATCGACGCCGACGGCGGCCTGCATAGCGGCGATCGGCCGGCCTGCCTACCGGCGTCCGGCTGGGACTCCTCGATGCCGGTGGAGCTCACCTGGGTACCCGTGGACGTCGAGGGGGCGCCGGAGCGGGTCGTCGTGCGGGTCGTCTGCGGCTGAGCAGATCGAGGTCGGGGACCGGCCTCAGTTCCCGCCGGGGGCCATGGTCATGGCCGGGGCGAAGGAACCCGGCGGCGGGGTCACACCGTTCTCCCGACACCACGCACCCGGCTCCCGCTGACTACGACGCGAGATCCCATTGCTGGGCTCCAACTGCAACGGGATCGGCGGCAACGGCGGCAACTCCTGCCCCGCCTCAGCCGCC
>NZ_BAAAZH010000008.1:121092-234929 GCF_039536805.1 Nocardioides fonticola | reverse complement strand
CGGCCGTCGTCCCCCGAGGACGGCGGCCGTCGTCGTTCCCGGCTACAGGACGACGACGCGGGTGCCCAGCGGCGCGAAGTCCCACAGGCGCTTGGCGTCGGTATCGCGCTGGCGGATGCACCCGTGGGACTGCGGCGTGCCGAGCTCGGCGATCGTCTGCACGCGCCGGCCCTCGTCGATCGGGATGGTGTGGAAGCCGATCGCCGCTCCCGACGGGCCGCGGGTGAACCGGACGAACCAGCGCATGGTGCCGGAGTCGTCGATGCCGACAGCGTCCTGCGAGCGGGAGAAGACGGCGTAGCGGCCGGCGTCGAGGTTGTCGCTCACGCTGCCGGAGACCAGGTAGGTCGAGGCGACGGTGCCGTCGGCTCGCACCAGCCAGACCCGCTGACGCGAGCGGTCGAACACGACGCGCCGGCCCGTGCCGCTGGCGGCGGGCAGCGTGGTGTCGGCGACCGAGGGCGCGGCATCGGCGGCCTCGCCGGCCGAGGACGTGGGGCTCGTCGCCGGAGCCGTCGTCCGCGAGGTCGAGCTCGAAGCCGGCGCGGAGGGCGTCGCCGGCGCGACGGACGCCGAGGCGGGCAGGGTGTCGGGGCCGTCGACGGGCAGCACGCCCACCCCGCCCAGCACCGCCACCAGCGTGATCAGCAGGGAGCCGCCCACGAGCGCGATCCGGCCGTACCGCGGCCGGACCTGCGCGCGGTGGCGGGCCACGTCAGCCGCGCTTCGCCGTGCCCGCGACCCGCGTGACGAGGTTGGCTGCGACCTCGCGGTAGGCCTGGGCGCCCTTGTTGCTGCGGCTGGTGGCCAGGATCGAGCGCCCCGCGGCCGGAGCCTCGGCGAACTTGATGGTCTTGGGGATCGGCGGTTCGACGACCTCGAGCTCGTAGGTCTCCGCGATCGTCTCCAGCACGGTGCGGGCGTGGTTGGTGCGGCCGTCGTAGAGGGTCGGGAGCACTCCCCAGACCTCCAGGCCCCGGTTGGTGAACCGGCGCACGTCGTGCACGGTGTCGAGCAGCTGACCGACGCCGCGGTGGCTGAGCGTCTCGCACTGCAACGGGATGAGGACGCCGGAGGCCGCGGTGAGGGCGGCGACGGTGAGCACGCCGAGGGACGGCGGGCAGTCGAGCAGCACCCAGTCGTAGGCGACGCCGTTCTCGGCGAGCTGCTCGAGCACGGTCTTCACCACGTGCTCGCGACCCGTGCGGGTGAGCAGGTCGGCCTCGGCGCGCGCCAGCTCGATGGTGGCCGGCAGCAGATCGACGCCGTCGTCGGTGGCGATGATGACCTCGGCGGGGTCGACGCCCTTGGTGAGCACGTGGTGCACGGAGATCTCGAGGTCCTCGGGGTCGATGCCGAGGGAGAACGTCAGACAGGCCTGCGGGTCGAGATCGACGAGCAGCACCGAGTGCCCCAGCTCGGCGAGCGCAGCACCGATCGAGGCGACGGACGTCGTCTTGGCGACGCCGCCCTTCTGGTTGGCGATCGCGAGTGTGGTGGTCATCGGAGCCCATCATGCCGGACGGTGGGCTGCCCGGCGCGGAGGTGCTGCTCTACTGGTCACATGGTCGATGCCTCCACCCCCGCCCGTCCCGTCGCCCTCGTCACCGGACCCACCGCCGGGATCGGGCTGTCCTTCGCCCGTCAGCTCGCCGCGCGCGGCCACGACCTCGTGCTCGTGGCCCGTGACGCGGCCCGCCTGGACGCCGTCGCGGCCGAGCTCGCCGACGCCTACGGGGTCGCGGTGGAGACCCTGCCGGCCGACCTCGCCGACCGCGACCAGATGCGTGTCGTCGAGGCCCGGCTCGCCGACCCCGACCGCCCAATCGAGGTGCTGGTCAACAACGCCGGCTTCGGGCTGAAGGAGCGGTTCCTCGACAACACCGCCGACCAGGAGACCGCGATGCTCGACGTGCTGGTGACCGCGGTGCTGCGGCTCACCCATGCCGCGTTGGGGCCGATGGCCGAGCGCGGTCACGGCGGGGTCGTCAACGTCTCCTCGGTCGCCTCCTTCCTCCCCCGCGGCACCTACAGCGCCGCCAAGGCCTACGTGAACCGCTTCGGGGAGTGGGCGGCCCACGAGTACCGCCCGCGGGGCGTCACGGTCACCACGCTGTGCCCCGGCTTCGTGCGCACCGAGTTCCACGAGCGCATGGGCGTGGCGGCCGACTCAGCGCCGTCCTGGCTGTGGCTCGACGCCGACGACCTGGTCCGCGAGGCGCTCGCGGACTTCGACGCCGGCAAGGTCTTCTCGATCCCGAGCGTGCGCTACCAGGCGATCACCACAGTCGCGCGGGTGGTGCCGACCGGCGTCCTGCAGCGGTTCCAGGCGCTCGGCCGCAAGTAGCGCGACGCCGGTACGCCGTCAACGCGGCGGCACGGGGACGGCGTCGAGCAGCCGCTCGAACTCCTCGGGTGCGGTGGTGTTGCAGCCGAGTTCGTGGGCGATCTTGCCCGTGCCGTGGTGGTCGCTGGAGCCGGTGATCACCAGCCCCAGGTCGCGGGCGATCGCCCGCAGCCGCCGGCGCTGGTCGGCGTCGTGGTCCTCGTGGTCGACCTCGAGGCCCACCAGACCGGCCTGTGCCAGCCCGGCCAGGCTGGCGGCGTCGGGGACGTCGTCGCGGCGGCGTCCCCACGCGTGGGCGAGCACGCTGACGCCGCCGGCCGAACGCACCGCCTCGATCACCCCGACCAGGGGTGCGGCGTGGCGCTCGACGTAGGCCGGACGGCCCGGGTTGAGGTAGCGCCGGAACGCCTCGGTGCGATCGCCGACCACGCCGAGGGCCACCAACGCGTCGGCGACGTGCGGGCGCCCGTGCGCGACGGCGTCGCCGGCCGCTGCATGGACGTCGTCCTCGGTCAGCGGGATGCCGAGCTCGCGCACCCGCGCGATGGTCGCGGGCAGGCGCGCACGGCGTCCGTCGAGGATCCGGTCGAGGTGCTCGCGCAACGCCGGGTGCTCGGGATCGGGCAGGTAGGCCAGCAGGTGGGCGCCGCGGCCCTCGTGCAACGCGCTGATCTCGATGCCGGGCACGAGCCGGACGCCGTACCGGTCGGCGGCCTCCTGCGCCTCGGCCCAGCCGGCCGCCGTGTCGTGGTCGGTGAGCCCGAGGACGTCGAGCCCGGCGGCGGCCGCCGCCTCCACCAGCTCCGCGGGCGACTGGGTGCCGTCGCTGGCCCGGGAGTGGGTATGGAGGTCGATCCGCACGGGTCAAGCCTAGGAGCCGCCGGACTCACCAGTGCGGGCCAGGTCCCCCGAAGGGCAGTTCGACCAGCGGCGGCCCCAGCCCGGAGACGTCGCGCAAGATCCAGTCGTCGCGCAGCAGCAGGATCGCCGAGGCCGGGCGGACGACGATCCACAGCCAGCGTCCCTCGATCTCCCCGGCCACGACCGACCGGTCGAGGTCGCCGGCCGCTCCCGCCACCGAGACCGGCCACAGCGGCACCGCCGCGCGGCCGGTGCGCACGCGCACGAGCGGCGCCTGCAGGCCCAGGCCCGGGCCGGGATCGGCGTGCTCCAGTCCGGCGCAGCGCGCGCCCAGGCCGGTACCCGCCTCCTCGACGACCAGGAGGAGGTCGACGGGCCCGTCGAGCTGACTGGTGCCCGACACGCAGGTGAGGGTGGCCGCCACCGGCGCGCCGTACCCGCCGACGGCGGCGAAGTCGGTGACCCGCCAGCCGGGGCTCAGCGGCCAGGGCAGGTAGGTCGGGAAGCCGGGCGTCGCGACGAGGTGGGCGGCGAAGGCGTCGTAGTCGATCTCGATGCCGCGGCGCAGCGCCGAGGTCAGTCCGTGCTCGGGGCACGACCACACGCCGTCGGCGGCGGCGACCGGCGCGGCGCAGCGCGGACACTGCGGGACGGGATCGACGAACCCACTCGGGTCGGGCTGCTCAGGCGGCTGCGGCGGCACGGGCTCTACCGTGGTCGGGCGGCTCGGGGCCGTCAAGCGTTCCAGCGACGGACGACCGGCTGTTCGCGGTGTCGTCCGAGCACGGAGACGGTCGAGGTGTCGAGGGCGAAGCAGGCACCCTGCTGCACCGGCAGGCCGAGCCAGCGTGCCGTCAACGCCGGCAGCGTGTGGCCGTGGGCGAACAGCAGCGCCCGGCCCGCGACGTCGTCGAGGCGGCGCAGGAGGCCGTCGAGCCGGGCGGTGACGGCGGCGGCGTCCTCACCGCCGGGGCAGGGGTGGGTCCAGACGGTCCAGTCCGGCACGGTGCGCCGGATCTCCTCGGTGGTCACGCCCTCGTAGTCGCCGTAGTCCCACTCGACCAGGGCCGGCTCGATGCCCGCGTCGGGGAAGCCGGCGAGCTCGGCGGTGTGCCGGGCGCGCTGCCGGGGACTGGTCAGGACGACGTCGAAGTCGACCGCGGCCAGCCGCGGGGCGAGCGCCCGCGCGCCGTCCTCGCCGACGGGCAGGAGCGGGAGGTCGGTCACCGAGGTGTGCTTGCCCGCCGTGCTCCACTCGGTCGCGCCGTGCCGCACCAGCCAGAGTTCCTCGGCCATGCCCGCCTCTCCCGCGCCGGTCGGTGCCGGCCCCCTCGGTGCCGGCACCGACCGCCGGATGCGGTCAGTCGTTGGCCAGCACCACGATCCTGTCACCCGGCTGCGGGGTGAGGGTCTGCGACTTGCCGGGATTGACCCGGACGCCGAACTCCGAGCCGTCCTCGGCCAGCGAGTCGGACTTCCAGCCCAGCGCCGTCTCGCCGCGGCGGCTGGCACCGGCCACGACCGTGGCCCAGGTGACCGGCTCGCCGGTGCGGACGTACCACTCGACGGGGCGCAGGTAGATCTCGGCGCCGTCGGCGCTCAACAACTCGCCGAAGACCAGCTCGAGGCGCTCGTCCTCGGACAGCTGGGTGACGATGAGGCTGACGATCTCGCCGCTGACGACGACGTCGTCGATGTCGGCGACCTGGGCGAGCACCCGGTTGCGGTCGTCCATCATCTCGCTGACCACCGCGGTCTGGTGCTCGAAGCCGGCGAGGATGTCGCGCACGTGGAGCAGGGTGACCAGGGTGCGGGCGTCGGCGGCCTGCGGCTCGAGGTCGTCGGAGTAGCAGAGCACGATCACCTGGTCGAGGCCGGGCACCACGTGGGTGTCGAGCACCTCGCGGTCGGTGGTCGAGGCGGCGACGACCTCGACGGCCAGGTTGCTCAGTGCGGGCACGCGCGGCTCGCCGTAGGTGGTGACGACGGTGAGGGTCGACCCGGGCTCGGCGTAGCGGTCGAGCTCGCGCAGCATGATGGGGGCCCGCTCGTTCCAGCCGAGCATCACCGCACGACCGGGGTGCGCGTCGGTGCCGACGGCCTCCCCGAACCGGGAGGCGTCGGGGACGACGGTCGAGCGAACGGGGTTCTCCAGGACGGCGTCGTCCTCGGCCACGACGATGAGGGTGCGCTCGCCCACAATCGCGTCGGGTGCCGGGTTGAGGGTGCTGCCGGTCTCGTCGACGAAGCCGATGACCGAGCCCGCCTCGTAGGCGAGCTGCGCCTCGGCGTAGGTGAGGTCGCCGAACCCGTGGTTCTCGGCGAAGTAGATCTCGTCGCCGTCGAAGTCGAACAGCTCGACGTAGACCGCCGCTGCGCCGGATTGGCGCGAGGTCTGCACCACGAGCTTGGCGACGGTCTCGCGGATGTCGAGCAGCGTGGTGCGCGAGGCGCCGACCAGCCGGGCGGCCTCGAGGTTGCGGGGGTTGCGGATCTCGGCCACGATCCGCGGCCCGTCCTCGCCCTCGTGGGTCAGGGCCAGCAGGGTCTTGATGACCTCGGCGTCGGGGTCCTCGCTCTCGGGCGCGAGCAGGATGACCGAGCGCGCGGTGCGGTGGCTGCTGACGGCGAGCTCGTCGACGTCCATGGGCGAGCCGGAGCGGCACACGATGCGGGTGCCGCGGGTGTCGGGCACCTTGGCGCGGATCTCCTCCTCCATCTCGACCTTGTCCTTGTCGGCGAGGATCACCACGACCGGACGACGGCGGCTCTCGTTGGCGATCGAGAGCTCGCGCAGGATGGTGAAGATCGAGTCCGACCAGCCGAGGACGACCGTGTGGTCGGACTCGAGGACAAGCGACCGGCCGCGCTGGAGTTCGGCGATCTTGGCGTCGATGCCGGCGGCGATCACGCCGATGAGGGCGCTGACGATGAACAGGCCGCCGATGGTCAGCGCCAGCATCGTGAGCAGGAAGCGCCAGGGGCCGGTGTCGCCGGCGACCGTGCCGGGGTCGAGCGCGTGCATCAGGGCACTGAACAGCTCCTTGCCGAAGCTGTCGCTGTCCTCCTCGCGCAGGTTGAGCACCGTGGTGATGACGGCGAACACCGAGATCAGCACCAGCGTGACCACGGTCAGCCAGGCGATGAGGGCAGGGGTGCCGCGCGACATGGAGTTGTCGAAGAGGTAGCGCGCCCGCGCCCGCCAGTCGGGGCGGGGCGGGGCACTGCGGGAGGACTGCGGCGAGTTCGCCGCGGCGGCCCGATCACCCATGGCCTTGGCGGTGCGTCGTCGCATCTGCTGACCGGTACGTCCCATGGGCGTCATGGTCGCGCACCGGACGGCGCGACGTCCGATACTCGCCCGAAATCTCCGGCAGGTTCTCAGGTGCCGAACACCCGAGAACCTGCCGGAGGTCGATCAGACCGCTGTGATCGCGGGATCAGCGCGGGATCAGCGCGGGATCAGGGCCCAGTAGTCGAGGTCGAGCAGGACGCCGTCGGCGTACTTCCCGTCGTCCCCGCGCAGGGTCATCGTCTCGTCGCGACCGCGGGTGGCGACCAGCCGCAACCGCAGCGCACCGACCCCGGGGGCGTCGGTCTCGACGGCGTCGAGCACCTCCGACCAGGCGTAGACGGTGTCGCCGGCGAAGGCCGGGGAGACGTGCGCTCCGGCGTTGATCGCGGCGATCAGCTGGACGTTCGCCAGGCCGTTGAACGACAGCGCCCGGGCCATCGAGATGATGTGGCCGCCGTAGATGAGCCGCTTGCCGTCGGGGCGCGCCTCGGTGTTGAAGTGCACCTTCGCGGTGTTCTGCCATAGGCGCGTGGCCATCATGTGCTCGCTGTCGGTCAGCGTGACGCCGTCGACGTGGTCGATGCGCTCCCCCACCGCGTAGTCGCCGAAGCGATGCGGTTCGCCGGCGGCGGCGAAGTCGTAGGCGGTGAAGTCCAGGCCCGCCGGGATCACCAGGTCGCTCGGGGCGACCACCGGGGCCAGCTCGGGGACGACCGTCTGCGGCGCGGGCGCCTCGGCGTCCCGCTTGTGCACCATCACCCAGCGCGCCCACTCCAGCGCGACCGCGCCGTGCTGGTCGGTGGCCGTCGAGCGCACGTAGACCACGCCGCTGCGGCCGTTGGAGTTCTGCTTGAGGCCGATGACCTCCGAGCGGGTGCGCAGCGTGTCGCCGGGCACGAGCGGGCGGTGGAAGCGGCACTCGGCGTAGCCGAGGTTGGCGACGGCGTTGAGCGAGACGTCGGGCACGGTCTTGCCGAAGGCGATGTGGAAGGCGATGAGCTCCTCGACCGGCGCCGGGCTCAGCCCGACCTGCGCGGCGAACGCGGCGGAGGACGGCAGCGCGAACCGGGTCGGGTAGAGCGCTCCGTAGAGGGCGCGGTCGCCCTCGGTGATCGTGCGCGGGGTGGCGTGCTCGATCACCTGCCCGACCGCGAAGTCCTCGAAGAAGTTGCCGGGGTTGGTCTTGCTCATGCGGGGGCCTCCGGGGCGGGGTGGGATGGAGCGGGTCAGCGGCCGGCGAGGCCGCGACCGGCCTGCACGCCCTTGAGGACGACGGCCGTGGCCTGCCCGGCGGACTTGCGCAGCGAGTCGCCGACCTGGGTGGTCAGCTGGCCGGTCAGCTGGGTGGTGAGCGCGGTGGTGGTGACGAAGGGCGCCACGAGCGCCTCGACCCGCGTGAGCAGGTCGTCGGCGCGGTCGAGGAGGGCCTCGAACCGGTCGAGGACGGCGTCGAAGGACGCCTCGGGCGCGGGCGAGGGGGCCGGGCGGGCCTCCGCCCCGGCCGGTGCGGCCGGGGCGGAGGGGACGCCGTAGGTGTGCTGGTCGCTCACGACTCAGAGCTTGTAGGTCGAGAGCAGCTGGCGACCGATGATCATCTTCTGGATCTCCGCGGTGCCCTCGCCGATGAGGAGGAAGGCGGCCTCGCGGTAGAGACGCTCGATCTCGTACTCCTTGGAGTAGCCGTAGCCGCCGTGGATGCGGAAGGAGGCCTCGACGACCTCGTTGCAGTACTCGGCGGCGAGGTACTTGGCCATGCCGGCCTCGACGTCGTTGCGCTCGCCCTTGTCCTTGATGCGGGCGGCCTTGACCATCATCGCGTGGGCGGCCTCGACCTTGGTGGCCATCTCGGCGAGCTTGAACATGATCGCCTGGTGCTGGGCGATCGGCTTGCCGAAGGTGGTGCGCTGCTGGGCGTACTGGGCGGCCAGCTCGAAGGCGCGGTTGGCCACGCCGGTGGCGCGGGCGGCGACGTTCACGCGGCCGACCTCGACGCCGTCCATCATCTGGTAGAAGCCCTTGCCGGGCACGCCGCCGAGGATCTGGTCGGCGGTGGTGCGGTGGCCCTCGAGCACCATCTCGGTGGTGTCGACGCCCTTGTAGCCCATCTTCTCGATCTTGCCCGGGATGGTGACGCCCTGGGCGGTCTCGCCGAAGCCGGGCTCCTTCTCGATGAGGAAGGTGGTCATGTTCTTGTAGACCGAGTCGGCGCCCTCGTCGGTCTTGGTGAGCAGCGCGGTGAGCGTGGAGGAGCCGCCGTTGGTCAGCCACATCTTCTGGCCGGTGATCTCGTAGCCCTCGGCGGTCTTGACGGCCTTGGTCGAGATGGCCGAGACGTCGGAGCCGGTGCCGGGCTCGGACATCGAGAACGAGCCGCGCACCTCGCCGACGGCCATGCGCGGCAGGTACTTCTGCTTCTGCTCCTCGGTGCCGTGGTGCATGAGCAGGTAGGCGACGATGAAGTGGGTGTTGATGACGCCGGAGACGCTCATCCAGCCGCGCGCGATCTCCTCGACCGCCAGCGCGTAGGTGAGCAGCGACTCGCCGAGGCCGCCGTACTCCTCGGGGATCATCAGGCCGAAGACGCCGAGCTCCTTGAGCCCGTCGACGATCGCCTGCGGGTACTCGTCCGCGTGCTCGAGCTCGGTGGCGACCGGGAGGATCTCCTTCTCCGTGAAGGCCCGCACGGCCTTGAGGATCTCGATCTGGTCGTCGGTGAGGCCGTCGGTCTGGCAGAGGCGCATCGGGCATCCTTCGGGGGTCGTGATGGTCGTCCATCACTTTATTACCGGCTGGTCACTTAGAACACAGCAGCAGCCCACCGGTGAGGACCATCACACCTACAATGGTCGAGCGGACGCCGAGCGGCGGCGTCCCGACCGAGGGGTGGGACACGGGTGCCGGACGGGCGTCGACGTCGCTGGTGGGCCGACCCGGTCACCGCACTCGCCCTCGTGATCGCGGGCCTCCTGGGTCTGGTCCTCTTCCTGCCCGACAGCGGCCCCGCGCCGGTCGACGCCAGCACCCGCGGCGGGCCGGCCGCCGTCGGCACCGTGCAGGAGGTGCTGCCGTCCGGGCCGCCGATCGCGCCGCGCGCCGGAACCCTGACCACCCGCTCCGGCGCGACCGCCACCGGCGGTCGCGCACGCCCCGCCACCGGACGCCGCGCGAACACCTGCGTCGCGGCCGGCCCGCGCATCGCGGTCGCGACCTTCAACATCCACTCCGGCTTCAACCGGGCGCACAACCGGGTCGAGATCGACCGCATCGCCGACGAGATCGCCGCGCTCCAGGCCGACGTCGTCCTGCTCCAGGAGGTCGACCGCAACCGCGCCTGGAACGGTCGCATCGACGAGCCCGGCATCCTCGCCGAGCGGCTGAGCATGTACTACGCCTTCGCCCCGAACGTGGTGCGGCCGGGCGACAGCCAGTACGGCACCGCGGTGCTCTCGAAGTTCCCGATCGTCGATCTCGACAACACCCTCCTCCCCCGCTTCCCCGACGCCCAGCAGCGTGGGCTCCTGCGCGTGCGCATCCAGCCCTACGGCACCACCGTCGACGTCTACAACACCCACCTCGAGGCGAGCTCGGCGGCCAACCGGCTGGCCCAGGCCCGGGTGATCCGCGACCTGCTGGCCTCCTCCACCGTGCCGACCATCCTCGGCGGCGACCTCAACGCCTACCCCGGCACCGACGTGATGGCGACCCTGCGCACGGTGCTGAGCGACAGCTGGGAGCGCGTCGGGGCCGGCGCGGGCTACACCCACCCCGCGTGGAGCCCCCGCGGACGCATCGACTACCTGCTCTACCGCGGCGACGTCACGCCGCTGGACTCGGTGGTCGTGCCGGGCGCGGTCTCCGACCACGCCGCCGTGCGGGGGCTGTTCCAGATCGGCTCCCAGACCGCGGTCTGCCTGCCGAACCTGGGCTGACCCTCCTATCGGCCCTATCGGCTGACGCTCACCTGCGCCGCAGGCGCGCGCCCAGACCCCGCAGGCGGGGTCGGCGGCCGCTCCCGGACCTCGCCGTGTCCCGGTCGAGTTCGCGGGTCAGCCGCTCGGTCACGATCGCGGTCAGGGCGGCCGTCGCTGCGGCCGCGACCTGCTCGTCGGTGACCAGCTGCTCGTCGGGAGCGAAGGACTCCGGCCGCGGCAGGAGGTCGTCGGCGTCGCCGACGACGTCGTAGCCGCCGGACCTCAGGTGCTCGACCTGGCGACGCGCGACGGCCTCGCACCAGTCCGCCTCCGAGGCCGGGAGCAGGATCCGCCGTCCCTCGGCCCCGCCGAGTATCCGGACCGCCAGCCAGCGCTTGCCGACGTTGCCGTAGGCGTCGCGCCGCTTGAGCTCGTCGGGGACCTGCTCGTTCACGCGACGCAGCACCTCGGCCTGCTCCAGGCGCAGTCCCCGGTTCGCGCGACCGGCCACCTCGGCGTCCAGGCGGGTCGGGTCGACCCCGAGCACCCGGCAGAACCGCGAGAGCAGCTCGTCGTGCGGCGCCCCGGCGGGCGGGACGGTGACGACGTGGATCCGCTCCGGCGGGATGTGCCGCGCCCAGCGGGTGAGGACGGCGACCAGGTCGACCTGCCGCCACACCCCACGGGATCGGCCCCGGGCGGCGGCGTCCTCGGTCGCGCGCAGACGCCGGAGGAGATCCGCGAGCTCGATCGAACGGCCCGACTGCAGCCCCTGCTGCCACAGCGACGGGATCTGCCGCGCGGCATCACGACAGGTCACGATCGCGTGGACCTCCCGGCCGCCCAGCGGGCCGAGCAGCCGTTCGATCTGCTCGTCGGTGCACGGCGAGAACGACTCCTCGCTGATGAGGACCCGCGAGCCCCGGGCGGCGTCCAGCCGAGCGGTCAGGCTGGGCAGGATCGCCCGGGCCTGCGGCGGGTCGAAGGGCTGGAGCCGGTCCCGCACGTCGAGCATCAGCTGGAAGGACTCCCCGCGCGAACCGGGCAGCATGTCGAGCCCCTGGGCCGCGAGCTCCTCCTCGTTGGCCCAGAAGATGGTCTGGAGGTAGGAGGTGCCGGTCTTCTGCAGGCCGATGTGGAGGTAGACCGGGGCGCTCACGGGCGTCAGCGTAGTGGCGGCCGGCAGGGTCCGACGCCAGAGCCCGCCGACTCGGCCGACCCCGCGGTCAGCCGCGCGCCGCGGCCGCAGCGGCCTGCTTGAACTGCTTGACCAGCGCCTTGTACCGCTGGGCGGAGACCGCGAGGTCGCCCTCGGCGGGCTCACGGGCGATGGTCGCATCGAGCGCCTTGTCGACGACCATGCTGAAGTTCTCGGTCAAGCCGGTGGCGCTGACCGCGAGGCCCGTCGACGGCAGGCCGCCGGCGGCGTAGGCGGTCGGCCGGAACAGCAGCCAGGACGGCGCTGCCGGGTCGCTGCCGAGCTGGGTCGCCAGATGCTGTTCGACGGCGGTCGGCTCGGCGCTGCCCGAGACCACCCGCACCCGCACACCGCGGGCGACCGCGCGCCGGATCTCCTTGCCGAGGTAGCGGTCGTCGATGCGCGCGCTGAGGATGCGGACCAGGGCACCTTCGGGCGCGGACTTCAGCGCCCGCAACGCGTTGCGCAGGACGGCGCGGCGCGCGAGGGTGACGGTCGAGAGCGGGTCGTTGACGGTGCGCGCCTGGGCGAAGGAGACGGCCGGGCCGGGGGTGGTGGTCACCGGGAGGCCGAGCACCGCGTGCACGATGTCGTGGTCGGAGTAGGCCTCCGTGGCCCCGTGCTCGATGAAGGTGAAGTCCGAGGCGGGATGCAGGAAGATGTAGTCGATCGTGGCGCCGAAGTGGTCGCCGGTCGGGAACCAGGTGCCGGCGATGTCGTAGGTCGGCGTCAGTCCGGCTGCGGTGAGCTCGTTGCGGGGGTACTTCGCCGACTTGTAGTGGCGGTTGAAGTCGCCGGCGACGATGACCGGGCCGGACGCCGAGAGCATCGCGGTCAACGCACCGAGGCGGGCCACCGAGGGGGCCATGAGGTTCTTGGTGTAGGAGTTCTCGGGTGCGAGGTGGGTGGCGACCATCGAGAGCGTCTGGCAGCCGTCGAGCGAGCGGACGGTCACCCAGTTGGCGTACCGCACGCCCCAGTCGACGTGCTGGCCCGGCTCCTTGCCGTAGGTGTCGCTGATCATGGTCGTGCCGCGGGCGATAGCCGTCCAGCGGGCCGCGTTCCAGACGACCGGGGCCTCGCCGGTGTACTTCCCCGGGGTGCGGAAGATCTCGTAGTCGCCGGGTGCGAGCACCGCGTCGCGCCGCAGCGGCACCTCGTTGAAGGCCACGAAGTCGGGCTGCTGCTTGAAGACCTTGCGCAGGTCGGCGGCGAACTTCTTGTCGGCCTCGCCGGACTTGATGTTGGCCTCGACCACGCGGATCGTGCCGCCCGGCGTCGGCGGTGTGGTGGTGGGCGGATCCGTGGGGCTGGCGGTCGGGCTGGCGGTCGGGCTGGCGGTGGGGCTGGACGTGGGGCTGGGGGTCGGGGACGCCGAGGCGGTGGCGCGGCCGCGTCCTGCCGTGGTGGCGGGCGGATCGGTGGGCGTCGGGGCCGGAGCCGCGCACGCCTCGCGGGCCGAACCGGCCTGGAGCACCAGGTCGCCCTCGCCGCCGAGCAGTCCGCGCTGGGCCGCCAGGGGAAGACCCGCCGCCAGGACCGCGAGCGCGAGACCGGTCTGCCAGGTGCGGCGTCGCGGGGCGGTGCGAGGTGACATGGGGGCGATCCTCCGGTGGTCGGGGCGAGGGGTCGGGACCGCGCGCGAGGCGTCGGGACCCGTCGTCCCACCCATCACATCAGTCCCATCTGCACCACGCCAGGTGTTCCGACGAACTACAGATCTGTAATTCGACGGCGTCCTCCGAGCGGGTCGGCGACGGCCCGTACCCGGCTCCTATCGGCCGGTGCGGGCACCCGGTGAAGCCGTCGGCTCGACCAATCCGAGGGCGGCGGCGAGCGAGGGCGCGAGGTGGACGGCGTACTCGGTGGTCATGTGCTCGGAGTCGCGCATCGGGATGAAGTCGCCGATCACCGCCGGGCACAGGCGGCGCACGCAGAACCAGTCCGAGGCGTCGAGCCACTGCGCACCCGCCGCCCGCGCGACCTCGGCGAAGGAGAGCTGCGCGTCGCGCTCGAAGCCGCCCGCCTGCTGGAGGCAGTCGCCGAGGGTGCGGGCCTGCCCCAGGCAGACCGCCTGCTCGCGCGGGAGGTGGGGGGTGTTGCCGAGCACCACGACCGATCCGGCAGCCGAGCGCAGCCGATCGAGCTCGGCGCGCAGCCCGCGCCCGAGGGCCGGGAGGAAGGCGGCCGCGCCGTCGCCGCGTCCGACGACGTCGCCGCCGTCGACGTCGACCACCGGCGAGAGCGGCGCGTTGCTCACGACCGCGAGGTCGGGACGCAGACGGTCGACCTGGTCGAGGGCCCAGTGGACGAAACCCTCGCAGGCCGGCCACGGACGGTCGGTCTCGGGATCGAGGCGGATGGCGAGGTTGGCCGGGCAGCCGGAGTAGACGAACGTGTAGACGCGGTAGCCCAGAGTGCGCCCCAGTTCGACGAACGCCGGGTTCCAGGCCCGGGCGTGGGAGTCGCCCAACAGCACGATCGTGCGGTCGGCGTCCGGGTCGCCCTGCGGGCACAGGCGGGTGGTGCCGGTGCGGTAGTCGCATGCCCCGAGGGGCGCGGTGTCGGAGCGGATGTCCAGCAACCCGGGCACCAGGCGACCCGGCACCGGATGCGCGTCGTCCGCAGCCTGCACCGACGCCTGCACGAGTGCCACGGCCGGATCGCCGCTGAGGTCGCCGCCCCGGTAGTCGGCGACCTGCACCGCCGGGTTGCCGGCGTTGCGATCGAGGCGGTGGTCGACCCACGCGTTCGCCGCGACGATCGCCAGGGCGAGCACGGCGACGCCCGCGGGGTAGAGGGCGACCGCGATGCTCGGCCGACGCCAGCGCCGACCGGTGCGGAAGGGCTGCTCGACCAGGTGGTAGGTCGCCCCGCTCAGCACGAGGACGACGGCCAGGGTGAGCGCGAGCATCGGGGCGTCAAGCTCGCCGAAGCGGGCACGGGCGATGCGCAGCACCGGGAAGTGCCACAGATAGAGCGAGAACGACCAGTCGCCGAGCACCTGCAGCGGTCGCAGGGCGAGCACGCGGGCCACGACGGTGCGGGAGCCGACCGGGTGCGATCCGGCGGCGAGCACGGCCACCGTGCCGGCAACCGGGATCGCCGCCAGCCACCCGGGCACCGGGGTGGCCGGCGTGAACACCAGGGCCGAGACGAGGACGGCGACCGCGCCGCCGAGCGCCACCAGCTGCCGAGGGACGCCGGGCCCCGGGACCTCGTGCGAGCCGGAGCCCGTCGTCCGGCCGTGCACCACCGCGGCGAGCAGCGCGCCCGCACCGAGCTCCCACGCGCGGGTCGCGGTGGAGAAGTAGGCGGTGTCCGGCGAGGCGTGGGTCGCCCAGACCGACCAGGCCAGGGACGCCGCCGAGAGCACCGCCAGCACGCCGACGACCCGGCGGCGCAGATCGCCTCCGCGCCGGCGCAGCGCGACCACGATCACCAGCAGGAGCAGCGGCCAGACGAGGTAGAACTGCTCCTCGACGGCCAGCGACCAGTAGTGCTGGAGCGGCGAGACCGGACGGTCGCTGGCGAAGTAGTCGGTCTGCACGCTGGCGAAGCGGATGTTCGCCGCGAAGAACCCGGCCCAGACGGCGTCCCGGAAGATCTCCGAGGCCCGCACCACCGGGAGGAACAGCGCCGAGGCGACCACAGTGGCGGCCAGGACGACGCTCGCCGCCGGGATGATGCGGCGGGCCCGGCGCGCGTAGAAGTCGAGCAGCCGCACCCGGCCGGTGCCCGCGGCCTCGCGCAGCAGCAGCCCGGTGATGAGGAACCCGGAGATGACGAAGAAGACATCGACGCCGAGGTAGCCGCCGCGCCACCCGGGCAGGCCGGCGTGATCGGCGATCACCAGACCGACCGCGACCGCGCGCAACCCCTGGACGTCGGCGCGCAGCCCCCGGGGTCGGGCGTCCTCGATCGGAGTCATCGGATGCCCTCCCGAGGCTTCGGCGGTTCAGTAGAGTGCACTTCCATGCCAGGACGACACCGCGACCCCCGCAGCATGCGCGCGGGCCGGAGTCTAACCGTCGCCGTCGTCCTCTCCCTCGTCCTCACCGCGCTCGTCGGCGGCGGGATCGCCCTGACCCGGGTCGACCTCCCCTCGATCGGCGGCGACGCCGTCACCGACCTCGCCGCGGCCCCGGCCGCTCCGAAGGCCGCTGCCACACCCGAGCCCGCCCGGATCGTGTCCGGCGTCCGTCTGCGGCCGACGCCGCAGGCCCTGCGTCGGGCCCGCATGGCCGCGCGCGCGGAGCGGCTCGCCTCCCTGCCGGTCACCTTCGTGCTCGCCACCTTCAACGTCCTCGGCTCCAACCACACCGCCCCCGGCGGTGACCGCAGGAAGTTCCCGCCGGCCTCGGCCCGCACCCCGCAGGCGGCAGCCCTCATCCGCCAGCACGGGGTGAGCGTGGTCGGCCTGCAGGAGGTCAAGCCCGACCAGCTGACGACGCTGCAGCGGCTCACCGGTTTCGCCGCCTACCCGGGCTTCGCGTTCGGCAGCAAGGAGACCGACAACTCCATCCTCTACGACACCAGCCGGTTCGAGTTCGTCTCCGGCACCTCCTTCCCCGTGGTGTTCGAGAGCCGGGCCCGCCCGCAGACCGTGCTGCGGCTGCGCGATCGCGCCACCGGCCGCGAGATGTACTTCGTGAACATGCACGTGTCGGCCGGCCACGACGCCCGCGACACCGCCAGCCGCATCGCGGGCCACCTCACCGGGGCCGAGCAGGTCAACCGCCTGATGGCCACCGGGCTGCCGGTCTTCCTGACCGGTGACATGAACGACCGCGCCGAGTTCTTCTGCCGCGTCATCCCGCGCACCGGCATGGTGGCGGCGGTCGGCGGCAGCACGGCGAACGGCTGCGCTCCCCCGGCCCGGATGCCGGTCGACTGGGTCGTCGCCTCTCCCGGAGTGAGCTTCAGCGACTACTGGCTCGACGAGACGCCGGTGAACCGCCGCATCAGCGACCACTTCCTGGTCTCAGCCCGCGCCACCGTTCCGCCGGCGGCCGAGGCGGACCCGACCGAGGACTGAGGCCGGCGCGCGCGGCCCGCCGTCGTCCTCACCACCCTCGACGTCGTCCGCCTCCACGGCGGCGCTCCCCCGGCGCGCGGCGCGCACGTCCTCGAGCAGCACGGCGATGACCTCCGCGCCCGCAGCGGCGATCTCGGCGTCGGTCACGCTGTCGGGCGTGCGCCGCGGCTCGATGACGGTCGGCACGCGGAGCAGCTCGGGATCGCCGACGACGTCGACCGGATGCTCGCGCAGGAAGCGGAGCGTCGCCTCGCCCCTGCGCCGGCAGTCCTCGATCTGGTCCGGGAGCGGCCAGAACCGCTCCCCTCCCCGGGGTACGAGCCGGTCGTCGGCGAGGAAGGAACGGATCCACACGCCGCGGTCGAGCGCGCTGGAGAAGCCGTGCAGGTGGTGGTTGACCCGTCGCAGGAGCTCGGCCTCGACCACGCCCATCGACTGGTTGGAGAACCCGGCGCTGGTGTCGAAGGCGGCGGCGTCCAGGCCGAGGAGGCCGGCGAAGCGGTGCCAGATCTCGTCGCGCGCCGCTCGCGGGTCGAGCGGGAGCACGTGGATGCGATCGGCGGCGACGGCCTTGCGCCACCGCCGCAGCACGAGCCGCAGGTCGAGGGTGCGCCAGTCCCAGATGTCCTCGGGCCGCGAGGACTCCGTGCGGCCGTACTCGGCCATCGGGGTGGTGCCGCGGTTCTTCAGGCTCTCCTGCCAGCTCGCGGTGAACAGGCCGAGCGGCTCGCGGGCGGTGATGACGACATGCACCTCGGCGGGCGCGAGGGCCTCCAGGACGGCGCGCGCCTGAGCGCCCGAGGCCGCTGCGAAGAACTCGTGGCTGATCAGGACGTCGCCGGTCGCGGCGGCGACGTCGTCGAGGATGCGGCGCCACGCCTCGTGCTCACGGTCGGGACGCGGTCGCTTGGGGGTCTCCCGGACGACGCGGCTGGCCCAGAGGTGGTCGCGCCGCTCGCGGCCCGGGAGCGTGAGCCCCTGGGCGGCCGCGACGTCCCGGTTGCTCCACACGATCGTCTGGAGATAGGTCGTCGCGGTCTTCGGCAGACCGATGTGGAGGAAGACCCGGCGGGCCATCACAGACCGTCCTGGAGGCGGGCGATCGCAGCCTCCACTCGCTCCTCGTCACGCTGCGCCATCGGGATGAGGAGCTCCTGCACGAGATCGGCCAGTTCGGCGAGGCGCACCTGGTGGCGCCGCAGTTCCGCGACCTCGGCCTCCAACCGCTCGATGCGCTCGGCCATCTCCCGCTTGCCCTGCATGCCACCGCCTCCGCCGATCAAGCCCACGACGCGATCACCCTTCCCACACTGAACGGGCGCGCGTTGCCGCGAGCACCCGCCTCGAACTCCTCGATCGAGGTGATCCTGCCACCGAACCGCTCCAGGCGACCCACCACCTGCTCAGCGCTCAGCGCCGTCAGGCCGGGCTCGGGCTCCCCGCGGCCGGTCCACCACTCGGCGTAGAGACGACCGCCGCCCCGCAGGGTCATGGCGGCGAAGCGGCCCAGGCCCGAGCGCCCGAAGGTGTCGGTGGCGTCGAGCAGATGCCGGGCATGGATGACCGTCGGGACGGGCGCGGCGTCCGAGGCGCGCGCCAGGCGGGCGCCCTCGCTCATCAGCGAACGCCACTCGTCGAGGTTGAGCGACCTCGCCTCGAAGGGCAGTTCCTCCTCGACCGCGATCCGGGCGGCGCGGGTCAGTGCCCGTGGCACGTAGTCGTAGGCGGTGACGGGGAAGCCCCGGCGGGCGAGCCAGATGGCGTCGCGTCCGCGGCCCGCGCCGACGTCGAGCACGCGGGTGCCGGGCTGCTCGCGCGCCGCGATCTCCTTGGCCAGCGACCTGCCCGTGGTGGTGCCGGGCTGACCCTTCTGCCCCGCCTGCCCCGCGCCGTAGCGCCGCTCCCACTCCTGGCGGTGCACCGCGAGCCCGCGGAACCACTGGTTGAGGGAGTCGCGGGTGCGCTCGGAGGTCTCGAACTTGAACGCGGGATCGGGCACGCGCCAGGAGGGGCCGTAGGTGGCCTCGAGGAGCCGCTCGGGGACGGCAGGCGCCGGGAAGCGGCGTCCGGCGAGCTCGCAGGTGCCCAGCGGGCGGATCCAGGACTCCTCGAACTCGGTGCCGATCTCGCCCATCAGGTAGAGGCGACCACCGTCGAGGAATCCACCGAACACGTCGAGACCGCGGACGCTGCCGTCGCCCTCGATGGCCGCGACCCGGAAGGCGGCGCCGCTGTAGCGGTAGGTGCCGAAGCCGGCGTCGACGACGGCCCGCTGCAGCCGGAAGGACTCGCGGACGACGTCGACCGGTGTGGTGTGGCGCGAGACGTAGCCGAGATCGGCATCGGAGTCGTGGCCGAGGAAGCGGCCCTCACGGACGGCTCCGAGCAGCGTGCCGTAGGCGGGGAACGCCTCCACCCCGGCGCGGGCGAGCACGTCGATCACCTGCTCCATCGTGTCGAGGAGCGGCTCGAGGTCGGCGGCCGTGCGCTCCCCGAAGACCGGCGAGAAGCGACCGGACTTGTCCAGCGCGATGTCCAGACCGCGCTTGTTGACGAACCGCACCCGCTCCCCCGGCTCCGGGTCGCCGAAGGTCAGCTCACCGTCGTGGAGCACCCGACCCGAGACATGCTCGCGCAGGACGATGCGGGTGGTGCCGCGCAGGTGCGGGCGCATGACCGCCGGCCAGGCGACGTGCCGCACCAGGCCGGTGCGGTCGGCGCGCTCGGTGTCGCGGCGCACCCAGAAGGACCAGATGCGCCGATCGTCGAACAGCGCGTCGACCACGGCGTCGGCACCCACGGCGAGCAGCCGGACGCCGTCCTGGTCGACACCGGTGACCCGGGCGATGCGGGCGCCCCGGGGCGAGGCCGTCACGGCCCGGTCCGTCCTTCGGCCGGCGACCCGGCCGGCGGCTCAGTCGAGGTCGACATGCGCGTAGGGGTCGATGAGACCGAGCTGGACCATCCGCTGGGTCCAGGGGCTCGCCGTGCGCCCGGCCGCTCCGCCCGTGGTGCTGCTGCCCGTGCCGGTCGCGTCGTAGCCCGCCGGCGGGTTGTCGAACCAGTAGTCGATGAAGCCCTGGTAGCGCAGCACCCGGTAGCGGGTGGTGAAGATGCCGGTGATCTCGTCGGAGTTCGTCGCCAGGTCGGAGGTGTTGGCCGAGCCGTTGAAGGCCAGGTACGCCGTCCGGTTCGAGCCCATCCGCCCGTTGATGGTCCACACCTTGAGGTGGAAGTAGTTGTCGAACTCGCCGTCGTCGTTGAAGTCCTGCACGAGGTGCTTCATCGGCACCGCACCCCGACCCGAGGGGTTGCGCAGGTAGCGGCGCACGTCGCCGCCCATGACCGTGTAGACGATGTGGACGTCGCACCCCTGCTCCCACAGCGCGCGCAGCTGGCGGGCGGCGGTCATGCCGCGCTTGCCGCGGATGACGTCGGGGCTGGTGCGGATGATGGTGCGGCCGTTGGCGTTGCCGGCGTCGACCGCACCGCGGCAGCGCACCTGGTCGAGCGCGTCGATGATCGGGTCGCTCACCCAGTCGGGGCCGTAGTTCGGCGACATGTAGATGCCGTACCCGCCGTCCTGCACCTGGGAGAAGGCGCGCTTGACCGGCGTGTCCTTCCACGCCTCGTCGAAGCGGTCCTGCATGAAGTCCCAGATGATCGGCCGGTCGACGTAGGTGAAGATCTCGTTCCACTGGTTGTTGGCCATGGCCGCGGTGAGGTTGGCCGAGCCCTGCATCACGACGCGGCGCGAGCTGCCGGTGTGGGAGAACAGGTAGTACTTCGAGTGCGCGGCTCCGCCGCGGCCGCGGCAGGAGTTCTGGCAGGTCTTGGCCGCGCTGCGCTGGGCGTACGGCTTGTTGCCGTTGTTCGCGCGCAGCTCGCGACGCAGACGGTTGAACGGGGGGTTGGGGGTCTCGTCGTTGGCGTTGGCCTGATCGATGAGCACCCGCACCACGGCTCCGCGCTTCTGCGCCGCCAGCAGGGCGTTGGTGGCTTCGTCGGTGAGGTAGTTCCAGGTCATGATCTGGATCGTCGAGCCGTTGCGGGCGTGCCGGATCGCCGCGAGGATCCGGTCGAGGATCGCGCGTCGGGAGTCCCGCCCGCCGGTCGGGTTGTTGAAGGTCACCCCCGGGCTCAGCGAGAAGCGCGTCGGCTGCGGCTTCGCGGCCGCTCGCTCGACAGCGCTGACACCCGCCGTCGCGGCAGGGCCGGAGGCGGAGGCGACCGGCGTCGCGGACGGCAGGAGGAGCGCCGGCGCGAGGACGGCGCCGACGAGGGCGGAGGCGAAAGCAGAGCGCCGGTGTTGCACGGAGTGGACTCCCTCGGTCGTGAGACGCGCGGCGGTCCCGGGAGGAGGTGCCACGGCCGATCGGGGTGCACCCCCGTGATGAGCCGTTGCAGGATACATGTCACCTTGCCCGGTTCGGCGCGCAGCACTGTGCACGCCGCCGCGGGTCGCGGCGGGGTAGCCTGCCTCCTCGTGAGCACCGCACCGGCTCGGGTCTACATCGCACGCCTGGTGGGACTCCCGGTGTTCGATCCGGTGGGCGACCAGGTCGGCAAGGTCCGCGACGTCGTCGCAGCGATCCGCAGCGAGGCCAACCAACCCCGCATCCTCGGCCTCGTGGTCGAGGTCTTCGGCCGTCGCCGGATCTTCGTGCCGATGACCCGCGTGACCGCGATCGACAGCGGGCAGGTGTACACGACCGGCCTGCTCAACATGCGGCGCTTCGAGCAGCGATCGACCGAGACCCTCGTGATCGGCGAACTCCTCGACCGCGAGGTGCGCATCCCCTCGACCGACGTCGGCGGCACCGTCTACGACATCGCCATGGAACAGGCGCGCAACCGCGACTGGGTGCTGTGCCGCGTCGCGGTGCAGGAGCCGGGCAAGGGGTTGCGGCGCCGCGGTCAGACCCACGTCGTCGAATGGCGCGACGTCACCGGCCTCACCGGACGCGACGGCGAGGGGACCCAGGGGGCGACCCACCTCGTCGCGGCGCTCAACGAGATGCGACCCGCCGATGCCGCGAGCATGATCCACGGACTGCCCGCCGAACGGCGCACCGCGGTGGCCGCCGCACTCGACGACGAGCGGCTCGCCGACGTCCTCGAGGAGCTGCCCGAGGAGGACCAGGTCGAGATCTTGGAGAAGCTCGACTCCGAACGCGCCGCCGACGTCCTGGAGGAGATGTCGCCCGACGACGCCGCCGACCTCATCGCCGAGCTCCCGCCGGAGACGGCTGCCGCGCTCCTGGAGCTCATGGAGCCCGAGGAGGCCGAGGACGTGCGGCGGCTGATGTCCTACGTCGAGGACACGGCGGGCGCGATGATGACCTCCGAGCCGGTGATCCTGGGCCCCGACGCCACCGTGGCCGACGCCCTGGCCCACGTGCGCAACCCCGAGCTGACCCCGGCGCTGGCGGCACTGGTCTACGTGTGCCGTCCGCCGCTGGAGACCCCGACCGGCCGCTTCCTCGGCGTCGCCCACATCCAGCGGCTCCTGCGCGAGCCGCCCTCGAGCCTCGTGGCCGGCGCGCTCGACGACTCCCTGGAGTCCCTGCGGCCCGAGGCGAGCATCGACGAGGTCGCCGCCCACCTGGCCACCTACAACCTGGTGGCGGCCCCGGTACTCGACGAGTCCGGTCGCCTGATCGGCGCGGTCACCGTCGACGACCTGCTCGACCACATGCTCCCGGAGAACTGGCGCGACCGGTCGACGCGAGGGGAGGCGCGCTGATGGCCGAGACCCGACGCGCCCGCCTCGACACGCCGCGCGAGCAGCGGCGTCCGCTGGTGCCGCGGCCCAGCTACGACTCCGACACCTTCGGGGTGTTCGCCGAGCAGTTCGCCCGCTTCATGGGCACCGCGAAGTTCCTCATCTACATGACGCTCTTCGTCGCCGCGTGGGTCGCCTGGAACCTCACCATGCCCGACGACCTGGCCTTCGACGCCTACCCCTTCATCTTCCTGACCCTGATGCTCAGCCTCCAGGCCTCCTACGCCGCGCCGCTCATCCTGCTCGCGCAGAACCGCCAGGAGACCCGCGACAAGGTGGTCGCCGAATCCGACCGCCAGGCCAACGCGCGCGCCCACGCCGACATGGAGTTCCTCGCCCGCGAGGTCGCCTCGCTGCGGATGGCGATCAACGACATGGCCACCCGCGACTACCTGCGCTCGGAGCTGCGCAGCCTGCTCGCCGAACTCGACGATCGGGCGATCGAGCGGGAGGGCGAGCGCCGCAGCGAGCTCGAACGGCCCGTCGAGCGCGCGAGCGACTGAGTCGGCCGCTGCCCCCCGACGACCGGGTCAGCTCCGGCGACGCCAGCCCCGGCGGCCGGCGTCGGAGCCGGCGTCGGTGTCCGACCGGGCGTCCGACCGGGTGTCCGACCCGGCGCTGGCGAGCCCGCGACCACCGGGCGAGGTGCCGTGGAAGAACGGCGCCTTCGGCCGGCCCGCGGCGGCTTCGAACCCGGCGGCCAGGACGTCGCCGGCCACCGGCTCGGGAACGCGCGCGGGGTCGCGCGGGCGGAGCGGGTCGGTCTCGACCAGCACGCCCAGGTCGTGCAGCGCCTCGGCGTCCTCGAGGAGGAAGCGCTCGTAGTAGGCCACGATCCGGCGTTCGAGCGCCGCGGGCTCCAGGCCCCGGTTGATGAGGGCGCGCATGGTCGCCGCCGTCGATCGGCGCTCGGCGCGGTAGGAGGCGCGGGGACCGGAGGCCACCATCGCCGTCCACTTCCGGGCGAACTCCTCGGCGGAGTAGGACTCGTAGTGGAACAGCTCGAAGGCCGTCTCGTCCTCGACCGGCTCGAGGCCGACGTGCGCGGCGTCGACGACCTTGTGCAGGGTGAGCCAGACCGGCGCCTCGATCCGGGCCGCGGACTTCCCCATGAGGTGGCCGCTCAGGTAGGCCTGGTTGGTCGGCTCCGCGATCAGCCCCAGACCGTGCAGCAGGTGGAGGTCGGCGTCGGGCAGCAACCGCTTGAACCAGGTCGGCTCGCCGTCCCACGACCGCCGGCTCACCGTCTCCCGGACGGCGAACCGCACAGCGGTCTGCGCGGACGACAGACCGTCGAGGACGCCGCGGTCGCAGCGCAGGATCTCGTCGCCGTCGATGTGGGCCACCCAGCCGCGCAGGCCGGCGTCGGCCAGCACCTGCTTGGCGAGGTTGGCGTTGGTGCACTGCCGCTCGTTGAGCTCGCGCGGCCGCTCCTCGCCCCACCAGTCGACGCCGGCACGCACGCCGGTGGCATGCGGGTGCTCGTCGAGGAAGGCGGCGACCTCCGCCTGACCCGCGCCCCGGGGCCGGTCGAGGAAGACCACCACGTGGTCGGCGCCGCCGGCGAGGTTGCCGGCGACATGGCGGCGGACGTGCTCGACGGTGTCCATGACCGTGCTGACCGCGATGAGCATGGCCCGACCCTAACGGCAGTGCCGCACCGCGCGCCGGTCTCGTCGCCCGCCGCCCGATCAGGGGCGAGCGCCCCTCACCGCCTAGACTTGGCAGCATCATGAGCGCACCCCTCCTCGACCAGGTGAACGCCGCACTGGCGACCGTCAACGACCCCGAGATCAAGCGACCGATCACCGAGCTCGGCATGGTCTCCTCGGTCGAGGTCGGGGGCGACGGCGTCGTCCGGCTCACGGTGCTGCTCACCGTCGCGGGCTGCCCGCTGAAGGACACCATCAACCGCGACGTCACCGCCGCCGTCGGCGGCGTGCCCGGGGTCACCGGGGTCGAGCTGCAGCTGGGCGTCATGGACGACCAGCAGCGCGCCGCCCTGCGCGAGACGCTCGGTCAGGGTGCCGCCCAGCGCGAGATCCCCTTCGCCCAGCCGGGCTCGCTCACCAAGGTCTACGCGATCGCCAGCGGCAAGGGCGGTGTCGGCAAGTCCTCGATCACCGTCAACCTCGCCCTCGCGCTCGCCGCCGAGGGACTCAAGGTCGGCGTCGTCGATGCCGACATCTACGGCCACTCGGTGCCGGCGATGCTCGGCGTGGCCGACAGCCGGCCCACCCAGGTCGACGACCTCATCATGCCGGTGCCCACGGCCTCCGGCGTCTCGGTCATCTCCATCGGCATGCTCAAGCCGCGCCGCGACCAGGTCGTCGCCTGGCGCGGCCCGATGCTCGACCGGGCGCTGGTGCAGATGCTCGCCGACGTCTATTGGGGCGACCTCGACGCCCTCGTCCTCGACCTGCCTCCGGGCACCGGCGACATCGCGATCTCGTTGGGCCAGCACCTGCCCGGCGCCGAGGTGATCGTCGTGACCACGCCGCAGGAGGCCGCGGCCGAGGTGGCCGAGCGCGCCGGCACGATGGCCTCGATGATGCACCAGCGCGTCATCGGCGTCATCGAGAACATGAGCCACCTGCTGCACACCAACCCCGACGGTTCCCAGCAGCGCCTGGAGATCTTCGGCAGCGGCGGCGGCGAGCGGGTCGCTGCGACCCTCTCCCAGCGCTTCGGCTACGACGTCCCCCTGCTGGGCAGCATCCCGATCGATGTCGCCCTGCGCGAGGGCGGCGACGCCGGCAAGCCGATCGTGGAGTCCGACCCGACGGCCCCGGCCGCCCAGGAGCTCACGGCCATCGCCCGCACGCTGGCCGGACGCGGCCGCGGCCTGGCCGGCATGCAGCTCGGACTCACCCCGAGCAACCGGTTCTGACTCCGGATCCCGACGGTTTCCGGCCCACCCGGCACGCCGCCACCGGCTCTCCCCTAGGCTTCGTCCCGTGTTCGGTATCGGCTTCCTGGAGCTCGGCGTCATCGGCGTCGTCGCGATGGTGGTCTTCGGCCCCGAGCGCCTGCCCGATGTGGCCCGCCAGGCCGCGCGCATGCTCAACCAGGCCCGCAAGATGGCGCAGTCGGCCCGCGACGAGCTGCGCAGCGAGCTCGGACCCGAGTACGCCGACCTCGAGCTGCGCGACCTCGACCCCCGCCAGATCGTGCGCAAGCACATCATCGAGGCGATGGAGGACATCGACGGCGAGGACGACGACGTCCCCGCAGGGCTCCAGCCGCTCCTCGAGGGCGAGCGTCCGCCCTACGACCTCGAGGCGACCTGAGCCTGGCATCACCGGTGCGCCGGAGCCGTCAGGCCTCGCTGCTCGCCACCGCGACGATCGCCGACGTCGGCACCAGCACCGTCTCGCGTGAGCGCAGCTCGACGAAGTCGGCGCCGATGCGGGTGAGGACGCCATCGAGCCGCCCGCCGTCGGAGCGGAAGAGCGCGCACGGCGTCCGGGAGGCCGAGAGCCGGCGCAGGAACGAGGCCCAGCCGAGCCGGGCCAGCGGCGACCAGGCCACCTCGGGCACCGCCCGGGGCGACGCCCCGCCGACGGCGCGCACCGCGGCGTAGGGCACCACCCAGTCGCGGTCGGCGCGGGCCAGGTGCAGCCATCCGGCGGCGGCCCGCTCGAGTCGGCCCGCGAGCCACCCCATGCCCAGGACGTCGACGGCGACCTCGGTACCGACCGAGGCGAGCAGCCTCCCCGCGAGCGTCACCTGGGCGTACTCGCTCTGCGCGCGGTCGAGCAGGTCGAGCCCGCGCTCGGCGTCGTAGAGGGCCTCCGCGTGGTGTTCCAGGTCGGTGAGCACGTCCCACAGCCGCGACCATCCGGACTCCGGGCCGCCGGGGCCGCCCGGACCGCTCGCGCCACCGACGTCGCTCATGGCGCTCGCCTGCCCGCTCAGCGGCGCGGGAAACCTGTGGAGCAACCGTTGACGACGGCCACATCGAGGCGTTGACTGAAGCAAACAGACGCAAACGACACGATCTCGGGGTTGTCCATGCGGATCCTTCGCTGCTGCACGGTGCTCATCGCCGCCACGGGGGCTGCTCTCCTCGCCGCCCGTGCGCTGGTGACCTCGCTCCCCCGCGACCCCGGCACCGCCGATCCCGTGAGCGCGGCGATCGTCCTGCTCGCGACCCTCGCCCTGCTCGCCTGCCTGGTGTGGCTGTGGCTGTGCGTCACCGCCGTCGCGATCGACGCCCTCCGCCGACGCCCTGTGGGCGGCCGCTGGAGCCGGCGTGCGCCGGCGGGTCTGCGCCGGGCCGTCCTGGCCCTGTGCGGCGTCGCGGTCGGTACTGGGCTCGGCCTGGGTCTGGCGGTGCCGGCCGGAGCCGCCTCCGGCGGCCCGGCCGCGGGCGACCCCGGCGACCCCGGGCGCCCCGGCCTGCCGGTGAGCGCGCAGGCCACCCCGGCCGCCGCCGTCGATCTCGACGGCCTGCCGCTGCCGGTGCTGCCGCGCACCCCGTCCTCCCACGGCGTCCCCCGCCCGTCGGCGGGCCCGCCGTCGGGCCCGTCGGCGGGCCCGCCATCGACGCCGTCCCGCACGCCCGCGGCCATCTCCCCGACCTCCCCGGCCTCCCCGCACCCCGCACCGACCACCGCCCCGACCACCGGCCCGTCCACCGCCCCGGCCGAGGTGCGCCCGGAGGGCGGCCGGCACCGGGTGCGCCCCGGCGAGAGCCTGTGGTCGATCGCGGCCGACCTCCTCGGCCCGAGCGCCGACGACGCCGCGATCGCCGCGGCATGGCCCGCGCTCTACCGGGCGAACGCCGCCCACATCGGCGCCGATCCCGACCTCCTCCTGCCCGGAACCGACCTCACCCTGCCCGCCTCTCTCGGAAGGACCCCGCGATGACCACCCGACAGCAGTTCGCCCGCACCGGCACCCGCACCGACGCCCCCACCGACCCCACCGTCGTCCCGACGACGGCTCCCGACCGGACCGCCGGGGGCCGGGTCGTCGCCCTGCGCCGTCCGGTGCCCTTCGCGCCGGTGCAGGGCACCCTCGCCCTCGATCTCGGCATCGAGGAGAGCCTGCGCACCGAGCTCGTCGACGCACGTCCGGCGCCGGTCATCACCCTCACCGACCTCGAGGGCGGCGAGGCGATGCGACGCCTCCAGCGCGACGGCGAGCGCTGGGCGCGCCGCTACCTCCAGGCCGCGGTCGAGATCGCAGGCGGGGCCCGCCCCTCCAGCCAGCTGCTGCGCTGGACGACGCGCGAGGTGCACGCCGACCTCGATCGTCGCGGGCAGCTGGTCGCCCGGGCCGCCGGACGTCACCCCGGCGAGCACGGCCGTGCGGCGCTGGCCCCTACGATCATGAGCCTGCACCCCCACACCGTGCGCCGCGGCGTGCTGGAGGTCGCCGCACGGGTGCGCTACGGCGAACGCTGCCGGGCGGTGGCGGCGCGCTTCGAGCTGCGCCAGGAGCGGTGGGTGTGCACGGCCCTGGAGTTCGCCTGATCCGGCCGCGCCGCACGGACGAGGAAAGGCCCCGGACCGATCGGTCCGGGGCCTTCCTGCGTCGTGACGCGTGTCGTGATCGCCGCGGCGGTTCAGCCGTTGACGCGGGCGGTCAGGCCGGTCGGACCGCCCTGCGCGCCGTGGCACTGCTTGAACTTCTTGCCCGAGCCGCACGGGCATTTCTCGTTGCGGCCGGTGCCGGCGAAGGGATCCTCCACGGCCTCGGTGCGCACCTCGGTCTGGCCGGACTCCGTCGGCGCCGAGTAGGCCAGCTGCTGCGGCGTGCTCGGCTGGTCGAGACCCTTCGCCTTGATCTGCGGGGCGCCCTCGAGGGACTCCTCGACCGGCACGATCCCCTCGGGCTCCTCCTCGACGGTCACCTCGAGGTTGAAGAGGAACCCGACGGTCTCCTCCTTGATGCCGTCCATCATCGCGGCGAACATGTCGAAGCCCTCGCGCTGGTACTCCACGAGCGGGTCGCGCTGGGAGTAGGCGCGCAGGTAGATGCCCTCGCGCAGGTAGTCCATCTCGTAGAGGTGCTCGCGCCACTTGCGGTCGAGGACCGAGAGCAGCACGCGGCGCTCGAGCTCGCGCATGACCTCCTCGCCCATCGTCGCCTCACGGGCGTCGTAAGCGGCGTGGGCGTCCTCCTGCAGCAGGGCGATGAGCTCGTCGCGCTCGATGCCCTCGCGCCCGCCCGCGGCCTCCTCGACCTGGGCGACGGTGTGGCTGACCGGCCATAGCTGGCGCAGGTCGGTCCACAGCTGGTCGAGGTCCCACTGCTCGGCGAAGTCCTGGGTGGCGCCGGTGACGTACCCGGTGACGACGTCGTCGATGAAGCCCCGCACCTGCTCCTTGAGGTCGGCGCCCTCGAGCACCTGGCGGCGCTCGGCGTAGATCACCTTGCGCTGGCGGTCCATGACGTCGTCGTACTTGAGCACGTTCTTGCGCGACTCGAAGTTCTGCGACTCGACCTGGCCCTGGGCGTTGGCGATCGCGTTGGTGACGCGCTTGTTCTCGATCGGGACGTCGTCGGGGATGCGCAGCACCTGGAGCACCCGGTCGACCCAGTCGGACTTGAACAGCCGCATGAGCTCGTCTTGGAGCGAGAGGTAGAAGCGCGACTCGCCGGGGTCGCCCTGACGGCCGGAACGACCGCGGAGCTGGTTGTCGATGCGGCGCGACTCGTGTCGCTCGGTGCCGATCACGTAGAGACCGCCGAGCTCCTTGACCTCGTCGTGCTCGGCCGCGACCTGGGCCTTGACCTTCTCGACGGTGCCCGGCCAGGCGGCCTCGTACTCGTCGGCGGTCTCGCCCGCCGGCTCCAGGCCCCGCTTGCGCAGCTCCTGGTCGGCGAGGAACTCCACCGAGCCACCGAGCATGATGTCGGTACCGCGGCCGGCCATGTTGGTGGCGACCGTGACCGCGCCCTTGTGACCGGCCATCGCGACGATCTTCGCCTCGTCGGCGTGCACCTTCGCGTTGAGCACCGAGTGCGGGATGCCGAGCTGCTTGAGCTTGGCCGAGAGGTACTCCGACTTCTCGACCGAGACGGTGCCGACGAGGATCGGCTGGCCCTTCTCGTGCCGGGCGCGGATGTCCTCGGCGACCGCCTCGTACTTCGCCTCCTCGGTGCGGTAGACGAGGTCGGCCTGGTCGATGCGCAGCATCGGCTTGTTGGTGCGGATCGGCACCACGCCGAGGCCGTAGATCTTGTCGAACTCCGAGGCCTCGGTCATGGCCGTACCGGTCATGCCGGACAGCTTGTCGTAGAGGCGGAAGTAGTTCTGGAGGGTGACGGTGGCCAGCGTCTGGTACTCCTCGCGGACCTGCACGCCCTCCTTGGCCTCGATCGCCTGGTGGAGGCCGTCGTTGTAGCGGCGACCGGCGAGCATGCGGCCGGTGTGCTCGTCGACGATGAGCACCTCGCCGTTCATGACGACGTACTCCTTGTCGTTGCGGAACAGCTCCTTGGCCTTGATGGAGTTGTTCAGGAACGAGATGAGCGGGGTGTTCGCTGACTCGTAGAGGTTCTCGATGCCGAGGTAGTCCTCGACCTTGGTGATGCCGGGCTCGAGCACCGAGATGGTGCGCTTCTTCTCGTCGACCTCGTAGTCGACGTCGCGCTCGAGGCGACGGGTCAGCTTCGCGAACTCGGCGTACCACTTCACCTCGTCCTGCGTGGGACCGCTGATGATGAGCGGCGTGCGCGCCTCGTCGATGAGGATCGAGTCGACCTCGTCGACGACGGCGAAGTTGTGGCCGCGCTGCACGCACTCCTCGATCGAGGAGGCCATGTTGTCGCGCAGGTAGTCGAAGCCGAGCTCGTTGTTGGTGCCGTAGGTGATGTCGCAGTTGTAGGCCTCGCGCCGCGCATCGGGACGCATCTCAGGGAGGATCACCCCGGTGGTCAGGCCCAGGAAGTGGTGGACGCGGCCCATCATCTCCGACTGGTACTTCGCCAGGTAGTCGTTGACGGTGACGACGTGCACGCCCTTGCCGGAGATGGCGTTGAGGTAGGAGGGCAGCGTCGCGACGAGGGTCTTGCCCTCACCGGTCTTCATCTCGGCGATGTTGCCGAGGTGCAGGGCCGCTCCACCCATGATCTGGACGTCGTAGTGCCGCTGGCCGATGACCCGCTGGGCGGCCTCACGCACGGTCGCGAACGCCTCGGGCATGAGGTCGTCGAGGGACTCGCCGTTGGCGTAGCGCTCCTTGAACTCCGCCGTCATGCCGCGGAGCTCGTCGTCGGTCATCTTGACGAAGTCGTCCTCGATGGCGTTGACCGCCTGGGCGATGCCCTCGAGCTGGCGGATGATCTTGCCCTCTCCGATACGGAGGAGCTTGTCGAGAATCACGGGCACAGCGAAGACACTCCTAGCAGGTTGGCAGGCCTCACCACTCTACCCACGGGTGGTGGCGCGCACCTACGCGACGGGGTCGGCACCCGCGGCGAGTTCCATCCGCAGCGGGACGGCGAGGTCGCCGCGCTCCCCCACCACGACGTCGTCGAGGCCGAGCCATCCCGCGAGCCGCCGCAGTTCGAGGGCCAGCTCGGCGGCGGTGTCGGGGGGCGCGTCGTCCTCGCCGAACGCCCCCGGCACCAGCAGGACGCCGGCGCGCCGGTCGGCCTTGAGGTCGACCCGGGCCACGAGGCGGTCGCCGAGGAGGAAGGGCAGCACGTAGTAGCCGTGCACCCGGTCGGCGGGCGGCACGTAGATCTCGATGCGGTAGTGGAAGCCGAAGAGCCGCAGGGCGCGCTCCCGCTCCCAGACCACGGGGTCGAACGGGCTCAGCAGCGCCCGCGCCCCGACGCGGCGCGGACGTCGGGCCTCGGCGTGGAGGTAGGCCGGTCGCGACCACCCCTCGACCGCCACCTCGATCAGTTCGCCCGCCTCGAGGAGGTCGGCCACCGCCGCGCGGGTGCGGGCCAGGTCGGGCAGGCGGTAGTAGTCGCGCAGGCAGGGCAAGGTGGCGACCCCGTGACTGCGCGCCGCTCGGCGCACGAGCTCGCGTTCGGCGTCGTCGGCCGACAGCGCCGGCCGCGCGAGGATCTCGGGCGGGAGCACCCGCTCGGGCACGTCGTAGCGCAGCTCGAACTGCTGGTTGCGGCCGGCGACGGCCAGATCGCCGCTCATGTAGAGGAGGTCGAGCGCCTTGCGGGCCTCCGACCAGTTCCAGCCCCAGTGCTCGCGGCTGCGGACGCCGTCGTGGCCCAGGCGCGCCGAGACCTCGCGGGCGGTGGAGGGACCGTGGGCGGCGACGTCGTCGCGTACCCGGTCGGCGAGATCGGCCGGCACCTCGCGCCACCACTTGCCCTGCTGGGCCCGGTAGTGCTCCATCCGATGGGCCATCACCGGCCACAGATCGACCGGCATGAGCGCCTGCACATGGGCCCAGTACTCGACCAGGCGCCGCGGCCTGCTCTCCGCCGCGCGACGCAGCAGGTCGGGGTCGTAGGGGCCCATGCGGGAGTACAGCGGCATGTAGTGGGCCCGCTGGAGCACGTTGACCGAGTCGACCTGGAGGACGCCGGTGCGCTCGACCGTTCGCACCAGGGTGCGCATCGTCGGCGGGTCGTGCGGCCGGTCGCAGAAGCCCTGGGCCGCCAGGGCGATCCGCCGGGCCTGCGCGCGGGACAGCTGCTCGGTCACGGGCGGTACTCAAGCATGCGGCGCCGATGGTGCGAGGAGCCGATCACGGCAGGTCGAGCAGCTTCTCCTTGACCGCGTACATGACCGCCTCCATGCGCGAGTGCAGCTGGAGCTTCTCCAAGATGTTGCGCACGTGGTTCTTCACGGTGTTCTCGGAGATGAACAGCTCCTTGGCGATCTCGCGGTTGTTCATGCCGCGGGCCACCAGGCGCAGCACCTCGAGCTCGCGCTCGGTCAGGCGCAGGCCGGGCACGTGGGAGCGCTCGGGGCGGCTCATCTGCTTGAACTCGTCGATGAGCTTGACCGCCATCGAGGGCGAGATGAGCGACTGCCCGTCGGCGACCACGCGGATCGCCTGGGCGACCTCCTCGATCGAGGAGTCCTTGAGCAGGTAGCCCGAGGCACCGCTCTTGACGGCCTCGTACAGGTCGGCCTCCTCGTCGGAGACCGTCAGCATGATGATCTTGGCGGCCGGCACGGCCTCCTTGATCGCCAGGCAGGCCTCGATGCCGGTGCGCTTGGGCATCCGGATGTCGAGCAGGACGACGTCGGGCGCGGTGGCCGCGGCCAGCGAGGTGCCCTCGACGCCGTCGCCGGCCTCGCCGACGACCTCGATGCCCTCCTCGACGCCGAGCAGCATGGTGAGCCCTCGCCGGAAGAGCTCCTGGTCGTCGACGACGACGACACGGATCTGATCGGCGGGGAGCGGCTCGGACGTCACGGGCGCATCATGGCACGTCCGGGCCCCTCACGGACGCCCGCGGGCCAGAAACCGCCGGTGCCCCGTAGTCCGTTGGGACTACGGGGCACCGTGACGAGGGCTGCCGGGGCCGGTCGGCCCCGGCAGGGACTCAGCCGGGACTCAGCCGTCGACCTCCAGCGCGATCACGCCGTAGTCGTAGCCGCGACGCCGGTAGACGACCGAGGGGCGCTCGCTCTCCTTGTCGACGAAGAGGTAGAAGTCGTGGCCGACCAGCTCCATCTCGTAGAGGGCCTGGTCGAGGGTCATCGGCGCGGCGAGGTGGGTCTTCTCCCGCACGATGAGCGGACCGTCGCCGGTGACCGTGATCGGACCGACCTGGCGCTCGAGCACCGGCTCCTCCTCCATGACCTCGGTCAGGAGCGGGCCCACGTCGGCGAGCGCCTGGCCCACCGAGACCGGGGTACGGCGTCCGCGGTGGACGCGACGCCGGTCGGCGGCGCGCCGCATCTGGGCGGCCATCTTGTCGACCGCGAGGTCGAGGGCGCCCATCTTGTCGTCGGCGGCCGCCTCGGCCCGGATGACCGGCCCCTTGGAGAAGGCGGTGAGCTCGACGTGGACGGCGTGGTCGTGCTGACGGGGGTTGGGTTCGCAGTCCACCTCGACGTGGACCCGCATGATGCGATGGTCGTGCTTCTCCAGCCGAGCGAGCTTCTCGGAGACGTGCTGTCGGAACGAGTCCTTGATCTCGCAGTGGCGTCCGGTGACGACAACTTCCATGAGAACCTCCCTAGCGCGCCGCCATGGCGCGGTGTTGGTGGCGTCGGGCGTACGTCGTCCCTGATGACGACGACGGCGGCGCGCCCGGGACCTGCGTCCCGCGCACGCCGCCGCGTACCCGTGTGGATGGAGTCCGTCCGGCCGACCTGGTCTTCGACCCCACAATCGCCTGCTGAGGCTTCCGCAGCTCATCTGCCACTCTGGGCGCCACTACCGGCCTTCTCCCGGCGCCGGCCATATCTGATGGCCGGGACGAGGCAGGACTTACGTCTAAGCCGCACCGTGATCGGCGGACCCGGGTGACCCCGGCTCGCGCCTTACGTGGACCGTTTCGCCTGCGACTGGCATCGGCTTGCCGCGGGGGCGTCCGGACTCGCCGGCGCGCCCCGACGACGCAACCACGGACCCGAACGGACTCCATGACGAGACGATAGGCGCATCGGGGTGCGGACGGAAGGGACCTCGGCACTCTCCTGCCGTCCTCACAGGTGGTTCTTCGTCGACCGATCGGCCGATGGCGCATCCGCCGGGCTCGCCTGCCGCGGCGGGGAGGGCGGACGGCGTCGCGGGGTCACCGCGATCGCCGCGATGCCGAGCACCGGCACCCCCACCGCGGTCAGGGCGCGGTGCGCCTCGCGCACGGTGCTGCCGGTGGTGAGGACGTCGTCGCACACGACCGCGTAGCCCGCCGTGCCGCCCCGGGCCGCTCGGCGCAGACCGCGGGCGGGACACCAGAACGCCCCGGCCAGGTTGGCCGACCGCGCCTCGACGTCGAGCTCGCCCTGATCGCGCAGACCGGGGCGGGTCGCCAGCAGCGGCGCCGCCCGCACCGGCCGCTGCCCTCGGAGCGACCGGGCGGCCCGGGTGACGATGCGGGCCATCGGGTCGTGGCCTCGTGCCCGGACCGAGCCCGGACGGGAGGGGACGCCGACCAGCAGGAGCGGCGCACCGGGCGGCGCGAGGTCGTCGACGGCGCGGGCGAGCAGGTCGCCCAGCGGAGCGGCCAGTGCGAGGACACCGCGCTCCTTGTGGGCCAGCACGGCGGGCGCGATGTCGGGGTAGGCGAGCATCGCCCGGGCCGGCACCGGCAGGTCGAGTGCGGCGGCGGTCGGCGGGTCGAGGGTCAGCGCGAGCACCCGACGGCGACAGGCGCGGCACCAGGCACGGCCGGGGGTTCGGCAGAACACGCAGTGCTCGCCGCGCACGAGATCGCGGGCGGCGTCGCCGAGCCAGCCGGCGGTGCGTCCGCGCGCCGTCGCCTCCCGCCCCTCCACTCCGCCGATGCCACCACCTCGCGGGAGCGGCGGCAACCGGGCGGCGGCGGCCCTGTGGAGGGGACGGGCCGTGGCCGGCGCTCAGCCGACGTAGGTGAACGCGGCGACGCCGCCCCGCGGCAGCCGGGTGCCGCGGCCGGCCCGACTCAGGTCGACCAGTTCGTCGGCGGTCAGCGCGTAGAGCGCCTGGCTCGGGTCCGGGGAGCCGACGAGGGAGCGTCCGCCGGTGACGGTCGTGCTCAGGCCCTGCGCGCCGGTGGGCGACCCGTCGACGCCGATGGTGTCGACCCGCGTGAGGCCGTCGCCGATCCGGCGCAGCACCGCGAGGGCGTTGTCGGAGTACCAGGCGACGTCGAGGATGCGGCCGGGCTGGTCGTCGGTCGGCAGCGTGCGGGCGGGCAGCACCCGCAGGATGCGGTCGTCGGCGCTGGCGGCCACGCGGGCGACCACGAGGCGCGACCGGTCGCCGGTGCCCACGATGGCGACGATGCGCGAGCCGTCGCGCGAGACCAGCATCCGTCGGACGTCGGCACCGCTGACGCCGGGCACGGTGACCTCCTTCAGCGGCGCCGCCGACCCGCCGCGGCCGGTGAGCACGACCGCCCGGCCACCCGCCCGGTCGACGTCCCACAGGCGTCCGCCGACGGTCCAGGCGGGCGGCAGCAGGTCGGCGCCAGAGGCGCGGTCGGTGACCGGGGTGAGCGTGCCCGAGCGGGTCGGGCCGGTGAGCAGCCGCGTGCCGTCGCCGGTGACGGCGGCCGCGGAGGCGCCGTCGAGAGCGACCGCAACCGAGCGCAGCCCGCGACCGGGCCGGCTGAGCGGACCGTCGAGCAGGTCGAGGGAGTCGGCGGGGCCGGCGACCAGGCGGCCGTCCAGCAGGCCGTAGAGGACGCCGCTGGCATCGGCACTGCCGGCGTCGAAGGAGGAGCCGGTGCCGACCTCGACCCGGTCGGCGCCCCCGGCCATCCGCAGCAGCGTGCCGTTGAGCACGACCTGCACCGCCAGCACGCGGGGATCCTGGCGCATCGTCCAGGCGAGTTGGGCGACCATGAGGGCCGTCTGCTCGGCCGACATCGGGGGCACCTCGCCGGTCAGCGCCACGCGCGCCAGCCCCTGAGCATCGACCGGTACCGAGAGCGCGAGCTCGAGCCCCGCGGGGATGAAGGTCTGCTCGACCCCGGACAGACCCGGCGCCGGGCCGCGCAGCAGGGCCCGCACGAGCATGCTCGCCCGGCTCTCCCCCACCGGCGCGACGACGGGCTCGGGCACGAACGTGCGACCCGCCGGGTCGAAGAAGTAGAGGTCGGCCGGGGTGAACCGCGGCTCGAACCAGCTGCGCACGACGACGAGCGCGTTCGGGGGGTCGGCGATGCGGAACTCGCCGTCGACGTAGGCGAGCCGGAAGCGCAGCACCGCGGCCGCGGGGTCGAGGCGACCGCGCCACGCGCCGGCGGCGTCGTACCGGTCGGCGTCGGTGAGGCGCACCTCGATCTGGCTGGTACCGGTCGGCTCGCTGCGGTCGGCGTAGACGATCGTGCTGCGCTCGGGTTGCCACGAGGCGCGTGCGTCGGGCGTGAGGTACTCCTTGGCCACGGTCGTGGAGACCGGACTGGCCTGCATCGCGTCGAGGAAGCCGCGGACGATCTCACCGGGACCCGCCCCCGGGGTGGGCGGCTCGGGGTCGATCGCCGGCACGCCTTCGGCCAGGACGTCGCCGGGCACCGTGCCGGTCGAGCGGATCGGCCCGCTCTCGGGCACCCGCACGCAGCCCGCGGCGAGGAGCACCGTCAGGGCGAGGACGACGAGCGCGGCGGCGTGACGGCGGCCGCGGGCGCGACGGAGGTGCCGCGTCACGCGACCGGCTCCGTGACGTCGTCGGGCACGAGCGGCAGCGGACTGCGGCGCAGCGGGCCGCGCACGTAGCGCGGCAGCGTGAGGCGGAAGAGGGCGCCCTGGCCCGTGCGTCCCCACGCCTGGAGCCATCCGCCGTGCAGGGTGGCGTCCTCGAGTGCGATGGCGAGTCCGAGACCGGTCCCGCCGGTGGTGCGGGCGCGGGCCGGGTCGGCGCGCCAGAACCGGTTGAACACCATGGCGGCCTCCCCCGGCGCGAGACCGACGCCGAAGTCGCGCACGGAGATCGCGGTGGCGTCGGCGTCGGCGCCCACGCGGATCACGACCGTCGCCGGGCGCTCGGGCGTGCCGGGCCCCGCGTGGTCGATGGCGTTGGTGACGAGGTTGCGCACGATGCGCTCGATGCGGCGTCCGTCGGCCTCGGCCACGCACGGCGTCTCGGGGGCCTCGGGCGCCTCGACGACCAGTCGCACCGACCGCTGGTCGGCGAGGGTCTGGTAGGCGTGCGCGGTGCGCCGGGCGACCTCGGCGAGGTCGAGGTCCTCGACGTCGAGCACGACGACACCGGCGTCGAAGCGGCTGATCTCGAGGAGGTCGACCAGCAGGGTCTCGAACCGGTCGAGCTCGGTCTGGAGCAGCTCGGCGGCGCGGGCGGTGACGGGGTCGAACGCGGCGCGGGCGTCGTGCAGGACGTCGCCGGCCATCCGCACCGTCGTCAGCGGCGTGCGCAGCTCGTGGGAGACGTCGGAGGTGAAGCGACGCTGGACGCGGCTGAGCTCCTCCAGCTGGCGGATCTGACGCTGGAGGTTGGTGGCCATCTGGTTGAACGACATCGCCAGTCGCGCGAGGTCGTCCTCCCCCCGCACGAGCAGGCGCTCCTGGAGCCGCCCGGCGGCCAGGCGCTCGGCGACCTGGCGGGCCATCCGGATCGGCGTGACCACCTGGCGGGTCACGACCCAGCCCACCCCCGCCACGAGCACCAGCAGCAGCGCCCCCGCGGTGAGCAGCGCCCGGGTGACCAGGGCGAGGGTCTTCTGCTCCTCCTCCATCGGGAAGAGCAGGTAGAGGGTGTAGGTGCGCGAGTCGGCCGGGAGGGTGAGCTGGGAGCCGACGACGATGCCCGGCTCGGCGGTGCGCACCCCGTCGATCTCGCGGCGGATCGTGGTGAAGGTCCACGCCGGTGGCGCACCCGGCTCCGCGAACCGCCGCGCCAGGGCGGCCGGGACGCTCGAGCGGTCGAGGCCCGGCGTGTAGGTCGCGCCGCCCACGCCGTCGCCGGTCTGCGGAGCGGCGAGGATGACGACGTACCCGCGGCTCTCGCCGCGCTGGATGATCGGGGCCGCAAGATCCTTCTGCTGGTCGGCGGCGTCGGTGTCGGTGCCCAGGACGGCGGTGAGCCGGGTGCGGGCGTCCTCGGTCTCGCTCGCGGCCTCCGCCACGGCGGTGTCGACCCGCTGGTCGACGAGGCCGTCGCGGGTCTGGCGCAGCAGCAGCCAGCCGACCACGGCGACGATGAGCGCGGAGAGCACCACGGTGCTGACGACGACCCGCGCCTGGATCGACCGGCGCCAGAAGGTCAGGGTGCGGCGCAGGCCCGCACCCCAGGCGCGGCGCGCGACGGTGCGTCCGGCCCGGGCAGGGCCGGCGCGGCCGGGACGCGCCCCCGGGGCCGCCGGCTCAGACGCCGCCGGCCTTGTATCCGACACCACGGACGGTCACGACGATCTCGGGGTTCTCGGGGTCGTGCTCGACCTTGGCGCGCAGCCGCTGCACGTGCACGTTGACCAGGCGGGTGTCGGCGGCGTGGCGATACCCCCAGACCTGCTCGAGCAGCACCTCGCGGGTGAACACCTGCCACGGCTTGCGGGCCAGGCAGACGAGCAGGTCGAACTCGAGCGGGGTGAGGCTGATCGGCTCGCCCTGGCGGGTCACGCGGTGACCGGCGACGTCGATCGAGAGGTCGCCGATGGCGAGCGTCTCGGCCTGCGGGTGCGCGACGTTCTCGAGGCGGCGCACGCGGGCCCGGATGCGCGCGATGAGCTCCTTGGGCTTGAACGGCTTGACGACGTAGTCGTCGGCGCCGGACTCCAACCCGACGACGACGTCGACGGTGTCGCCCTTGGCGGTGAGCATGACGATCGGGACGCCGGACTCCGCGCGGATCTCCTTGCAGACGTCGATGCCGTCGCGTCCGGGCAGCATCAGGTCGAGGAGCACGAGGTCGGGCCGGTAGTCGCGGAACTCCTCCAGGGCGAGGTCGCCTCGGGTGCACATGCGGGAGTCGAAGCCCTCTTGGCGCAGGACGATGGTGAGCATCTCGGCCAGTGAGGCGTCGTCGTCGACGACGAGCACCCGACCCTTGACGGGCAGCTCGGCGCTGCCCGGGGTCGCGGGGTGGGTCATGGTGTCCATCTTGGCATCCGTCCGGCTGGAACGCGTGAGGGGCGGGCCCACCGTGGTGGACCCGCCCCTCACGGAGCCGTGCTGATGCCGGTCGCGACCGGCGTCCGGCGTCAGTAGCGGTACTGGTCGGACTTGTACGGGCCGGAGACCTCGACGCCGAGGTAGGCGGCCTGCTGCTCGCTCAGGGTGGTGAGCTTGACGCCGAGGGCGTCGAGGTGGAGCCGGGCGACCTCCTCGTCGAGGTGCTTGGGCAGCACGTAGACGCCGGTCGGGTACTCCTCGGGCTTGGTGAACAGCTCGATCTGGGCGAGCACCTGGTTGGTGAAGGAGTTCGACATCACGAACGACGGGTGGCCGGTGGCGTTGCCGAGGTTCATGAGGCGACCCTCGGAGAGCACGATGATCGCGTGCTCGTCGCGCTCGGCGGTGGCCGGGAAGGTCCACACGTCGACCTG
The DNA here is from genome assembly GCF_039536805.1 of Nocardioides fonticola. Taxonomy (NCBI): domain Bacteria; kingdom Bacillati; phylum Actinomycetota; class Actinomycetes; order Propionibacteriales; family Nocardioidaceae; genus Nocardioides; species Nocardioides fonticola. Next base: position 195,397 of record NZ_BAAAZH010000008.1, on the reverse strand, counting down.
CGGCTTGACCGTCTTGCGCACGACGCCGGGGAAGGACTCCAGGCCGGCCATGTCGATCTCGTTGTCGAAGTGGCCGATGTTGCCCAGGATCGCGTTGTGCTTCATCTTCGTCATCTGCTCGACCGTGACGACGTCGCGGTTGCCGGTGGCGGTGATGATGATGTCGGCGATGTCGAGGACGTCGTCGAGGGTGGAGACCTGGTAGCCGTCCATCGCCGCCTGGAGGGCGCAGATGGGGTCGATCTCGGTGACGATGACGCGGGCGCCCTGGCCGCGCAGCGACTCGGCGCTGCCCTTGCCGACGTCGCCGTAGCCGCAGACGACCGCGACCTTGCCGCCGATGAGGACGTCGGTGGCGCGGTTGATGCCGTCGACGAGGCTGTGCCGGCAGCCGTACTTGTTGTCGAACTTCGACTTGGTGACCGAGTCGTTGACGTTGATGGCGGGGAAGAGCAGCGAGCCCTCGCGCATCATGTCGTAGAGGCGGTGGACGCCGGTGGTGGTCTCCTCGGTGACGCCGCGGATCGCCTCGGCGACGTTCGTCCAGCGGTCGCTGGAGGTCTTCAGGCTGGCCTGGAGGGCCTCGAAGATGACCTTCTGCTCGGCGCTGGTGGCCGAGGCCGGGTCGGGGGCGATGCCGTTCTTCTCCATGTCCAGACCGAGGTGGACGAAGAGCGTGGCGTCGCCGCCGTCGTCGAGGATCATGTTGGCGAACTGGGGGTCGCCGTTCTCGTCGTCGGGCCACAGGAGGATCTGCTGGGTGCAGTCCCAGTACTCCTCGAGGGTCTCGCCCTTCCAGGCGAACACCGGGACGCCCTGGGGGTCCTCCGGCGTGCCGTTCGGGCCGACGACGACGGCGGCCGCGGCGTGGTCCTGGGTGGAGAAGATGTTGCACGAGGCCCAGCGCACGTCGGCACCGAGCGCGACCAGCGTCTCGATGAGCACCGCGGTCTGGATCGTCATGTGCAGGGAGCCGGCGATCTTGGCGCCCTTGAGCGGCTGGGACTCGGCGTAGCGCGCGCGCATCGCCATGAGCCCGGGCATCTCGTGCTCGGCGAGGGTGATCTCGGCCCGGCCGTAGTCGGCGAGCGAGAGGTCGGCGACCTTGAAGTCCATTCGGTTGTTCTCCTCGATGAGGGGTGTCGCAGCGTCTGCGTCGCGCATCTGCGCATCTGAGGGATCTCCCACGCGGACCCTCCCAATGTAGGGCGACGGTGGAGCCGATGGGGAATCCTCGGCCGCTCCGGCTCCGAACACCATGCGGCGTGGTGGCGAGGACGGCGGGACCTCCGGCGGGGGCTCCCGGCGGGCCCCGCCGACCGTTCAGTGCGAGCGGCGCGGCACCAGGTGCATGACGAGGACGACGACCGCGCCGACCACCAGGCCGACCACCGCGGACGCCGCGGTGTTGGTCAGCCAGCCGAGGACCGCCCCGGCGCCGTGCACCGCGTCGTGGGCCTTCTCCTCGAGGTGGTGCACGGTCTCGTAGGGCCAGTGCCAGCCCAGATCGTCGGCCCCGACGACGAGGATGTGACCGCCCACCCAGAGCATGGCGGCGGTGCCGACGACCGAGATCGCGGCGAGCAGCCGCGGCATGCCGGCCACGAGACCCCGGCCGATGCGCCCGGCCAGGGCGGTGCCGCGTTCGACGAGTCGCAGGCCGACGTCGTCCATCTTCACGATGAGGGCGACGACGCCGTAGACGAGCACGGTGATGGCGAACGCGACCACCACCAGGATCGCCAACCGGGCGAGGAAGGACTGGTCGGCCACCTCGTCGAGGGCGATGACCATGATCTCGGCCGAGAGGATGAGGTCGGTGCGGATGGCGCCGGCGATGAGGGTGCGCTCGACCTCCGCGGGGTCGCTCGCCGCAGCGGCGTCGCCGTGGCTCTCCTCGCCGTGGTGGCCGCCGCCGAGGCGCTCCCAGATCTTCTCCGCGCCCTCGAAGCACAGGAACGTGCCGCCGGCCATGAGGATCGGCGTGAGGGCACCGGGCAGGAACTGCGAGAGCAGCATGGCCGCGGGCAGGATGATGAGCAGCTTGTTGCGCAGGGAGCCGACGGCGATGCGCTTGATGATCGGCAGCTCGCGCTCGGCAGCGACCCCGTGCACGTACTGGGGGGTCACGGCGGTGTCGTCGACGACCACGCCCGCGGCCTTGACGCTCGCGCGGCCGGCGGCGGCGCCGACGTCGTCGACCGAGGCGGCCGCGAGCTTCGCGAGCGCTGCGACGTCGTCGAGCAGGGCGAACAGGCCCCCGCTCATCGCCGCGCCCCGGTACGGCCGCTGGTCGGCTCGCTCGTGCGGGGATCCGGCGTGAGGGTCGGGGCGGCGATCACGCGCTCAGCGTAGTGGGCCGCCCGCCCTCGCGTGGTCGGCGTCGGCGATCCGGTCGCGCAGCTCGCGGCCCAGCCGGTCGGCGTGGCGCCGCGCCGTGGCGGCCGCGTGCGCCTGCTCGAAGCGCTGCTCGGCCAGGCCCAGCGGATCGACGGCGTGCTGGAGGCGGCGGGCCACCGGCGGGGAGGCCAGGAGGAGCGCGAGGCCGATCGCACCGAGGGTGGTGACCACGAACGCGGCGCCGGGGTGGTCGGCGATGCGCTCGGGGTAGCCGCCGTACTCGAGGCTCTTGATGGCGAAGCCGTGGAAGAGGTAGACGACGAGCGTCCACGCGCCCATCCGGGAGAACCAGCCGCCCACGGCCGGCACCAGGCTCAGGAACGACGCGGCACCGATCAGGCCGACCGTCAGGACCCCCGCCCGGATCACCATCGCGTGGGTGTCGCTGACGTCGAGCAGCGCGTAACGCGAGCGGTAGTAGAGCCACTCGGTGCTGGCGAAGCGGTCGGTGAACCGCGTGACCCAGAAGACCCCGGCGAGACCGACGACGCCGGCCACCCGCGCGAGCGGGGTGCGCAGCAGTGCGAGGTGCTCGCGTCGGGCGTGGAGGCCGAGCACGAAGAACGGCAGCAGGCCGACCACCCGCGCGAGGTCGAGGGTGTCGCCGGCGTAGGCGCCGGCGATCAGGCTCACGCCCACTGCGACGGCCACGGCCACGGCCCCCGGCAGCGGCCGGAAGACCGGGGTCAGCAGCCGCCAGAAGAAGAGGGCCGAGAGGTACCACATCGGCCAGTGCGGATCGCGGAACAGATCCTGCAGGTGCTCGCCCCCGACGTAGACCCGGAAGAGCGCGAGGGCCCCCTCGAAGACGACGTAGGGGACGACGACGGTGCGCAGCAGCTGCCACATCCGCGCCGGCGTGTAGGCGAAGCTGCGCGAGAGGTAGCCGGTGACGAAGACGAACGCCGGCACGTGCCAGGCGTAGAGGAAGTCGTAGAGGTGGTCGCGCTGCGGACTGGCCGGCAGCAGCACCCAGGAGTGGCCGACGACGACCAGCGTGACCAGCGCCATCTTGGCGTTGTCGAACCACGGGTCGCGGGGCTGTGCCGCGGGCGTCGTGGCACCCGCCGCCGTGGCGCTCGGGGTCCTCGGGAGCGTCGGGGTCGTCCGGGTCGTCGAGGGCATGGAGGTCTGCCTACCCGGCCCTCCTGAGAGGAAACCGCAGCCCACCCCGAGGTGGACTGTGGGATGTGCCTCACTCCCCCGGTACCGCTCCCCGACGGGCGCGGCCGCCCAGGGGCGTCAGTCGTCGACCAGTCCCACCCGCAGGTACTCGGCGGTGTAGAGGCCGGTCAGCAGCAGCGAGGCGTACCGGCCGACCTCGCTGCGACCGGCGGCGGTCTCGTCGGTGGTGATCCACTCGGTGCGGACGCCGCGACCCGACGCGGTCTCCTCCAGGCGGCGGCGATGGGCGCCCAGCACCGGGTCGTCGCTGCCGTCGTCGAGGATGAGCAGGGTGGGCCGCAGCTCGCCCGAGCCGTCGGCGAACGGGTCGTCGAAGACCGTGCGGGCGCGGGTGGCCTCGAGCACCGGGAGCACCTGATCGACGTCGCCGGCGACCGCGGCACGACCCGTGGCGCGGCGGATCGACTCCGCGACCCGGCGGGCGGCCCGGGCCGCGAGGGCCGAACCGCCCCAGAGCACCGGGTTGGTGTCGGCCAGGGCGATCGCCAGCATCTTGGCCGGGTTGACGTCGAGGTCGCGGTGCGGCGAGCAGGAGATGGCGACGGCGTCCATCGCGGTGGCGACGCTCTCGGCGTCGGTCTGCGGACCGAGCTCGATGCGGCACAGGAACTGCAGCACCAGCACCGCGGTGGCGAGCTGGTCGGCGCTCGAGGTGGGCAGCAGGGTGGTCCAGCGGCCGGTGGCGTGCTCGGCGACCAGCGAGGTGGGCGGACACGCGACGACGACCTGGCACCCGCGGCGCACGGCCTCGGCGACCGCGGAGGCCGTCGCCGGGTCGTCGCCGTCGGGGGCGAGCACGACGACGAGGTCGAGGCTGCCGGCCCATCCGGGCAGCGCCGGGCCGGGCCAGGCGACGAACGGCACCGGGCACCACGGCTCGAGGACGGCGCGCAGCAGACGGGAGTCCGGGCCGGCCGCGACGACGGCGCGGGGCCGGTCGAGATCGCGGGCCCGTGCGACGGCGTCCTCGACGGCGTCGGCGGCCAGGGCGGCCTCGCGGCGCACGCGGGCGCCCGACTCTGCCAGGGTGCGCAGCCGCAGGTCGACCAGCGCGAGCGCGCCGGGGTCGTCGAGTCGCGCTTCGTCGAACCAGGTCACGCCGACCGCCCGATCACGGCCGCCGGGCCTCGTCGACGAGCAGCACCGGGATGTCGTCGCGCACGGGGTAGGCCAGCCCGCAGCCGGTGCACACCAGCTCGGCCGCGGCCTCCTCGACCCGCAGGTCGCCGTGGCAGTCGGGGCACACGATCACCTCGAGCAGGGCGGGGTCGAGGTGCAGCGGCTCGGTCATCGGTCTCCTCCGCGGATGTGGGCCAGGACCTCGTCCCGGATCGCGGCCATGGTGGCAGCGTCGCGGCCCTCGGCGTTGAGGCGCAGCAGCGGCTCGGTGTTCGAGGGTCGCACGTTGAAGGCCCAGTCGGCGTGGGCGACGCTCAGGCCGTCGAGGCGGTCGGTGGTGACGCCCTCGCGCGAGCCGTAGAGCTCCTCGAGGCGCGCGATGACGGCGGCCGGGTCGTCGACGGTCGAGTTGATCTCGCCGCTGAGCGGGTAGCGCTCGTAGGCCGCGAGCAACGCCGAGAGCGGCTGGTCGGTCTCAGCCAGGGCGGCGAGCGCGTGCAGCGCCGCGAGCATGCCGGAGTCGGCGCGCCAGAAGTCGCGGAAATAGAAGTGGCCGGAGTGCTCGCCGCCGAAGACGGCGTCGGTCTCGGCCATGGTGGCCTTGATGAAGGAGTGGCCGACCCGGGTGCGCACGGGGGTGCCGCCGTGCTCGCGGACGATCTCGGGCACCGCGCGGCTGGTGATGAGGTTGTGGATCACCGTGGAGCCGGGCTCCTTGGCCAGCTCGCGGGCCGCGATGAGCGCCGTCAGGGTGGACGGCGAGACCGCCTCGCCGCGCTCGTCGACGAGGAAGCAGCGGTCGGCGTCGCCGTCGAAGGCCAGGCCGATGTCGGCGCCCTCGGCGAGCACGCGGGCCTGGAGGTCGCGGAGGTTCTCGGCCTCGATCGGGTTGGCCTCGTGGTTCGGGAAGGTGCCGTCGAGCTCGAAGTACATCGGCACGATCTCGACCGCGTCATCGCCGAGGCGGTCGAAGACGGCGGGCGCGGTGTAGCCGGCCATCCCGTTGCCCGCGTCGACGACGACCTTGAGCCGCCGCCCCGACACGGGAGCCAGCGACAGCAGGTGCGCGGCGTAAGCGGCCAGGACGTCGTGCTCGCTGATCGAGCCGATACGGCCCGACGGCGGGTGCTCGGCGCCGGCGAGGTCGGCGATCACCAGGTCGCGGATCTCGGCCAGACCGGTGTCGAGGCCGATCGGCTGGGCGTAGGCGCGGCACATCTTGATGCCGTTGTACTGGGCGGGGTTGTGGCTGGCGGTGAACATCGCCCCCGGCAGACCGAGGTGGCCGGAGGCGAAGTAGAGCTGGTCGGTGGAGGCCAGGCCGATCATGACGACGTCGGCGCCGGCGCTCGTGGCGCCGTCGGCGAACGCACCGGCGAGACCGGGCGAGCTGGGCCGCATGTCGTGACCGACGACGACCTGGGTCGCCCCGGTGACCTGGACGTAGGCCCGGCCGGTGGCCCGGGCGAGGTCGTCGTCGAGCTGTTCGGGAACGAGTCCGCGCACGTCGTAGGCCTTGAAGACCGCGGTGACGTCAGCGGATCGTGCGTCGGCGCGCAGGGCGTCGGTGTCGGCCATGGGCCCGACCCTATAGCCCTGCGATGACATCGGTGTTGCCGCCCCGCGAGGCGCACCGAGCGCACCTGGCACCCGCGCTGGCGAGGGTCAGGAGTCGGGGCTCAGCACGCGCAGGTGCCCGCGGCGCGCGGTCTCGCGACCGGTCTCGGCGCCGGGCTCGACCTCCACCCGCTGCGGGCGCAGCGGCCGCGCGGCCTCGCGGACGGCGTCGGCCAGGGCGAGCAGGTCGTCCTCGCTCGGGCCGTGCGCGGCGGGGTCGACGGCGAGACGCAGCACCTCCCAGCCGCGCGGGGCCGAGAGCCGCTCGCTGTGGAACTCGCACAGGTCGTAGGCGTGCGGCTCGGCGTAGGTGGCGAGCGGGCCCAGCACCGCGGTCTGATCGGCGTACACGTAGGTGAGCGTCATCACCGCGGGCCGCCCGCACGCGGTGCGAGAGCAGCGGCGCGTGGAGGTCACGACCCCGACGGTACCGGCCCGGAGCGGGCAGGCCGTTTAGGCTCGCGGCATGACCGCAGCGGCACCCGGCGACCGGACCTCCGACGCGACGCCGCGCCGCACCCGCGACCGTCGCGGTCGCGGCATGCGGGGCCCGGGCGTGCTGCCGCGGGTGGCGGGCACCCCCGAGCTGCGCACCGCGCGGGAGCGGTTCGACGACCTGGTGCTCGCGGTCGTCACCGAGATCGACGATCGCTGGCAGGACCGGCTCGGCCTGGTCGAGTACGCCGTCGAGGACACCCCGCAGGTGCCCGACGACTGGGACAGCGTCACCGTGCCGCTCTCCTCGCTCGTGCGCGGCACGGCCGGGCGCCCGACTCGGCTGGTGGTCTTCCGGCGCCCGATCGAGCACCGCTGCGAGACCCGCTCGGACCTCGAGGCGCTCGTGCGCACCGTCGTGGTCGAGCAGGTGGCCGAGCTGCTGGGCATCGATGCCGAGGACGTCGACCCGCGCTACCGCGGCACGGACTGACCGCCCCGGCTGACCGGCCCGGTTGAACTCCTCAGCCCCGCGGCAGCCCCGGCGCGACGTCCGGCACCAGGCTGCGGCGGACGAGCTCGCGCAGGGGCAGCACCGTGGTGCCGCTCCCCCGCCCGGTGCCGGCCCGGCTGACGCGGACGGCGGCGCGCACGGTGGTGCGCTCCGGGGTCAGGCTGACCGACTGGACGCCGGCGGGCAGGTCGAGGCTGACGCCGTTGCCCGGCACGAGCTCGACGGACCGGGAGAAGGCACGCCGTCCGCTCGACGTCCACCCCACGACCTGCACCACGCCCACGCCGGTGGACCCGGCGATCTCGAGCTGCGCGTCGCCCGGCGGCAGCGCCAGGCGGGTCTCCTCGCTCACGACGGTGGCGGGCACGGTCAGGGCGAGGTCGTCGGCGGCGGTCGATCGCAGGGACGCGGTGACCGCGCCGGTCGCGTTGACCTGGACGCCGAACGCGTCGGCGGCGGCCTTGGTGTCGAGCACCGAGCGCAGATCGACCGTCGCGATGGTCTGGGGATCGACGACGATCTCCTGGGCCGCGGAGGGGGTGAAGACCGAGTCGGGCGTGACGAGCTTGAGGGTCACGCGCACGGCGTCGGTGCCGGGATTGGCCACCGACAGCACCCGGCCGCCGGCGGAGCCGGGCAGGCCGAGCAGCCACAGGGTGGGGGCCGGAGCCGCCTGGCCCGGGAGGTAGTCGCTGCTCGCGGGTGTGGGCCCCAGCGCGTCGTAGGTGTCGAGGACGGCCGCGGCGATGCGGCCGCGGTCGGAGGTGACGTGCAGCGCGAGCTGGCTGCGTCGCGGCAGCAGCGTGGCGAGGTCGAGCCGCACGGTGCCGCGGCCGGGGACGGCGATGCCCTGGAACCGGGGAGCATCGACAGGGCCGGCGCCGCCGAGCACCTGGACGCTCGCGACCGCCGGGCCGGCGTCGGGGTTGGTGAGCTCGAGCACGGACCGGTGGGTCGCGCCGGCGCCGACCCCGGTGAACCACTGGTCGGCGGCGGGGGCGGGGCAGTCCATCGCGGAGAGGCGTGGACTGCCGACCCGCGTGGCGAAGAGGCCGGGGGCCAGGTCGTCCTCGCCGAGCACGACCTGGGCGTCGGTCGCCGCGCCGGGCAGGGAGCCGAGCCGACCGGGTGCGAGGTCGACCTCCTCGCCCTCGCCGTCGCGGCCGTCGTCGCGCGACGCCGTGACCCGGACCGGGCCGCTGGCCGTGCCGTCGGTGCCGAGCAGGACGCCGCCCGCACCGCTGGGGCACACGAGCGTGGCCCGCACCAGGTCGGCGGTGGCCGGGGGCCGCGGCCCGGTGCGGTCGTCGACCCGAGCGTCGGTCAGCAGGCCGGCGAGCAGGGTCAGCAGCGGCAGGACGACGGCCAGCACGCCGAGCGGGTTCAGCGGGCTGAGCGAGGGACGGCGCGGGGTGCGGGTCATCGGATCCTCCGTCCGCGGCGCCCGAGCGCCGGGTCGAGCGCCGGGGCGAGCGCGGGGTCGAGCGCGGGGTCGAGCGCGGGGTCGGCGTCACCGGGGCCCGACGCGCCGCGACGGGTCGGGCCGCACTGGACGGCGACGACGACGAGCGCCGCGCCCTGCACGAGCAGGAGCAGCAAGCGCAGCCACGACCGGTGGCCGGTGAGGTCGCCCTCGGCGACGCCGCGCTGGATCTGCCAGGCGCGGGTGCGCCGGTCCTCGGCGCTGGCCTGGGCGAGCCCGCCGGTGGCGTCGAGGGTGGCCGCGACGTCGCCGTCGGCGGGGGCGGCGAGCACGATGTAGGAGATGCCCTCGCGCGCCAGCTCGGCCACCGAGGCCGGCGAGGGACGTGAGACGAGGGTGCGCACGGCGTCCTCGAAGCTCTGGTCGACACGGGTCTGGTCGAGGATCTCGTCGTCGCCCAGACGCACGCCGTCACCGCGGCGCACGTCGAAGCGCAGGCCGTCCTCGACGCTGCCGCGCAGCACGAGGACGCCGGGCACCCGCCCGCGGTCGACCGCCTGCTCCATGTAGGCGGGGATGCCGGAGTCGACGCCGTCGCCCAGCCGGTTGTCGGGGCCGATGACGAACCAGCCCAGGCCGACCAGGGGCACGAGGGCGACGACCCCGGCGACGACGGCGGCCGCCGTGCGGGCCCAGGCCGGTGCCTGCGGGCCGCGACGGGCCGGGGTGGGGTCGAGGAGCGGCACGAGGGCCTGCGCGCCGAGCACGGCCGCCACCACGAACGCGCCCTGGAGCGCCACGACGAGGAAGGAGGTGCCGGGGGCCACCGACACCGCCGGCAGGTCGAGGGTGACCCAGGAGAGGACGAGCGCGACGACGGCGGCCAGCGAGGCCGCGATCCAGCACACCAGCACCGGGATCCGGCTGGTGCGCGGCAGCAGGGCCGCGAGGGCGGCCACGGCGAGCAGGACGCCGAGCCAGGTGGGCGCGCCCACGTCGCCGATGCGGCCGGCGAGCAGGTCGAGGCCGTGCGGGGCCGGCGCGGGCGGACGCCCGGCGTCGAGGAGCAGCCCCTCGGCGGCGCGGTGTCGCAGCGCGGGCAGCCACCACGGCAGGAGCAGGAGCACCGGCAGGGCGATCGCGGTGGCCGGCGGTCCCCAGGCCGAGCGGTCGGCGATCGCGCCGGGCACGATGCGCAGCGCCAGGCCGGTGACGACGGCGCCGAGGACGACGGCGAAGAACCACGCCGTCGGGGTCACCGAGGTGACGACGCTCAGCAGCAGACCGGCCCGGAACGCCGCGCGCCAGCGCCGATCGGCCTCGGGCTCGGCGAAGCCCAGGGCGGCGTGGGCGAGCCAGGGCAGCAGCGCCGCGGCCACGACGGGGCCGAGTCGTCCGTCGCCGTACGCGCCGCTCGTGACCGGCACGAGCGCGTAGGTGACCGCTCCCCACAGCAGCAGCCACCGCGGCATGCCCTGCGGGGAGACCAGACGGCCCACGACCCGCAGGAACCGCCACGCGCCCCACAGCCCGACCGGCACGGCACCCACGAGGACGACGCTGACGGCCAGGCCGGCGCTCCCGCCGAGGAGGCTGGCGAGCAGGGCCAGCGGCAGCAGGTACGGCGGTGCGGGCACCGGCGTCCCGAGCCCCAGCGGGTGCCAGGAGGCCAGGTAGGTGCTCCACCAGTCGCCCGCTCCGGCCGGGGCCGGGGCGAGGCCGCCCCCGGCCACCGATCCGAAGGCGGCGCGGGCGCCGATGAGCGAGGCCAGCACGACGAGGGTCAGCAGCACCTCGATCGGGTTGGTGAGGAACCGCACGACGAATCCGGAGTCGTCGGGCAGTTCGTCGTCGGCGGCCTGGGCCTGCACCCGCTTCGCGGCGAAGGACGCCGGGTCGCGCTCGGCCGCGGCCAGTCGCCGTCGCTCGGCGACGTCGGCCGCCTGGCTGGTCGCGGCGTCCGCGAGATCGGTGAGGAGGTCGAGGCCGTGGCGGTAGGGCAGCCACCACGGTGCGAGCAGACCGCGGACCTCGCCCCCGGCGCCCCCGGCACGGCCCGACCGGCCACGGCGGGCGCGGCGGGCGGCCAGCAGCTGACCGGGGCTGCCCACCACCGAGACGAGGGCGGCCAGTTCGTCGAGCGCCTGACCGACCTGGCGCACCAGCAGGAAGCCCAGCATCCGCAGCAGCGTGCCGAACCCGAGCCGCAGGATCTGCAGCGGCAGCCATCGGCCCCGGCTGTTCGCCAGCAGCGTGTAGAGCGCGGCCCGGCGCTCCTGGTAGTGGGTGTGGCGGCCCGTGAGCGGCGTGCGGCGGATGCCGCGATGGGCGGCCTCGGCGTGGAACACGACGGCGTCGGGGACGACGAGGGTCGTGTGCCCGGCGGCGGCGGCCCGCCACCCGAAGTCGAGGTCGTTGCCGAAGACGGGCAGCTGGTCGTCGAAGCCGCCGAGCTGGTCGAGGACGTCGCGGCGCACCAGCATGCCGGCGGTGTTGACCGCGAGCACGCGGCGCACCTCGTCGTGCTGACCCTGGTCGTACTCGCCGCGCTCGAGGCCGGTCTCGCGACGTCCGGTGCCCGAGATCGTGACACCGAGCTCGAGGAGGCGCCGCAGCGAGGGCCATTCGCGCAGCTTGGGGCCCAGCACCGCGGCGTCCGGGCGCGCGGCGGCCTGCGCGAGCAGCCGGGCGAGGGCCTCGGGGTGGGGCGTGGAGTCGTCGTGGAGCATCCAGACCCAGTCGACGTCGTCGAGCCGGGCCAGGCCCTCGCGCACGGCGGCCGGGTAGCCGGTGCCCCCGGGCACCGTGAGCACGGTGCCGAAAGCGTCCTCGAGCAGCGCATCGGACCCGTCGCGGCTGGTGGTGTCGACGGCGACGACCCGGTCGGCCGGGCGCTGCTGGGCGCGGATGCCGTCGATGACGGTGGGCAGCCAGCGGGCGCCGTCGTGGCTGACGATCAGCAGGCCGACCCGCGGGGCGGGCGACCCGTCGAGCGCTGCGACCTGCACGGGTGCGGTACCCGGTTCGACTCCCGACACGCCGGAGACCCTAACCGCCCGGGGCCGTGGGAGGGGAAAGCGCGGAGCCGGGCCCCGAGCCGGGCCCGGAACGGCGGAGGACCCGCTGCCCTCGCGGGCCACGGGTCCTCCACTGATGTTCCGCCGAATGCTGCGCCGACGACGCTTCGGTCAGACCGCGCGCTTCTTCAACTTGCGACGCTCCCGTTCGGAGAGACCGCCCCAGATGCCGAACCGCTCGTCGTTCATGAGTGCCGATTCCAGGCACTCGGTCCTGACCTCGCAGGTGAGGCAGACCTTCTTGGCCTCCCTCGTGGAGCCGCCCTTCTCGGGGAAGAACGCCTCCGGGTCGGTCTGAGCGCACAGTGCGCGGTCTCGCCAACCCGCTTCGTCGGCGCTCGATTCGAGGAGAAACAGCTCTCTCACGATGCGCCCCTTTCGACCCTCGTGTTCGTCCGAAGAACACTGCGGGAATTACATGCCTGTCGTACCGCCGAAGTCAAGCCCGGTTCTGATATACGTCCCCTTCGTCCCGACGGCACCGGCCCGCCTGACGCGGCCGTCATCGGGCCGTCACCTGGACGTCATGGGGCCGGACCGCCTGCCGGAGCGGTGCCGCCGGTGGTGCAGAGTACGAACCATGCGCGCGATCACCGTCCTGTCCGGCGGCATGGGCGGGGCCCGGTTCCTCCAGGGCCTCCTCCACGGCATCGCGGCCGGCTCGCTGCCCGGCGTCCCGGCCGACGCCGAGGTCACCGTGGTGGCCAACACCGCCGACGACATCTGGGTGCACGGACTCAAGGTCTGCCCCGACCTCGACACCGTCATGTACACCCTCGGCGACGGCATCGACCTCGAACGCGGCTGGGGACGGCGCGAGGAGACGTGGAGCGTGCGCACCGAGCTGGCCGCCTACGGCGTCGAGCCCACCTGGTTCGGCCTCGGCGACCGCGACGTCGCCACCCACCTCGTGCGCACCCAGATGCTCGACGCCGGCTACCCGCTCTCGGCGGTCACCGAGGCGCTGTGCCGCCGTTGGCAGCCGGGGGTGCGCCTGCTGCCGATGACCGACGACCGGGTCGAGACCCACGTCGCGATCGCCGACCCCGACTCCCCCAGCGGCAAGCGCGTCGTGCACTTCCAGGAGTACTGGGTGCGGCTGCGGGCCTCGGTGCCGGCCGAGACCGTCGTCGTGGTCGGCCAGGACGCCGCCACGCCCGGCCCGGGCGTGCTGGAGGCGATCGGCTCGGCCGACCTCGTGCTCGTGCCGCCGTCGAACCCGGTCGTCTCGGTCGGCACGATCCTGGGCGTGCCCGGCATCCGCGAGGCCGTCGCGGGCACGCCGGCCCCGGTGATCGGCCTGTCCCCCATCGTCGGGGGCGACCACGTGCGCGGCATGGCCGCCCAGATGCTCGCGGCGATCGGGGTCGCCGTGTCCGCCGAGGCCGTCGGCCTGCACTACGGCGCACGCAGCGCCGGCGGCGTCCTCGACGCCTGGCTCGTCGACGAACGCGACGCCGCCGCGCTGCCCGCCCTGCGTGCGGCCGGGCTGCGCGCCGACGCCGTCCCGCTGCTCATGCACGACCCTGCCGCCACCGCGGCGATGATCGCGGCCGGCCTGGCCCTGGTGGGCTGATGGGCGAGGGCAGCGCGATCGGCATCGTCGCCCCCGACGGCGTCCCGGAGATCCGGCCGGGCGACGACCTCGCGGCGCTGCTGCTGCCCCTGCTCGACCTGCGCGACGGCGACATCCTGATCGTCACCAGCAAGATCGTCAGCAAGGCCGAGGGCCGCGTGCGCGACGGCGATCGCGACAGCGCCCTGGCCGAGGAGACCGACCGGCTCGTCGCCCGCCGCGGCCCGACGAGCATCGTGCGCACGCGCCTGGGACTCACGATGGCGGCCGCCGGCATCGACGCCTCCAACGTCGAGGCCGGACGCATCGTGCTGCTGCCGCTCGACCCCGACGCCTCGGCCCGCCGGCTGCGGGAGGCCGTGCTGACCCGCACCGGCCGCGTCGTCGGCGTGATCGTCACCGACACCGCGGGCCGGGCCTGGCGCGAGGGGCAGACCGACATCGCGGTCGGCGCGGCCGGCGTCCGGGTCGCCGAGCCGTACGGGGGACGCGTCGACGCCTACGGCAACGAGCTCGCGGTCACCCTCCCGGCCGTGGCCGACGAGATCGCCGGCGCCGCCGAGCTCGCCCAGCACAAGCTCGGCGCGCGACCGGTCGCGGTGCTGCGCGGGCGCGCCGACCTGGTGCTGCCCGCCGACGACCACGGGCCCGGCGCGGCAGCCCTCGTGCGCCCCGAGGCCGGCGACCTGTTCGGGTACGGCGCCCGCGAGGCCGTGCTGCGCGCCCTCGAGGGTCGCGCGGGCGACGATCGGGGCTTCGGTGCGGTCGCGACGCCCGAGGAGATCGCCGAGGGCCTCGCGCGTCTCGCCCATCACGGTGTGGAGGTCCTGGCGTCCCCGGGCACGGCTCCCGGCACGGCTCCCGGCACGGTTCCGGGGGCGCCGGAGGAGGGCCGCCTCGCCGTCCGCGGGCCCCGCGAGGTGCTGGAGGCGGTGGCGTTCGCCCACCGCTGGCGTGTGACACGAGATGGTGACGATCCCCCGGGGATTCTGCGTCTGCACCCGGCCTCTCCGTAGACTCTGCGCGTCCGTCCGCCGAAGAGAGCTCCGAGGTAGTCCCACCGTGGCCAAGAAGAGCGCCAAGTCCGACCGCCAGCAGGTCCTGGACCAGATCCGCAAGCAGCAGCGCGGTGCCGACCGTCGCCGGGGCTTCGCGATCATCGGTGTCTGCCTCGTCATCGCCCTGCTCATCGTCGGCGCGGCCGCCTACCAGCCGGTGAAGAACTGGTACGACGACCGCCAGTACGCCGACGTCGCGCTGAGCGGCATCGGCCAGGCCGCCTCGGTCTGCCAGCCGGTCGAGGAGAAGAAGGCCGACGGCAACCAGCAGCACGTGCCCGAGGGCACCCCGGTCGACTACACGACCGCTCCGCCGGCCTTCGGCGCCCACTGGAACGTCGCCGGCGTCGCCCCCGACCCGATGCAGCGCAAGCTCTACACCGAGGACGACCGCCCGGCGCTCGAGGCGCTCGTGCACAATCTCGAGCACGGCTACACGATCCTCTGGTACGACAAGACGATCGCCGACTCCAGCAAGCAGATGAGCTACCTGCGCGCGATCGCCGACAAGCTCGCCGGCACCTCGAACTTCCGCACGAAGTTCAAGGCCGTGCCCTGGCTCTCCACCGACGAGGACGGCAAGACCTTCCCCGACGGCGCGCACGTCGCCTTCACCCACTGGACCGCCGGCGGCGTCGGCCAGACCGACACGACCAAGCAGAAGGGCGCCTTCCAGTACTGCTCGGGCGTCAGCGGCGCGGCCCTGTCGTCGTTCATGGAGAAGTTCCCCTACTTCGACAGCCCCGAGCCCGACGGCATGTGATCGGCGCGCGGAGGAGACGCCCATGACGCAGGCCGGAGGTTCCCCGCGTCGTATCGCCGCTCCCCTGCGCCAGGAGGTCGTCGAGGGTCTGCGCGCCGCCATCGTCGCCGCGGAGTTCGCACCCGGCGAACGGCTCTACGAGAACGCCCTGTGCGAACGGTTCGCGGTCTCCCGCACCGTCGTGCGCGAGGCGCTGCGGCAGTTGGAGACCGAGGGGCTGGTCAGCATGGTCGCCCATCGCGGCCCGGTGGTCGCCGTCCTGACCCCCGAGGACGCCCGCGACCTCTACGAGCTGCGAGCGGCGTTGGAGGGCACGGCCGGGGCACTGTTCGCCGAGCGGGCCGGGGACGACGAGCGGCAGGCGCTGGAGGCGGCCCTGGCCGAGGTCGAGGCGGCCTTCGCCACCGGCGACATCACCCTCGAGCTGGCCGCCAAGGACCGCTTCTACGAGACGCTCTTCGCCGGCTCGGGCAACCGGGCCATCACCGCCACGGTGCGCGGCATCAAGGCCCGCGTGCAGGTGCTGCGCGGGCTCTCGCTGCGCACCGAGGGCCGCGCCGCGGTGTCGCTGCAGGAGCTGCGCGACATCGTGCAGGCGGCCGCGGTCGCGGCCGACCCCGAGGCGGCCCGGCAGGCGTGCGAGGCCCACGTGCGCAACGCGGGCGTCCTCGCCCTCGCCGCGCTCGAGGCCTCGGCCTAGACGCCGCCCTCTCCTCCGCCCTCTCCTCCGCCCTCTCCTCCGCCCTCTCCGTCGCCCTTGCGCCGCGGGAGGCCGGAGGCGTCAGAGGATCCGCAGCAGATCCGCGCCGTGCCGCAGCCGCGTGCGCTCGAAGGCCTCCAGGTCGGCGGGATCGTGCCCGGCGACGACACGGACGCCGTCCTCGCGTGCGGTCCGCAGCCGATCGAAGCTGGCGTACATGCGGGGCAGGTCGTCGACGATGAAGAAGGGCCGGTCGTCGTCGAGCTCCTCGTAGTAGTGGGCGGCGTCGGAGGCCAGCAGCACCCGCCGACCGCCGGACTCGATCAGGAGCCCCTGGCTGCCGGGGGTGTGGCCGGGCAGCGCGACCGTGCGCACGCCGGGTGCGACCTCGACCTCCTCCTCGTCGAGCACGAGGCGGCCCTCGCGCCGCACCCGCTCGAGGGCGGCCATCTGATCGGCGTCGGTGAATCGGCGGAAGAGAGCGCGCTCGGCCATCGGCGAGGTCCAGAACTCCCATTCCTCTCGGCGCATCCGCACCTGCGCTCCGGACAGCAGCTCGTGGTTGCCGACGTGGTCGGAGTGCAGGTGGGAGTGGACGACGGTCGTGACGTCGTCGGGACCGAGATCGAGATCGGCGAGTGCCTCGGGGACGCCGCTGAGCCAGGCCACCCCCAGCCGGTCGCCGGCGGCGCGGGTGTAGCCGGTGTCGAAGAGGATCACCTGCTCGGCGCTGCGCACGACCCACAGGTAGAAGTCGCAGATCATCGGGCCGTCGGGTTCGCCGTACTCGGCGAACCGGAGCAGCTCGGCGCTGCGGGTCGTGGGGTAGGTGGCGTAGCGGACGGCGTGCACCTGCCAGTCGGGCGCGGCGAGGGTCGGATCGGTCACGGGGCGTCCTCGGGTCGGGGATGGATGCGGGCGATCTCGGTGTGGTCGCGGCCCGGGCCGAGCGCGGCGCCGACCGACCGCCACCGGTCGAGCACGGCACGCGCCAGCGGCGTCTCGACCCGGCCGTCCTCGGCCAGCGCGAGCGCCAGGCCGAGGTCCTTGACCATCAGGTCGAGTCCGAAGCCCGAGGCATGGGCGCCGGTGAGCACGTGCGGCACCAGCTTGGTCTCGGTGGCGTGATTGCGCCCGCTGCCGGCGTTGAGCACCTGCACCACGAGCTCGGGCGCCAGCCCGTGGGCGGCGCCGATGCGCAACGCCTCGCCGGCGATGGCCAGGCCGGTCGCGGAGACCAGGTTGTTGAGCGACTTCAGCATCTGCCCGGCGCCGAGCGGCCCGCCGTGCAGGAAGGTCGACCCCACGGGCGCAAGCACCCGGATCGCCTCGGCGACGTCGTCGGGTGCGCCGCCGAGCAGGACGGCGAGATCGCCGGTCGCGGCCCGCGCGACCCCGCCGGTGACGGCGGCGTCGACCAGGCGCACGCCGCGGGCGGCGAGCCGGGCTCCGAGCGCGCGGGTCGCGGCGGCCTCCCCCGAGGTCAGGTCGAGCAGCAGCGCTCCGGGCTCGAGCACGGGCAGCACGTCGTCCACGACGGCGGCGACGTCGGCACTGGTGGGCAGGCAGGTCAGGACGATGCAGGCGCCGCGCGCGGCGGCGGTGGGGCTCGCAGCCCGGGTCAGCCCCGGCACGGCGTCGGCCCGTGCGGGGTCGAGGTCGTACCCGACCACCCGGTGCTCCCCCGTCGCCACGAGGCGGCCCGCCACGGGGGCGCCGAGGGCGCCCAGGCCGATGACGGCCAACCGCGGGGGCTCCGGAGCCCCGGATGCACCCGGGCTCACGGCCCGTCCTGCGGCGACGCCTCCCGCACGGTGGCCACGACGACCCGCATCGCGGCGAGCGCAGCCGGGGCACCGGCGTAGACGGCGGTGTGGGTGACCGCCTCGGCGATCTGCTCGGGCGTGCAGCCGTTGCGCAGGGCGCCGCGCACGTGCACGGCCAGCTCGTCGTGGTGGCCGAGGGCGGCGAGCAGGGAGACGGTCACCAGCGAGCGGGTGGGCCGCGGCAGCTCCGGACGCTCCCACACCGTGCCCCAGCAGGCGGTGGTGACGAGGTCCTGGAGCGGTGCCGCGAGCGGGTCGACGCCGGCCGTCGAGCGCCGCACGTGCTCGGCGCCGAGCACCTCGGTGCGGTTCGCCGTCCCGCGCAGCCGCGGGGTCTCGGCGGCGACGAGGTCGCGGTACCAGTAGGCGCTGTCCTTCGGGGTGCGCTGCTGGGTCTCGTAGTCGACGTGCACCAGCCCGAAGCGGCGCTCCAGGCCCAGTGACCACTCGAAGTTGTCGAGGAACGACCAGGCGAAGTACCCGCGCAGGTCGACGCCCCGGTCGATCGCGTCGGCGCAGGCCTCGAGGTGGGTGCGCAGGTACGCGATGCGCTCGGGGTCGGCGACCCGCCCGTCGGCGCCGACCTCGTCGGCGTGGGCCATGCCGTTCTCGGTGAGGTAGAGCGGCGGCACCGGGTAGTCGCGGTGCAGGCGCAGCAGCAGCTCGGTGAGCCCCTCGGGATCGATCTCCCAGCCCATCTGGGTGCGCGGGCGGCCGGTCGCGACGAACTCGACGTCCTCGCATCCGACGTGCGGCGTGGGCTCGGCCGCGGCGGGCGCCTCGGCGTCGACCAGGGTGTCGGCCGCCGGGCTCGCCGAGGCCGCCGACGCCCCCGACGGATCGGCGGCGCGGGCCACGAACCGCCGGTAGTAGTTGACGCCGAGCAGGTCGAGGGGCTGGGCGATGGTGGCCAGGTCGCCGGGGCGCACGAGGTGCTCCCAGTCGACCTGCGGGAGCTCGGCGACCATGTCGGCCGGGTAGCTGCCGCGCAGGATCGGGTCGAGGAAGAACCGGTTGCGCCGCGCATCGATGCGGCGGGCGGCGTCCTGGTCGGCCGCGGCTGCGGTGGCCGCCTCGACCGGGGAGAGGTTGAGGGTGACCCCGAAGCGGTGGTCGGGACGACGCTCGCGCATCGCCCGGAGGGCCAGGCCGTGGCCGAGCATGAGGTGGTGGCCGGCGGCGATGGCGCTCGGCCCGTCGACCACCCCCGGGGCCTGGGTGCCGGCGGCGTAGCCGTAGAACGCCGAGCAGAACGGCTCGTTGAGCGTCGTCCAGTGGGCGATGCGGTCGCCCAGGGCGTCGTGGACGACGAGGGCGAACTCCGCGAACGCCTCGGCGGTCGAGCGGGCCGCCCAGCCGCCGTCGCGCTCTTGGAGCACCTGCGGGAGATCCCAGTGGTAGAGCGTCACCCACGGCTCGACGCCGTTGCGGTCGAGGGCGTCGAGCAGGCGCCGGTAGAAGTCCAGACCGCGCTGCTCGATGCGTCCGCTCCCCTCCGGCAGCACCCGCGGCCAGGAGATGGAGAAGCGGTAGAACCGGGCGCCGAGCCAGCCGAGCAGGTCGGCGTCGGCGGCATAGCGGTGGTAGTGGTCGCAGGTGGTCTCGCCGGTGTCGCCGCCGAGGATGGCTCCCGGGCGCTCGCAGTAGGCGTCCCAGATCGAGGGCGAGCGACCGTCCGCGGCGACCGCCCCCTCGATCTGGTAGGCGGCGGTGGCGGTGCCGAACGCGAAGTCGGCCGGCAGCCGGCGACGCAGGTCGGTCACGGACGGCGGCAGGGTCGCGGCGCTGGCGGCGGTCATGACAGGGGTTCCCTCGGGCATGGGCCTACGCTATCGTCATACGGTATTACGAGATAGTCCCGATCTGCGGAGGAGCACCCATGCCCGTCGTCGCCGTCACCGGAGGGAGCGGCAAGCTCGGCCGCGCCGTCGTCCGGGAGCTCCTCGAGCACGGCTGGACCGTGATGAACGTCGACCAGCGGCCCTCTCCCGACCGCGGCGCCCGGTTCCTGCGCATCGACCTCACCGACTTCGGCCAGGTCGTCGAGGCCTTCACCGGCATCGACCAGGCCCACACGGGCGTCGACGCGGTGGTGCACCTCGGTGCGATCCCCGGCCCGGCGCAGGCTGGCAACGCCGCCACGTTCGGCAACAACATCCTCAGCACCTACCACGTGTTCTCCGCAGCACGGCTGGCCCGCGTGCGCAACGTCGTGTGGGCCTCCAGCGAGACGCTCTTCGGCTATCCCTTCGACGACGCCCCCGAGCGGCTGCCGCTGGAGGAGACCTGCGAACCGCGGCCCAACGCCGACTACGCCCTGGAGAAGCTGCTCGCCGAGACCGCCGCCGCCCAGTTCTGCCGGCGCGACCCCCAGCTGTCGATGACCGGTCTGCGCTTCTCCAACGTGCTCGACGAGACCGACTACGTCGAGATCCCGCAGTGGCAGGACGACCCGATGCTGCGTCGCTGGAACCTGTGGTCCTACATCGACACCCGCGACGGCGCGCGCGCCGTCCGGCTCGCCCTCGAGCAGCCGCGACCCGGCAGCCGGGTGTACGCGATCTTCAACGACGACACCGTGATGGAGCGCCCGACCCAGGAACTTGTCGACCTGTACTACGCCGACGTGCCGCGCGAGCGCGACTTCGTCGGGCACGAGGCGCTGGTCTCCACCGCGCGGGCGGCCGCCGAGCTCGGCTGGCGCCCGCAGCACACCTGGCGCGACTGACTCCCGGCGCCGTCCACCCCGAGCAACCACCCGAGCAACGACCCGAGCACCACCACCGGCCCGACGACCACGGCGGGCGCATCGAAGGGAACGAGGAACCCGATGGAGTACCGACGCCTCGGCGAGACCGGCCTGGTCGTCTCCCGCCTGGCCCTGGGCTGCATGAGCTACGGCGAGCCCGATCGCGGCGGCCACCCCTGGACCCTGCCGCCGGCGGAGTCGGAGGTGTTCATCCGCCGCGCGCTCGACCTCGGCATCACCTTCTTCGACACCGCGAACGTCTACTCCGACGGCTCGAGCGAGGAGATCCTCGGCGACGTGCTCGGCCGGCTCGTGCCGCGCGACGAGGTGGTCATCGCCACCAAGGTGCACGGCCGCATGGGGCCCGGCCCGGCCGGCTCCGGACTGTCGCGCACGGCGATCATCGCGCAGTGCGAGGCGAGCCTGCGCCGCCTCGGCGTCGACCACATCGACCTCTACCAGATCCACCGGTGGGACGACGAGACGCCGATCGAGGAGACCCTCGAGGCGTTGAACGACCTGGTGCGCGCCGGCAAGGTGCGCTACCTCGGCGCCTCCTCGATGTTCGCCTGGCAGTTCGCGAAGGCGCGCTACCTGGCCCGCGAGCACGGCTGGACGCCGTTCGTCTCGATGCAGAACCACTACAACCTGCTCTACCGCGAGGAGGAGCAGGAGATGAACCCCTTCTGCCTCGACCAGGGCGTCGGCATCCTGCCGTGGAGCCCGCTGGCCCGCGGTCGGCTCGCCCGCGCCTGGGACACCACCACCGACCGCGCCGCGACCGACGCCTTCGGCAGCACGCTCTACGGCCGTCAGGAGGACGCCGACCGTGCCGTCGTCGAGGCGGTCGGCCGGATCGCCGAGCAGCGCGGGGTGCCCCGGGCGACCGTGGCGCTGGCCTGGCTGCTGGGCCGGCCCGGCGTGACCGCGCCGATCGTGGGCGCCACCCGGCAGGCCCACCTCGACGACGCCGTCGCGGCCGTCGACCTCGAGCTCAGCGCCGAGGAGATCACCGCGCTCGAGGGCCCCTACGTGCCGCACGAGCGCGCCGGGTTCTGATCCCGGCGCCGGCCCGATCGTCTGCCGGGCGCCCGGGCCGGCCGGATCAGCCGGATCAGCCGGATCAGCCGGTCCGGCCGGATCGGCGGCCGCGCCGGTCGGGCGCCGTCCCATCGCGTCGGTTACCGGCTCGGCGTCGCGATCGCGTAGGAGCCGGCGAGCGGCTCCTCCACGCCGTCCCAGACCGAGGCCCCGGTGGCGGGATCGCGGGAGAAGTGCTTGACGAAGTCCCAGCCCAGCCGGGCGAAGGTGCCGTGCGGCCAGTGCGGGCAGTTCTCGATGGCCACCAGGCGCACCCGCGGCACCCCGTCGGCGGCGCGGAGGCTGACGACGTGGTGCGGGGTGTCGTCGAGCACGATCGTGGCGGCGTCCTCGGGCCGCGCGGCGGGCACCCCGATGGTGCGTTCGGCCGCCCGGTCGTCGGGCAGCCCGACGGTCGCCAGCGCCTCGTCGAGGGCGAAGGGGCGCACCCCGTTGAGCCGGAACCAGAAGTTCGCGTGGTCGAGGGCCTGCTGGGCGCTGCGATCGTGGTCGTGGCCGTTGTTGGTCTCGACGAACTGCTCGTGGTGCACGGGGTAGGGGTGGCCGTAGTCGCAGAGCCCCGTGATGTTGACGATCGGCAGGTGCACCTCTGCTGCGCGGCCGGCCAGCTCCTCCCCCGGCAGGTCCCAGATGAAGGGGTAGAGGTGCGCGTTGAGCAGCACCGCGGCGATGGTCTCGGGGTGCCGCAGGGCGAGACCGACGGCGCGGAACCCGGGGAAGGAGAAGCCGGTGACGTAGACCCGGGCGGGGTCGACGGGCAGCTCCTCCATCGCCCGCTGGAGCACGTGCCACAGGTCGTCGGTGGGCGGCAGGTCGCGCGGGCCGTCGCCGTAGACCGGCTTGGCGAAGTCCTTCACGAAGCCCGGCATCCCGGCGCGGGCCTGCGGGATCACCACGATCGCCTCGTCGTGCGCCGCCTCGAAGGTGTGCCCGTACGTCTCGGCCACGAGGTCGCTCTTGCGGTTGACCTGGAGCAGCAGCGGGTAGCGGCGCTCGGACTCCTCGCGCGCGGAGACCGGCACGTAGGAGTACCAGGGCGTGTCGGTGTCGGCGTCGTTCAACCGCTTGTCGATTCCGCGGCCGTGCCCGGCCCAGAAGGCCAGGACGGCGGGGTCGAGGCCGTCGGCGTGGTCGAGCAGCACGTTGTGCTCGAGGAAGTGCGCACCCTGGGCGGAGCCGATGTAGCGGTCGACGTCGAAGGTCTCATCGCCCATCGCCGACAGCGTGGCCCGCAGGGAGGTGCCCTCGCCGACGAGGCCGGGCAGGGCGAGATCGAAGCGTCGGGTGTCGTGGGTCGTCATGGGGCTCTCCGGGCTCAGGCGGACGGGGCGTGGGCGGCGAGGAAGTCGAGGAGCTCGCGCGTCAGGGCCGGGTCGGTGAAGTAGAGGTCGTCGCCGTGGCCGGCCTCGACCAGCACGCAGCGGCCGTCGACCCCGGCGGCGCGCAGGCGGGCGGCGAGCTGCTCGGCACCCTCGGTGCCGGCGACGGCGTCGTAGCGACCGGCGAGGAGCAGCACCGGCGGTGCGCCCTCTCCGGCGGCGGCGACGGCGCTGGCCGCCTCGGCCACCTCGGCGGCCTCGGGAGCGTCGGGTTCGACGCCGAGGAAGCGCCCCTCGGGGGTCGGCGGGTGGGCCATGTGCTCGAGGTAGAAGCCGCGGATCTCGCTGCCCTCGGCCACGCGCCGCTTGCGTTCGCGCACCGCGACCGCCAGGTCGGGCACGCCGTAGTAGCTGACGACGCCGCGCACGTTCGCGCGGGCGTGCGGGTCGCGCATCGCGGTGAGCAGGGAGAGGTGGGCGCCGGCGCTGTCGCCGAGCAGCACGATGCGGGCGGGGTCGAGGCCGAGGCCGGGGGCGGCCTCGGAGAGCCAGGCGATGGCGGCGGCGACGTCGTCCGCGCCGGCCGGGAAGGGCGCCTCGCCGCTGAGCCGGTAGTTGATCGCGGCGATGGCCCAGCCCCGCCCGAGCAGCAGATCGGCGAGACGTCGCAGGCCGGGCTGTTCGCCGAGCCAGCTCTTGTCGCCGGTCATCCACCCACCGCCGTGCACGTAGACGACGACCGGCCGCGGGGTCTCGGGCCCACCATCGGGCCCACCATCGGGCCCAACGTCGGAACAGGCGTCGGGCATGTGCAGATCGAGGCGGTGCGCGGCGAGGGGGCCGTAGGCGTGCTCGCTCACGACGAGGGCATCGGACTCCACCGGATCACTCCTTCGCGCTTCGACGACGGCGTCGTCGCACCGGCCGCGACGCTAGGACGGCGGGTTATCGCCATTCAACGCCGGAATTGCAACGGGATCCGGCATTATTCGAGGATGCCGGTCGACCGTCTCCCGCTCGACGCCGTCGCGCTGCCCACGCTCCGCCTGCCGGGCAGCGAGGCGGCCGGACCGCTCACGCCCACCGGCGCCGCGCGCCTCGCCCTCCTCGTCGCCAGCGGGCGGGCGGCCTCGAAGGCCGAGCTGGTCACGGCGACGGGATGGCCGCGCTCGACCGTGGCCGGCCACGTGGAGGCCCTGCTGGCGGCCCACGTGCTCGACCGGGCGGGCACCGTGGCCTCCCCCGGTCGTGGCCGACCCGCCGAGCGGCTCACCCTCCACGCCGACGCCGGCGTCGTCGCCGCCGTCGACGTGGGCACCAGCCGCACCCGGATCGCGCTCGCGCGCCTCGACCAGCGCATCGTGGCGATGGAGGAGATCCGGCTCGACGTCGCCCGGGGCCCCGAGGCGATGATCCGGCGGCTGCGCGACGTCCTGCGCGACATCCTGCGCCGCGGCAGCAGGCCCGCCCACCTGCGCGGCGCCGTCGTCGGCATCCCGGCCCGCGTCGACACCACCACCGGGTCGGCGGTGCGGCCCACGACCCTGCCCGGGTGGGACGCCTATCCGCTGACGGCCGAGCTCACCGAGCACCTCGGCTGCCCGGTCGTGGTCGAGAACGACGTCAACCTGCGCGCCCTCGGGGAGTCGGCCGCCCTCCCGCACGACCAGCTGCCGCTGGTGGCGGTCAAGCTCGCCGCCGGTGTCGGCGCGGGCATCGTCGATGCCACCGGCCGGGTCTTCCACGGCTTCGACGGCGGGGCGGGCGACATCGGCCACGTGCCGGTGCGGGGCGCGGACGACGTGCCCTGCACGTGCGGGCGCACCAGCTGCCTGGAGTCGGTGGCCTCGCTGCCGGCCCTGGTGCGCCAGGTCGGCCTGGCCGCCGACGCCCCGGCGTCCTGGGACCCGCTCTTCGAGGAGTACTTCGCCCTCCTCGAGGCGGGCGACCCGACCGCGATCGCAGTGCTGGGCGAGGCCGCCGACGCCCTCGGCGAGGTGCTGATCGGGGTGTGCAACCTGCTGAACCCGCGTCGCATCGTGCTCACCGGCGGCCTGACCGAGTACAGCGACGAACTGCTGGCCCGGGTGCGCGGGTCGGTCTACCGCGGGGCCCGCACCCTCGCCACCCGCAACCTGACCATCGAGCATGCGGTGCTGCGGGAGCGGTGCGGCCTCGCGGGCGGGCTCGTGCTCGGCATCGAGCAGGCTCTCGCCCACGTCATCGGGCGAGCGTGACCGCCGAGGGCATCGGCACCGGCTGCCGCAGGACGCCGAAGGGTTCGGTGGCGATCTCGACCAGATCACCGGGCCGCAGGCGCGGGGTCACCGGACCGCGGGTGCGCACGCCGTGCGGCGTCACCTCGACGACGAGCGGGGCGGGCAGCGAGGCCACCGGGCGGTGGTTGATCCGCATCCGCACGCCGATCCTGGCGACCGGGAGGAGGTCGAGATCCTCGGCCGTGACGACCCAGGGCGCCGTCGTCCGGGCGATGGTCAGCGCACCGAGGCGCCACGCCACGCTCAGGGCCACGGCACGGACGTCTCCGGCGGCGACCGGGCCGCCCGCCGTCCCGGGGACCACGGGGACGACGCGCAGCCGGCACCGCAGCTCACCACCGTCGGGGGTTTCGGGGGCACCCGAGCCGGGGACGCGGGGAGCACCGGCCCCCGGCGCCGTGACCGGCGCCGGCTGATGGGCGGGCAGGGGCGCCAGCGCGATGACGTCGCGCGGGTGGAGGCCGTCCCGGGCGGCGGCGCGGTCGGCGAACTCCTCGCGGCGCTCGGGCTCGGCGCCGAGCAGCGTCGCCAGCTCGGTGCGTCCCTCGAAGGGATGAATCCACCAGCTGACGGGTCCCCCGAGGACCAGACCCCAGCGGCGGCGCGACGGCGGGTCGGCCGGCAGGCGGTAGACGGCCAACCTCATGGCGCCACGCTAGGGATCGCCGGCCGTGAGGATGAACCTCGTGTCGCCGATGGTCGGGCATCGGCGGAGCGGGGGTTCCGCTCCTCGGAGTGACCGTTGTTACCTGTGACCCAGCCCACACGGTGATCCCCGGATCGCCCACCGCTCGGGCGGCCATCCGCCAGCCGCCGACGGCCCCGACCGTCGCGGTCCCGAAACCAGGAGACCCTCCATGACCTCCCTTCTCTTCCGCGTCCGCCGGCCGGTGCTGGCCGGGATCGCGGCCGGATCCCTCGCGCTGCTCGCCGCCTGCGGCGGCTCCACCGAGTCCGCCTCAGGTGACGACCCCTCGGGTTCGGCCGACTCCGGCGCGACGAAGACCATCGCCTTCTCCCCCCTCGGCCTGCAGATCCCGGCGATGGCCGGCCTCGCCGAAGGCGTCAAGGGCTACTCCCAGGGCAAGGGCTTCGACGTCCTGGTCCAGGACCCCAACCAGGACCCGCAGAAGCAGGCGACCGACCTCCAGAGCGTCATCGAGTCCGGCCGGGTCGCCGGCGCCTACACCATCGCGATCTCCCCCGACGCGCTGCGCTCGGTGGTGGCCGAGGCACTCGACCGCAAGGTCCCGCTGGTGCTGAGCGGCACGCCCGACCAGTACGGCCTCGACGGCCTCCAGCCCGGCCTCTCCTTCGACACCATCGACTACGCCGCCCTCGGCAAGGCCGTCGGCGAGGAGCTCGGCAACTGCATCAACGAGAAGCTCGACGGCGAGGCCGAGGTGCTGATGCTCATCAACTCCACCGGCGGTGCGGGCAACGAGGCCACCGAGACGGCGGCCAAGGAGGCGCTCGCGGCCACCGCGCCCGGCGCGAAGATCGTCTCGACCATCACCGGCGACGAGCGCTCGAAGGCCCAGACCGACGTCGGCAGCGCGTTGCAGGGCAACCCGAACATCACCGCGGTGCTCGGCAACAACGACGAGGGCGCGCTCGGTGCCCTCGGCGCGTTCGCCGCGGCCGGCAAGGACCTCCCCTGCATCACCGAGGCGGGCGGCAACGAGGAGACCCTCAAGGCGGCCCAGGAGGGTCGCATCTACGCCGTCGTCGCGCTCCAGTTCAAGGACGACATGGCCCAGGTGCTCGACACCCTCTTCTCGATGATCGCGGACCCGTCGGCCCCCGGCGTCCAGCTGACCATTCCCCAGCAGGTCGTGAAGGCGGGAAGCTGAGCGGATGACCACGTCGCCGCACGCCGCGCCCCGGACCGACGGTCCGGGGCCGGCGCCCTCCGCCTCCGACGCCGAGCCGGGTTCCGGCCGGCGCCTCCGTCCCGGACGGGACATGCCGTGGTCGATCACGCTGCTCGTCCTCGCCCGTGATCGCGGCATCTTCCTGCTCTGGGCGCTCTTCCTGGTGTTCTTCTCCTTCTGGTGCGCGCCCTACTTCGCCTCGATCGACAACGCCCTGCTCATCGCCAACGCCGCCTCACTCACCGCGGTCTTCGCCGCCGGCGTCGGCATCGGCGTCATGACGGGCGTGCTGGACCTCTCCCTGCCCGGGACGGCGGCACTCGCCTCCTGCGTATGCGGATGGCTCCTGACGCACGGCCACGCCACCTGGCTCTCGCTGGTCGCCGGCCTGGCGTGCGGCGTCCTGGTGGGCATGGTGAACGGGCTGATCAGCCTGGGCCGGTTCAACCCGATCATCATCACGATCGCGACCCTCTCGGTGCTCACGGGTCTGGCCGCGGTCGTGGCCGGCGGCTACACCTTCCCCGGACTGACCCAGCTGACGTTCATGGGCACCGACCGGTACCTGGGCGTGCCGGCACCGGTCTACATCGTCGCGGTCGTCTACCTCGTCGGCACGATCTTCCTGACCCGCACGCGCGACGGGTTGCGGCTGATGGCGGTGGGCGGCAACGCCGAGGCGGTGCGCCGCTCCGGCATCCCGACCCCGGTCTACCAGGTGCTCGGCTTCGTGCTCTCCGGCCTCTTCGGCGCCCTCGGCGGTCTCATCGCCACCGCGGTCACGACCGAGGCCAACCCGCAGGCCAGCCCCTCGATCATCTTCACCGCGCTCACCGCGGTCGCCCTGGCCGGCGTCTCGCTCAGCGGCGGCGAGGGCAGCCTCCCGCGGATCCTCGTGGGCTCGCTCATCCTCGCCACGATCACCAACGGCCTGACGATCCGGGGCATCCAGCCGTACTGGGCCACGGTCATCACCGGTCTGCTGCTCCTGGGCTCCCTGGCCGTCGACCGAGCCCTGCACCGGGCGGTCTCCGAGCGCCTGGTCTCCCACGCCCACCTGACGGTCCACGACAAGAAGGCCTGATCCGTGACCATGACCTCCTCCGCACCCGAGACCGCCACCGACGGCACCGCCGTCCCCGCCCTGGAGCTGGCCGGCATCGACCTGCACTACGGCTTCGTCCGCGCCCTGGAGTCGGTCGACTTCCGGGTCATGCCGGGCGAGGTCGTCGGGCTGCTCGGCGACAACGGCGCCGGCAAGTCCACCCTGCTCAAGGTGATGTCGGGGGCGCATCGCCCCTCGGCCGGGGAGATCCGCGTGCACGGCGTCACCCACACCTTCCAGGCACCCAGCGACGCGACGACGGCCGGCGTCCAGATGGTCTACCAGGACCTCGCGCTCGTCGACGCCCAGGACATCTCCACCAACCTCAACCTCGGCCGCGAGGTGCTGCGTCGCGGGCCGCTGGGTTGGCTCGGCTTCGTCGACCACAAGGCGATGCGCCGTCGCTCGGAGGCCGAGCTCGACCGCCTGGGCGTGCGCACCGCGCCGATGACCCGGCCCGTCGCGATGCTCTCAGGCGGGCAGCGCCAGGTGGTGGCGCTCGCCCGCGGCGCCATCCGGGTCAACGGCGAGGACCGCGGCATCCTGCTGCTCGACGAGCCCACCGCGGCCCTCGGCTACGAGCAGACCCGGCAGGTCGAGGCCCTCATCCGCCGGATGGCCGACCAGGGCATCGCCATCGTGCTCGTGACCCACAACCTCCCCCTGTGTCGCGACGTCGCCGACCGGTACGTCGTGCTCAACCGCGGTCGCAAGGTCGCCGACCTCCCGGTCGCCGGCACCGACCCCGATCACGTCGTCGGGTGGATCACCGGCGCCCGGCCCTCGATGTTCCCCGAGGCCGACGGCGCGGCCTGAGCACGGGCGACCCGCTCCAGGCAGTCGTGGAACCACCGGTCCTGCGGGTCGTGCGCACGGGAGCGGTCGAACCAGCAGCACATCGTCAGCGGGATGGGGCCGGTCGGCGGCGGGAGGATCCGCAGCCGACCGCCCTCCGCGGCATGCCGCTCGGCGACCGAGCGCGGCACCAGCGCCACCAGATCGGTGCCGGTGACGACGTGCGGCAGCGCGAGGTAGCCCGCCGCGGTGACCCGGAGCCGGCGATCGAGGCCGGCCTCCCCGAGCGCGCGCTCCTCGGCGGTCAGCAACCCGGGGCCCAGGGACACACCGGCGTGGACGAGCTCGGCGAGCGTCGCGGCCGACGCGTCCTCCGCGAGGGCCGGGTGATCGGCGTCCGGGTCGGCGATGAGCACCATCTCCTCGCGCCACAGCGGACGGCGCAGACCCGGCAACCCGACCTCCGCGGGAGCCAGGACGACGTCCGCGTCGTCGAGGATCCGCTGGGGCGTGCGCTCACCGGCCGCCAGCGGCGAGACCACGACCCGGACGCCGGGCGCCTCGCGGCGCAGCAGGTCGAAGAGACCGGGCAGCAGGCGCACCTCGACGTCGTCGGTGGTGGCCACCCGGAACACCCGGTCGCAGGTGCGCGGGTCGAAGGCGCTCTCGACGTCGAGGGCCACCGCGAGCAGCCCCACGGTGTGCTGCACCCGCGGCAGCAGCTCCCGCGCGAACGGCGTCAGCTCGTAGCCGCGCCCCGCCTTGACCAGCAGCTCGTCATCGAAGCGGCGCCGCAACCGGGCCAGGGCGGCGCTCATCGCCGGCTGGCTGAGCGAGAGCCGGCGTCCGGCCCGGGTCACGTTGCGCTCCTCCAGCAGCACCTGCAGCGGCAGCAGCAGGTTGAGGTCCGCTCCGCCGAGGCCGTTCGGCGGCCCGCCGCTCACAGCGCGGCCCCGGCCTCGAGACGGCGCCACGCCAGCGCGGCGGTGCGCTCCTCGGCGGTGCCCACCTCCAGGTGGGCGAGCAGCCGCAGCTCCTCGCCGTCGAGGACGGCGGCCCGCTCCTGCACACCGCCGATCCAGCCGGGGTAGAGCGAGACGTCGACGTGGTGGCGCACCCACAGGCCCTCGGGCCGGGTACCCCACTCGTAGCGTCCGGCGTAGGCGAGGCACTCGTCGTAGGCCCGGGCACGATCGGCGAGCGGCGCGTCCCACTGACCGCCCTCGCCGAACGGCGTCCGCAACCGGCGGGTGATGAGGCACTGCATGCGGCCCTCGGCGTAGGTGATGACACCGGTCGGCGCGGGGCCCATCGGCTCCAGCACCCGGCCGTCGCGGTACTCCTGGGTCCAGGAGATCAGCACCCAGGTGCCGGCCACCGGGTCGATCACCGGGTCGATCACCGGGTCGTTCACCGGGTCGGCCGGGCTCACGCGCTGCTCCCGACCGGTCGGGCCAGGAAGTCGCCCACGACCTCGAGGAAGGCGGCCGTCTGCTCGATCTGCACCCAGTGGCCGCAGTCGGCGATCGGCACCAGGCGGGCATCGGGCAGCAGCCCGACCAGCCGCTCGGAGGCGGTCAGGGGGATGACGCGGTCGTCGCGGCCGTGGACGACGAGCACGGGCGCCTCGATGCCGGCCAGGCGTTCGGGCGGCAGCGCGAGGGCGTCGACCCAGCGCTGGCGCGGCGCCGGGAAGAGCGCCGCGAAGCGCTCCTGGACGCCGGGGCGCACGCTGGCGCGGTAGCGCAGCTCGACGAGGTCGTCGGTGATCGCCGAGGCATCGGCCACGAACACGTCGCGCACCAGGTGCCCCATGGCCGGCACCGACGGCTCGTAGCCCCACACGGCGTCCAGGCCGTCGGTCAGCTCGAAGGCGACGCCGACCGGGCCCATCAGCACCAGCGAGGCGACCCGCTCGGGGTGCCGGTCGGCGAGGTGCAGGGAGACCGCACCGCCGAAGGAGTTGCCGATGAGGTGCACCCGCTCGAGGCCCAGACCGTCGAGGAGGGCGAGGAGCTGCCCGACCCACCGGTCGAGGTCGAACCCGACCGTCGGGGCGTCGGTGTAGCCGAAGCCGACCATGTCGGGGGCGATGACCCGGCGCCGGTGGGCGAGCTCGGGGATCACCAGGCGCCAGTTCGCCCAGGCGGTGACCCCGGGGCCCGAGCCGTGCACCAGCAGCACCGGGACGGCGTCCTCCCCCGTCCCGGCGGACGGTCGGCCGGACGGTCCGGCGGCCGGTCCCGCCACGTCGTGGTAGTTGATCGCCACCTCGCCCCAGGAGAAGCGCGAGCCGATCTCCGGGGTCCCCGGCGTGCCCGGCGTCTCCCGCATCTCGGGGACGGCGTTCACAGCGCGTCCTCGGCGACGTCGTGGTTGCCCGGCCGCACGTGCACCGGCGCCCGCACACCGCGCTGGGCGGCCGCGACCTGGAGGTCGTAGGCCACCCGACGCGCCTCGGGCGGCAGCCAGAACCGTTCGTGGCCCCACAGGCTCGGCCCGTCGAGCAGTTCGCAGGGCTGCCAGGTGCGGTCGTCGACCGAGCGGCCGCCCCAGCCGTACTCGATGAGGAAGTCCGAGGGCGTGCGGGTGTAGAAGGAGAACATGTGGTCGTTGGAGTGCCGGCCCAGCGTCACCCCGATGCTGTCGGGCTCGGCGAGCGCGAGGTCGTAGGCCTGGCCGACGTCGTCCATGTGGTTGAGCTCGACCATCACGTGGTGCACCCCGACCCGATCGGTCTCGATGATGGCGAGGCTGTGGTGGCGGGCGTTGAGGCGCAGGAAGGTGGCCCGGAAGGGCTGGGTCGTGTAGTCGCTGAGCCGGAACCCCAGCACGTCGACGTAGAACGCCACGAGCGCGTCGTAGGCCGGCGTCGTGAGGACGGCGTGCCCCAGGCCGAGCGACCCGGTGCGGAACCCCGAGTGGGTGCGCCCGGGCCGGAAGGGCTCGTCGTCGACGACCGGACCCCACGCCACCTCGACCCGGTTGCCGGCGGGGTCGCGGAAGGACAGGCCGGCGGTGACGGCGCGCAGCGCGCACTCGCCGGCGCTGAGTTCGTGGACGCCGATGCCGGCCGCGTCGAGGGCGTCGGCGATGGCGTCGAAGCGGTCGCGTTCGGCGACCTCCCAGCCGAAGAACCCGCGCGCGCCGTCGTCGGTCACGATGAGGCGGGCCCGGCGTTCGTCCATGCGCAGCGCCCGGGTGGAGGCCGATCGCTCGCCGGCCTGCATGCCGAGGCGACCGGTGGCGAAGCTCGTCCAGTCCTCGAGCCGTTCGGAGCTGACGCCGAGGTAGCCGAGGCTGCTGAACGCGGGTTCCGGCGGAGCCGGGAGGGAGGCGGTCGTCACTCCCGCAGTCTCCGCCCGCCGACGGCGTCGGCGGCGGGGTCGCGGTCCGCTCACCGGACCTGGGCGGGAGCCGGGCGCGGGCCCCGGTTCAGGAGCCCGGCACGGTGCCCGCGAGCACCGGTGCGACCCCGGGCCGCCCGATCCCGGAACCGGCCCCCGCACCGATCTCGGCAGCTGTCTCCAGGCTCGCTCCCACCTCGGCCAGGACGCCGCGCAGCCACCGGCCCGAGGGGTCCTGCTCGCGGCGGGCGTGCCACATCGCGCTCGCGACGAGCGCGCAGGCCGGGAACGGGGTCTCGACGACGGCGATCAGGGCACCGGCCCGCTCGGCGAGTCGGCGCGGCACCAGCGCCCAGGCGTCGGCGGCGACGACGAGGTGCGGCAGGCTGAGCAGGCTGGAGGCGAGCAGCGGACGCCGGTCGGGCGCCAGCGGCAGGTGCTCCCCCGGGACGACGGCGCGCGGCATCGCGGCGAGCGCCTCGCGGGTCAGGACGCCGGCCGCCGCGGCGGGGTGCGCGGCCGGGACGATGCAGACGAGGTCTTCGCGGAACACCGGCCGGGCGCGACCGGGGTGGGCCTCGTGCTCGGGCCCGACGAGCAGGTCGCAGCGCAGCAGCGCGCCGTCCCAGTGCTCGGTGGCCGCGGCCGGCAGGGTCTCGACCCGCAGGGTGCAGCCGGGCGCCAGGTCGCGCAGACGGCGCAGCAGCGGCGCGGTCAGCACCGTCATCGCGTACTCCGACATGCTGATCGTGAACTGCTTGGTGCTGGTGGCGGGGTCGAAGCCGACGTCGTCGCCGAGCAGCGCGGCGGCGGCCGTCACGGCGGCGGTCACGTGGGGCAGCAGGGTCGCCGCGAGCGTGGTGAGCTCGAGGTGGCGTCCGACGCGCACGAGCAGCGGGTCGTCGAAGTGGCGCCGCAGCCGGGCCAGCGCGCTGCCGACGGCCTGCGGGCTCATCGAGAGCCGTTCGGCCGTGCGCACGACGCTGCGCTCCTCGAGCAGGGTCAGCAGCACCGGCAGGAGGTTCGCGTCGACGGCGTGCAGACCCTCGTGCATGTCAGGCTCCGACCGTGCGCAGGGCGGCCTCGCGACCGGCGTCCAGGCCCGCGACGAAGTCCGCCACAAGCGGGCCGAGGGTGTCGATGCCGCTGCCGGGCTCCGCGCCCAGGCTGAGCACCGGGCTGAGGTGGTTGTGCCCGGCGAGCCGCTCCAGCGGCGGGTAGGTGCCTCGTCGCGCCCCCCAGGCCGCGACGAGGCCGAGGGCCTGGCGTTGGAAGTCGGGCTCGTCGAACTCCGAGACCGTCAGCAGCAGCGGGACGTCGGTGGCCAGCAGGCCCTCGAGGGCCGAGGCGCGTGCCCACGTCGTCGGGTCGGGGCCGAGGTAGGCGCGCTGGAGCGGGTTGTCGACCGCCGTGCCCACGTCGTAGAGGCAGGAGGAGAGCACCGCGCCCGCGACCTGCGGCGCCTCGCCGGCCTGACCGGCGAGGTAGCCGGCGACATGGACGGCGCCGGCCGACTGGCCGAGCAGCACGATGCGATCGGGATCGCCGCCGAGCGAGGCCGCCTCGGCGCGCACCCAGGCGATCGCGCGGGCGACGTCCTCGCTGCCGGCCGGCCAGGCGGCCTCGGGCGCGAGGCGGTAGGTCATGGTGATGCCGAGCAGACCCGAGCGCACCGCCCACCAGCCGATGTTGTCGTAGAAGGGGGTCTCGCCCAGCGTCGTCGAGCCGCCGACGAAGCCGCCGCCGTGCACGAAGACCAGCACCGGCCGGGCCGGGGTCGGGTCGGCGTCGTCGCGCGCACCGAAGACGTTGAGGCGGTGGTGGCGGTCGGGGCCGTAGGCGAGGTCGCGCCGCACCTCGCCGGGGCCGGGCGGGCTCGCCAGCGGCTCGAGCAGGGCGAGGGTGGCGCGGTACATGCGCGGGTTGAGGTCGGGGCCCAGCGTCGCGATGGCGGCGCGCACCCCGGCGTCCATCACGACCCGCCCCCGGAGCGGCGGCGTCCGGTGCGGTGGCGCAGGCGCCCGGCGCCGGCCTCCCCCTCCTCGAGGGTCGCGATGAGGACGTCGAGGACGCGGTCGAAGGTGGCGGCGTCCTGGGCCGGCACGGCCTCCATGAGGTGGCCGAGGGCGGCGGTGCGCTGGGGGTAGATCTCCTCGTAGAGCCCGCGGCCGGCGGCGGTGGCCTCGAGCAGCACGCTGCGGCGGTCGGCGGGGTCCTCGAGCCGGACGGCGAGGCCGCGCTCCTCCAGCACCGTGCCGGCCCGGCTGGCCTCGGAGCGGCTGATCGAGAGGGCCTCGGCGATCGAGCGGACGGTCGCGTTCTCGACCGTGACGATCTGGGCGAGCACCCGCCACTCCACGATCCGGATGTCGTGGGCGTCGAGCAGTCGGGCCGTGCCGCCGTCGAGGAGCCGCAGCAGCCGCACGAGGCGCTGGGTGAGCAGTTCGGTGGTGCGGGCGGCGTGCGGGACGGGGTTCGGGGCCACCGTCGCATTGTGCCGAGGCAGCAGCGGTGTCACCGTGCTCGCCGCGCGGACGGCGGCCGGGTTCGCCGCGCTCATCCCAGCGCCTCCACGACGGCCCGCTTGAGGATCTTGCCGGTCTCGCCCTTCGGCAGGGTCGTCACCAGGCGGTACTCCTTGGGGCGCTTGTACCCGGCGAGCCGGTCGGTGCAGTGGGTGCGCAGGGCCTCGAGGAGCACGTCGGCGTCCGCGGCGGCACCGGGCTCGGGGACGACGACGGCCACGACCTTCTCGCCCCACTGCTCGTCGGCGATGCCGACCACCGCCACCTCGACGACGTCGGGGTGGGCGGTCAGCACCATCTCGACCTCGGCCGGGTAGACGTTGAGGCCGCCGGACTTGATCATCTCCCGCTTGCGGCCGGCCATG
This sequence comes from Nocardioides fonticola, assembly GCF_039536805.1. Taxonomy (NCBI): domain Bacteria; kingdom Bacillati; phylum Actinomycetota; class Actinomycetes; order Propionibacteriales; family Nocardioidaceae; genus Nocardioides; species Nocardioides fonticola. The sequence continues at coordinate 160,245 of NZ_BAAAZH010000008.1, read as the reverse complement.
TAGACGAAGCCCTCGGCGTCGCGGTAGGCGAGGTCGCCGGTGTGCAGGCGTCCGTCGCGCAGCACCTCGGCGGTGGCCTCGGGCAGCCCGAGGTAGCCGGCGAAGAGGGACGGCGCGGAGATCACCAGCTCGCCGACCTCGCCGTCGGGCACCGGGCGGCCGTCGTCGTCGAGGCACTCCACGAGGCAGAAGGGGGCGTCGCGCCCGATCGACTCGGTGCGGCCGGCCAGGGATGGGTCGTCGAGGGCGCGGTCGATGTCCTCGGGCCGGTTGAAGGTCACCGACCCGCCGGCCTCGGTGGAGCCGTAGGCGTTGAAGAAGCGGCCCCGCCAGGTGGGGTTCGAGCGCAGCAGCCGGAACCCGGACGCGGCGTCCTTGCCGGGGCTGTTGGCGTACATGAGGCGCACGCTGGAGAGGTCGCGCTCGAGGAGGCCCTCGGTGCGCGTGAGCCGGGCGAAGGTCGACTCGATCGCGTAGACCAAGGTGATGCGCTCGCGCTCGACCAGGTCGAGCAGCGCGTCGGCGTCGAACCGCGGCAGCACCCACATCGGGATGCCTGCCACCACGTAGGTGTGCAGCAGCGCCACCCCGAGCCCGGCCGCGAGGGGCGAGGAGAGGGTGGCGCGGTCGGTGCGCTCGAGGTTCATCTCGGTGAGGTAGACCGCCGCGGCCCAGGCGAGCCGGTCGTGGGTGGTCAGGCAGCCCTTGGGGGCTCCGGTGGTGCCGCTGGTGTAGCGGATCGAGGCCACGGCCTGGGGGTCGACGACGATGCCGGGGTCGTGGGTCGGGGCGGCGGCTGCGGCCGCGGCGTAGTCGGTGCCGACTCCGGCGGCCCCCTCGTGACCGACCACCAGGAGGGGCAGGTCGGGGAAGGCGGCGGCGAGCCCGGCGGCGCCGTCCGCCTGGCACAGCAGCACGCGCGCACCGGCGTCGCGGACGACGTGCTCGATCTCGCGCTGCACCGAGACCGGCAGCAGCGGCACGTACACCGCGCCGATGCTCAGGCAGGCGAGCTGGGTCTCGACGAGCTCGCGGCTGTTCGCCAGCACGCTCACGACCGGGACGCCGGGGCCGGCGCCGTGGGCGAGCAGCACGTGCGCGGCGCGGTGGACGCGTTCGCGCAGCCCGGCCCAGGTCAGCGTCTCGCCGCCGACGCTCAGCGCGGGCTCGTCGGGACGGGCGGTGGCGTGCCGGGCCAGGGCGTGGGCGAGGAACATGCGGTCATCTAAACATTGCTGTAGCAATGTTGCAATAGCAATGGTAGCGTCCGGCGGCGTCACGCCCCACCGCAGGACAGGAGTCCGCACCGATGACCGACCAGACCTTCACGCTCCCCCAGCGACGCAGCAAGGAGATCTCGCTGGAGGAGGCCGGCGCCCTCATCGCCCAGCGGAAGCGGCTCGCCTTCGGCAACGAGCCGATGGCGCTGGTGCGGGCCGCGCTGCGCGCCGGCGCCGAGGGCCTGACCGTCATCCCCCCGGTGACCACCTCGCTGTCGACCGACCTGCTCATCGCCGCCGGCGCGGTGGAGTCGCTCTACGTCTGCTACATCGGCTTCGAGACCCTCGGCATGGCGCCCGCGTTCCGCCGCGCCGCCGAGTCGCGCACGATCGAGGTCGTCGAGGCCGACGAGATCACCGTCATCCTCGGCACCCGCACCGCCGCCGGCGGGATGCCCTTCGCGCCCGTCGCCAACATCTACGAGGCCACCGACCTGCCCCGCCTCAACCCCGACAACCTGCGCCGGGTCGTCGACCCCTTCACCGGCACCGAGACCTACGCGATCCCGGCGCTGCGCAGCGAGATCTGCCTCATCCACGCGCAGGAGGCCGACATCTACGGCAACGCGATCTGCCTGGGCAGCAACAACCAGGAGGCCGACAAGGCGCTGGCCTCGGACTTCGTCATCGTGCAGGCCGACCGCATCGTCAGCACCGACCGCATCCGCGAGCAGCCCTACCGCACGAGCCTGCCGAGCAACCTGGTGGACGCCGTCGTCCACGCCCCCTTCGGCAACCACCCGCTCGTCTCGGGTCGGCACTACCAGATGGACGTGCCCCACGTGCGCACCTACCTCTCGATGGTCAAGGAGGGCCGCGCCCAGGAGTACCTCGACACCTACGTCTACGGCCCGAAGGACGAGTGGGCCTACCTCGAGCTGATCGGCATGCACGACCTGCTCACCCTCCAGCGCGGCGTCTGAGCGCGCCGATCCCCCACCCCACGATCCGACGACCCGAGACCAGCCAGGAGCCCGCATGGCCGCCCCGCGCATCGCCCACCCCGGTACCGACGACTACTCGATGGCCGAACTCATGGCCGTGGAGATGTCGCGCAACCTCGCCTTCGACAACGGCCTCACCGGCGGCGTCGGCACCTCGGCGACCATCCCCATGGCCGCCGTCCGGCTCGCGACCCTCACCGTCGCCCCCGACCTCACCTGGTTCTGCGGCGCCAGCGCCGGCATCAACCCCACCTTCAGCGAGCTGCCGCTGAGCGCCCACGACCCGACGGCGTTCGTCGGTGCCGAGGCACACGTGCCGATGATGCGCACCGTCGACCTCGGCATGCAGGGCGCGCGCTGGGGCTTCGGGTTCAACGGCGGCATCCAGGTCGACCGCTTCGGCAACTGCAACATGATCGGCATCGGCCCCTACGACAGCCTGAGGATGCGGGGCCCGGGCACGGTCGGGGTCATCTGGGCCGCCTCGATGTGCCACTGCTACCTGTACTTCAACCACCACTCGACCCGCACGCTGGTGGAGAAGGTCGACTACATCTCCTCCCCCGGCTACAACTACGACGGCAGCGGCCGCTGGGCCGGGCTCAAGCCCACCTCCACCGGCCCGCGCCTGGTCTACACGCCGCTGTGCGTCATGGACTTCACCGAGGACACCTGCGAGCTGCGGCTGCGCTCGGTACACCCCGGCTACACCGTCGAGGACGTGCTGGAGAACAGCGGCTGCTCGATCGTCGTCCCCGACGAGGTGCCCACCACCGCGCCGCCGACGCAGCTGGAGCTGATGCTGCTGCGCACCCAGATCGACCGCACCGGCACGCTGCGCGACTTCCAGGTCACCTACGGATGACCACGCTCCTGCTGCTGCACGGGCTCGGCGGGGACGGCGGCCTGTGGGCGCCGCTCCTCGCCGAGGCGCGGTGGCCCGGCCCGGTCGTCGACATCGACCTCGACGGCCACGGCGGCCGGCCCGCACCGCTCCGGCCCGCGATCGGCACCCTCGCCGCCGGCGTCGCCGCGCGGGAGCTGCCCGGCGACGACGTCGTCGTGCTCGGCCACTCCCTGGGCGGCGCCGTCGGCGTGCTGCTGGCCACCGGCCTGTACGGCGTCCGCGTGCGGCGGCTGGCGATCTTCGGGGTCAAGGACGACTGGGACCCCGATCTGGTCGCGCGGCTCCATCGCGGCGCCGACGCGCCCGCCCGCACCTTCGCGACCCGCGAGGAGGCCCTGGAGCGGGCCGCCCTGCTCGCCGGCGTGCGCGGCGAGGTCGAGGGGACGCCGGTCACCCGCGGCGTCGCGGAGAACGGGGACGGCACCTGGTCGACCGGCTTCGCGCCGTCCTCGAACCTCGTGGCCGGTCAGCGGGTGGCCGCGCTCGCGCCCGCTCTCACGTGCCCCCTGCTCGTCGTCCGTGGCGGCGACGACCCGCTCGTCACACCCGCCGAGGCGGCCGCGTTCGGCATCGACCCGGTGACGATCGCGGGCGCCGGGCACCACCCGCACCTGACGCATCCGGCCGACCTGTGGGCCGAGGTCGGCCCCTTCCTGCGCGAGGGCCTCGACGCCTGAGCCGTCCGGAGGCGTCGTCGAACAGGGGCAGGAGCGCACCTCAACCGCGCAGCAGGAACACCTCGTCCCAGTCGGGCATCTGTGCGATGGCCCCCTCCAGCAGGAGCTGCTCGGCGAAGGCCTCCAGCACCGGGAGGTTGGCCTCCACGCCGTAGGACCAGAAGCCCTCGCCCAGGGCCGCGTCGACCTCGGCGAGGTCGTCGAGCAGCCAGGGCAGCATCGTCGAGAGCGCCCCGGTCGAACGGTGGTGCTCCCACGCGAGGTCGCGCGAGCGCACGCAGGCGTCGTAGAGCAGCGCCGCCAGATCGGGCAGCTCCTCGACCAGGTCGCTGCGGACGGCGAGCGTGTGCATGATCGGGAAGATCCCGGTCGCGCGGTGGTAGTCGAGCTCGACCGCGCGGTGGTCGGGGAAGAGCCGCACGACGTCCTCGCTGGCGTGGAAGGAGTCGGGCACCCAGGCGCCGATGATGGCGTCGATGCCGCCCGCGGCCAGCTGCTCGCTCAACGTCTGTCCCGGCTCTCCGGCCCGCAGGGTCTCGACCGCGAGGTCGCGCGGGCCGGGCCGCTCGACGGTCACATCGCCGGCGCCGGGGTTCACCGGGCCCTCGACCCAGGTGACGCCCGAGAGGTCGACGCCGAACTGCGTGCGCAGCGCGCTGCGGATCCACACCGCGGCCGACATGCCGTGATGCTGGACGCCGATCCGGCGACCCGCCAGGTCGGCCGGGCTCTCGATGCCGGCACGACGGTCGACGAAGACGTAGCCGTGCCGGAAGCAGCGGGAGGTGAAGACCGGGATGGCCCGGAACGGCGCGTCGGGGCGACCGGCCGCGCGCACGGTCTGGCTCAGCGACATCTCGGCGACGTCGAAGGGCCGCTCCCCGATCATGCGGCGGAAGATCTCGGTCGGCCGGGTGATCGGCACCGGCCGGATCCGCACGCCGTCCACGGGCACCTCGCCGACGAGCAGCGGCGTCAGCCGGTCGTAGGGCGCGCAGGCGAAGCTCAGCTCGCGCTCGACCGGTGGCGCGGTCGGGATCATGCTCGTCACGACAGGGGCCTCTCGCAGGGGCGGATGCACGGCGGGGTGCGCGGCGAGCGTAAGGAGACCGCGGGGCCGAGCATCACGACGGCGGTCCGGTGAGCGGTCCGCCGTCCCGGTGGGTCGGGGGCCGGCCCGGCAGCGGGTCGGCAGCGGATCGGCGGCGTGGCCAGTGGGGTCAGCGGACCTCGGGGCTCCAGGCCTGGGCACCGGCACGCGGCGCGATGCGGGCGGCCGCGCGCTGGAGGTCGTGCACCGAGCGGGAGGGATCGAAGCGGCCGTAGCGCCCGGCCATCGAGATCGCGGCCACCACCCCGTCGGCCAACGTGCCGATCGGCACCGCGAGGGCGCAGTACCCGACCATCCACTCGTCGTGCTCGAAGGCGACGCCGCGCTGGCGGATGCGCACCACCTGGTGGTGCAGCCGGGTGGGGTCGGTGATGGTGTGCGGGGTCAACGCCTCCAGCCGCGAGGGCGCCAGCAGCGGGAGCAGCGTCTCGTCGGGCACCTGGGCCAGCAGCGCCTTGCCCAGCGCCGTCGCATGCAGCGGACGCCGGGTGCTCGGCGCGCTGCGCGACTCCCGCGCCCCGTGGGCGACCCGCTGGATCTGCAGCACCGTGCCGGCGTCCAGCACCCCGAGGTGCACGACCTGGCCCTCGTCGGAGAGCTCGCCCATCACCGGCAGCGCGGCGTCCTGGAGCCGGCGCGGGATGCCGACCGCCGACCCGAGCGCGAACAGCCGCATCCCCAGTGCGTACAGCTCGCCCTTGCGCACCACGGCCCGCTGCTCGACCAGCTGACCCAGCAGCCGGAAGGTGGTGGCCTTGGGGATGCCGGTGGCGGCGGCGATGTCGGAGAGGCCCATCGGACCGTCGGCGCGCTCCAGCACCCCGAGGAGCTCGAAGGCACGCCCGAGCACGGACGGCGCGTCGGTGGAACCGGCCACAGGGCCCCCTTCTGGAATCGCGACCAGGATAGGGCCCGGGAGACTCCCCCGCTGGCCCGTGCGCCGCCGGGAGGGCGGGAGCGTTCCACTCACCGGGCCGCTCCTCGGGTCGCGTCGTCCCTCCAGGCCCCAGGCTCACGCCATGGCACCGATCTCCAGCACCTCGCCGACGACGGAGGCGAGCGCCGGCAGCTCCGCGGTGAGCGCCGCCGCCCGCCGCCTCCAGGACGCCGCCCGCAGCGGCCGCCCGTGCGCGCCCGTGCGCGACCTCATCGGCCCCGAGGACGGCGCCGCCGCCTACGCGGTGCAAGCGGACCTCGCCCGCGCCCGCGTCGCGGCCGGCGCGCGGATCATCGGCCGCAAGATCGGACTCACGTCGGCCGCCGTCCAGGCCCAGCTGGGCGTCGACCAGCCCGACTTCGGGGTGCTCCTCGACGACATGGAGGTCGCCCACGGTGGCACCGTGCCGCCGGGACGTCTCCTGCAACCGCGCATCGAGGCCGAGATCGCCTTCCTGCTCGGCACCGACCTCGACGGGGCGGTCGAGGAGCTGACCGACGAGCGGGTGCGCGGTGCCGTGGTCGGTGCGTGCGCGGCGCTCGAGATCGTCGACAGCCGCATCGCCGGCTGGGACATCACCTTCGCCGACACCGTCGCCGACAACGGCTCCAGCGGCCTGTTCGTGCTCGGCCCCCGCAGGGTCGCCCTCGCCGAGGTCGATCCGCGCGCGGTGGTGATGACGCTGCAGGAGGACGGCGTCGCCGTCTCCCACGGCCGCGGCGAGGCCTGTCTCGGCGATCCGCTGCTGGCGTTGGCCTGGCTGGCCCGCACCGCCGCCGGGCACGGCGACCCGCTGCGCGCCGGGGACGTCGTCCTCTCCGGTGCCCTCGGCCCGATGGTGCCGCTGCGCACCGGAGCCCGTTACCGGGCGAGCATCAGCGGCCTGGGCGATGTGGAGGTGACGGCGTGAGCACCACGCATCGCACCCCCGTGGCCATCATCGGCTCGGGCAACATCGGCACCGACCTCATGATCAAGGTCCTGCGGCACTCCGAGCATCTCTCGATGGGGGCGATGGTCGGCATCGACCCGGAGTCGGAGGGCCTCGCCAGGGCCGCGCGCCTCGGCGTCCCCACGACCGCCGACGGGCTCGACGGTCTGCTGGCCCTGCCGGGCTTCGCGGACATCCGCATCGTCTTCGACGCCACCTCGGCCGGCGCCCACGCCCGGCACGCCGAGGCGCTGCTGCCGCACGGCGTCCGGATCGTCGATCTGACGCCGGCCGCGCTCGGGCCGTTCGTGGTGCCGGCGGTCAACCTCGCCGAGCACCTCGGCGCTCCCGACGTCAACATGGTCACCTGCGGCGGGCAGGCCACGATCCCGATCGTGGCCGCGATCGGCCGGGTCGCGCCGGTCGCCTACGCCGAGATCGTCGCCTCGATCTCCTCGCGGTCGGCCGGCCCCGGCACGCGCGCGAACATCGACGAGTTCACCGAGACCACCGCCGGCGCCATCACGGCGGTCGGCGGCGCCGAGCGCGGCAAGGCGATCATCGTGCTCAACCCCGCCGAGCCGCCCCTCATCATGCGCGACACGGTGCTCGCGCTCGCCGACCTCGACGACGTCGGACCCGACGTGAACGGCGCCGCGGATGCCGTGCGGGCCTCGGTGCGGGCGATGGTCGCCGAGGTCGCCGGGTACGTGCCCGGCTACCGGCTGACCCAGGAGGTGCAGATCGCGCCGATCCCGCCCGACCAGCCGGTCGAGACCCTGCTGGCGCCGGGACGACGTCGTCCCACCCATCAGATCTCGGTGTTCCTCGAGGTCGAGGGGGCCGCGCACTACCTGCCGTCCTACGCCGGCAACCTCGACATCATGACCTCGGCGGCCCTGCGCGTCGGCGAGGCGATCGCCACTGCGGCGGTGCCCGCACCGGCAGGAGGACGGCCCGCATGAGCACCCCGACCAGCATCTACGTCCAGGACGTCACACTGCGCGACGGCATGCACGCGGTGCGTCACCGCCTCCACCCCGACGACGTCGCCCGCATCGTGCGCGCGCTCGACGAGGCCGGCGTCGATGCGATCGAGGTCGCCCACGGCGACGGCCTGGCGGGCGGGTCGCTGACCTACGGCCCCGGCTCGCACACCGACTGGGCGTGGCTGGAGGCGGCGGCCGGGGCGATCCGGCGCGCGCGCCTGACCACGCTGCTGCTGCCCGGCGTGGGCACCGTGCACGAGCTGCGCCGCGCCTACGACCTCGGCGTCCGTTCGGTGCGCATCGCCACCCACTGCACCGAGGCCGACATCTCGGCCCAGCACATCGCGGCCGCGCGCGAGCTCGGCATGGATGTCGCCGGGTTCCTCATGCTGTCCCACCGGGCGGGGCCCGAGGAGCTCGCCGCCCAGGCGCGGCTGATGGAGACCTACGGCGCCCACTGCGTCTACGTCACCGACTCCGGCGGCCGGCTCACCATGGCCGATGTCGCGGCCCGGGTGCGGGCCTACCGGGACGTGCTCGACCCGGCGACCGAGATCGGCATCCACGCCCACGAGAACCTCTCGCTGTCGGTGGCGAACTCGGTGGTGGCCGTCGAGCACGGCGTCCGCCGGGTCGACGCCTCCCTCGCCGGCCAGGGTGCGGGCGCCGGCAACTGCCCGCTGGAGGCGTTCATCGCGGTCGCCGACCTCATCGGCCTCGACCACGGCTGCGACCTCTTCCGCCTCCAGGACGCCGCCGACGATCTCGTGCGGCCGCTGCAGGACCGCCCCGTGCGGGTCGACCGGGAGACCCTCACCCTCGGCTACGCCGGCGTGTACTCCAGCTTCCTGCGTCACGCCGAGGCGGCGGCCGAACGCTACGGCGTCGACGTCCGGCTGATCCTGCTCGAATGCGGTCACCGCGGCCTCGTCGGCGGCCAGGAGGACCTCATCGTCGACATCGCCCTGAACCTGGCCGGAGCCGCGGCGTCGGCCTGAGGGATGCCGCGGCCACCGGTCGTCGAGGTGCGTCGAGCGCCGGCGAGGAGACACGAGACCCCAGCAGCCGCAGGCGGTCCGGCACCCGCGCCCGTCAGGTCAGATCGGTGCGTCCGGCCTCGGTGAGCGCGGCGACGACGGCCTTGACGTCCTGGGCGCGGGCCCGGGTCGTCACCAGGACGGCGTCCGGGGTGTCGACGACGACGACGTCGTCGAGCCCGACCACGGCCACCAGCCGCTCCCCCGCCACGACGAGACCGCTGGCGTCGACCCCGTGCACGAGGTCGGCGTCGCCGAGCACCGCGAGCGTGGCGTCGTCCCCGCCGAGGAGGCCGGCGAGGGAGTCGAAGTCGCCGATGTCGTCCCAGCCGAAGCCCGCGGGCACGGTGGCCACCTTGCCGGCGGCGGCCGCCGGCTCGGCGACCGCGTGGTCGAGGGCGATCTTGGGCAGCTGCGGCCACAGCTCCTCGAGCCTTTCGAGGTCGGCGGCGAGCGTGCGCAGCTGGGCGGCGAACTCGGGGTGCCAGGTGCCGAGCAGGTCGAGGAGCACCCCCGGACGCACCACGAACATGCCCGCGTTCCAGCGGTAGCCGCCCTCGGCGAGGTAGCCGGTGGCGACCTCGACGCTCGGCTTCTCCACGAAGGAGGCCACCACGCCGACGCCGTCGTGGCCGGGCAACGCGTCGCCGGAGCGGATGTAGCCGAAGGCGGAGGAGGGGAAGGTCGGCTCGATGCCCAGCGTCACCAGCCAGCCCTCGCGCGCCACGGCGACGGCCCGTGCGACGGCGGCGGCGAACGCCGCGGGCGGGGAGATGACGTGGTCGGCGGCGAACGAGCCCATGACGGCGTCCGGGTCCTGCCGCTCGAGCACCGCGGCGGCGAGCCCGATCGCGGCCATCGAGTCGCGCCCCGACGGCTCGGCGAACACGGCCTCCCCCGGCAGCTGCGGCAACTGGGCCAGGACGGCGGCCTCGTGCGCCTGACCGGTGACGACCAGGAAGCGGTCCTGGGCCAGCGGGGCGAGCCGGTCGTAGGTCTCCTGGAGCAGGGTGCGACCGCCGCCACGCAGGTCACGCAGGAACTTCGGCGCGGTGCGACGCGAGAGGGGCCACAGGCGGGTGCCGGCGCCACCGGCCGGGATCACCGCCCAGAAGTGGTCGATCGGGCTCACGACGGACTCGCTCATGGGCGACACCCTAGGGGCGCCGGACCGTGCGGCAGGTCCCTACGCTGTCGGAGTGACGACCTTCTCAGCGGTCCTGTCCGATCTGCTGCGCCGCGACCCCGGGCGCCCGCTCGTGACCTTCTACGACCACGCCACCGGCGAACGGGTCGAGCTGTCGGTCACCACGTACGCGAACTGGGTCGCCAAGGCCTGCTCGCTGCTGGTCGACGAGCACGGACTCGAGCGCGGCGACCGGGTGCGCATCGACCTCCCGCCGCACTGGCTGGGGCACGTCTTCCTCGGCGCCGCCTGGTACGCCGGGCTGGTCGTCGACCTGCGCGGGGACGTCGCCGGCCCGACCGACCCGTCCGACCTGCCCGGGGCCGTCGTCTGCGGCCCCGACGGCCTGGACCGGTGGGCCGAACACGCCGACGACCTGCCCGTGCTCGCCTGCTCGCTGCTGCCGCTCGGCGTCCGGTTCGCGACGCCGTTGCCGGTCGGCGTCCACGACGTCGGCGTCGAGATCTGGGGCCAGCCCGACGCCTTCGCCCCGTGGGAGCCCGCGGAACCCGACGACGCGGCCGTCCTGCTCACCGACGGCCCGCTCTCCCAGGCCGCGATGTGGGAGGCGGCCGCCGCCGGGAGTCTCCTCTCCGACGGCGGCCGTCTCCTGGCGGTGTCGAACCCGGCTTCCCCTCCGGGGTTCTCCACCTTCACCGAGCCCCTCGCGAGGAGCGGTTCGGTGGTGCTGGTCGCGCATCCCGACCCAGATCGGCTCGGGTCCACCGCCCACGACGAGCGTGTGACGGTGCGCGAGGACGCGTGACCTGCGGATGTCGATGATGTCGGCGCCGGGTCAGCCGGCCAGGTCGTAGACCTCCATCCCCTGCGCGAGCAGGCGGGGGGCGCCGAAGCCGGACGCCGTGGCCGGGATGAGGTAGAGGTCGCCGGTGCCGGTGCGCCGCGCCAACAGGGCCGGGCGGCTGCCGAGCGTGGCCGAGCTGATGCCGACCGTCCAGTCGTAGGGAGACAGGTCGAGCTTGAGCCTGGTGGGGTCCGTCAGCCCGCCGGGCCCGTTGCCGGGGTAGAGCGTCACGGTGCTGCCCTTGCGGAAGAGGCTGTCCGGCGCGCCGTCGGCGTCGTAGCGCCCCAGGGCGATCTGGCGGGAGGCCGAGATCGCGCTGTGGGCGGCGTAGCTGGTGCCGAGGCCGTCGAGGCCGCGCCCGGGGTAGATGCGCATGGAGCCGCCCGAGGGCTGACCCATGAGGTCGGGCCATCCGTCGCCGGTCATGTCGCCGACCGCGGCGAGCAGCTTCACCCCGCTGAAGTCCTTCGCGAGCACGGTGGCCGGCCCGAGGTGGCCCTGCCCGTCGCCGCGGCGCAGCAGGAGCCGTCCGGTCTTCGCCGAGCGCAGGATGACGTCGCCGTTGCCGTCGCGGTCCCAGTCGCCGGCCGAGAGGACGACGTCGGCGTCGGTGGCGGTGACGCCCGTATCGATCGGGGCGCCGGCGTTGAAGGTGCCGCGGTTGGAGTACAGCGTGAGCCGGCCGCCGCTGAAGGAGTAGAGGTCGGGCATGGCGTTGCCCGCGACATCGCCGCCGCCGATGAGGCCGGAGGCCTTGGCCAGCGCGGGGAACGGACCGATGAGGCGACCGAAGCCGCCCTCGCCGCGCCCGAGGACCGCGTAGGCGGCACCGCTGCGGGTGCGCACCACGAGGTCGGCGACGCCGTCGCCGCTGACGTCGCCGCGACCGGCGACCTCCTGCACGGCGGTCGAGACCTGGATCGGGGTCGGGTCGGCGTACCCGTCGCCGGTCGAGCGCGCCCATGCCAGGGTGCCGTCGCCGCTGACGAGGGCGAGGTCGTCGCGACCGTCGCCGTCGAGGTCGCCCGCGCCGGCGAGGTCGGTGACGTCGCTCCAGTCGCCGGACAGCGTGCGCTTCTTGGCCAGCGCCACCGAGTTCGCCGGCTTCTTCGCGCCGGGCTTGCGCCCGCGGAAGAGGTCGAGACGGCCCGTCTCGCTGTTGCGCGCCACCAGGTCGTTGCGGCCGTCGCCGTCGAGGTCGCCGGCGGCCGTCACGAGGTCGTGACCGCTGAAGCCGGACAGCTTCTGACCGGCGGCCGCGAAGCCGCCCTCGCCGTCCCCGCGGTGCACCTCGACCGCGCCGGAGGCCGTGCGCACCACGAGATCGGCGGCACCGTCGCCGGTGAGGTCGGGAGAGACCTGGACGGCGTCCGCGTCGCTCCAGTCGCCGCTGACGGTCGTGCCGGCGGCGAACCCGCTGAGGCCGCCGGTCGGCACGATGAAGAGCCGCTTGTCGGAGGCGCGGCGTACGACGAGGTCGGGGTGCGGTGTCGAGGCGAGGTCGGACTCGAGCTGGCGTCCGGCCCAGCCGCGTTGGGCCTGCGCGGCGATGCGGCGGATGTCGGGGATGCGGGCGTAGAGATAGCGGCCCGGGCAGGCCGTCTTGGCCGCGTCGCGGTGGCCGTTGATCGCCTCGAACATGGTGGGCCCGACCTGCTGGGAGGTGGAGGCGGCGTTCACCCCGTGCAGCGACAGCTTCCAGGCGAACAGCGCGCCGTAGGCCTCGACGATCGCCTCGGAGGGCTGCTTGACGTCGTAGTTGCCGATCGCCGACATCGCGAAGGAGTAGTCGTTGTAGTTGAGCGTGTGGGCGCCCACGACGGGCCGGTCGACGCCGCCGTAGCGGCCCTCCCACACGCGACCGAAGCGGTCGACGAGGAAGTTGTAGCCGATGTCGGACCAGCCGCGGGACTTCACGTGGTAGGCGTAGATGCTGCGGATGATCCCCGGCACCTCGTCGCGCGTGTAGTCGTTCGCGTTGACCGTGTGGTGCACGAAGCCGGCGTGCACCTCGTAGTAGTGCAGCGAGGACTTCTCGCGCAGCGACTCGTCGGCGCCCCACTGGGCGCGGGAGTAGATGACCGGCTTCGGGGTGAACACGGCGGCGGCCGGGGTGGCGGTGGCGGCCGAGACGAGGGACGCCGCGTCGGAGCCGGCGGCCGCCGGGGCGACGGCGAGGTTCTCCACCGAGTCCGACCCGTCGTCGCCGTCCATCGTGGCGGTGTCGATGCCGGCCTTCTCGGTGGCGGTCGGCGTGGTGCCGGGATCGATGACCGCGAGCGTCATGTCGTCGGGCACGGCGGCGTCGCCCGTGGCGGTGGCGCGCACCTGCACGTCGTCGACCGTGCCGATCAGCAGCGGGTCGGTGCCGGGCCGGGCGTGCTTCGCCTCGGCGCTGCCGGGGTCGGGACCGTGGTCGTCGTGGTAGGGCAGCGTGAGCCACTTCCCCCACACGCCGTCGGTGCGGGTGCGCACCCGGAAGGCCAGGTCGGTCTCGGGGATGTCCTCACCGTGCGCCCAGGTGACGCCGACGGCGCCGTAGCCGGTGACCTGCTGCGGGGTGCTGGTGACCACGCGGGCCACCCCCTCGGCCGTCCGGCGGGTGGTCACCCGCGCCTGCACCGGCCCGCTCGACAGCCGTCCGAGGCGGGCCGCGGGACCGGTGGCGCGGGCCGCTGCCGCGGTGGGCGGGGTCAGCGTGATCTCGCGGACGTCGGGGTCGACCGGCGCCGTCGCGACCGTCGAGGGCCGCTGCGCCTCGCGGACGTAGGCGGCCAGGGCACCGGAGACCTCCGGGGTCGGCGCCGCCGCGCCGTCGCTCGGCCGCTCGCGCACGATGTCCAGGGTCACCACGCCACTGGCGGGCACCAGCACAGCCAGCACCACCGCCAGAGCCAGCAGCTGCTGGCACAGCGTGACGAAACCTGCCTTGTTGCGAGACATCAGTGGTCGACTCCAGAGCGGGGGAAGGTCACTCGGTCGTCGCAACTTTCACATGCGTCACACCCGTCACGGAAGGTTTCGTGAGTAACTACAAAGCTGTAATTTCCAGTCGACACGCCGATGACCCCCGGGATTTCTGGCTCTCGGAGCCCAGGATCGGCCGCTCGCGGCCGGATCTGCGCGGATCGGGGGCGCGAGCCCACCCGGTCACTGAGGTGTGGGCGGAGCCTCGACGTGCCCGCACCCGGAAACCCTCCGGTACCGCCAGCACACAGCGACGGGGGTTTCGAGGCCCTCGCCCAGGGGCTCGGGCACCTCGACCACCGCCGCCCCGATCAGGACGCCTCAGATGTCGGCGCCGAGGTCCTCGTCGTCGTTCTCGCCCTCGAGCTCGGGGTCGTCGGCGTCGCTGTCGTACTTGAGGAACTTGATGCCCTCGTCGGCGGGGCCGTCGAAGGCGAGCTTGCCGGAGTCGAGCACCAGCACCCGGTCGCACATGCGCCGCACCGAGGCGGCCGCGTGGCTGACGTAGAAGAGGGTGACGCCGCTGTCGCGGATCTCCTCCATCTTCTGCTTGCACTTGCGCTTGAACGGCTTGTCGCCGACCGCCAGCACCTCGTCGGCCAGGAAGATGTCGCAATCGACGTGCACGGCCACAGAGAAGCCGAGGCGGGAGAACTGGCCCGAGGAGTAGTTGCCCACCGGAGCGTCGAGGTGGCGGCCGATGTCGGCGAACTCGACGATCTCGTCGAACTTCCGGGCGGTCTCCCGCTCCCCCATGCCCATGATCGCGGCGTTGAGGTAGATGTTCTCCCGGCCGGTCAACTGCGGGTGGAAGCCGGCGCCGGTGGCGATCAGCCCCGACACCCGGCCGCGGGTGAGCACCCGGCCGCGGTCGGGTCGCATGACGCCGTTGATCATCTTCAGCAGCGTCGACTTGCCCGAGCCGTTGAGGCCCATGAGGCCGATCGACTCGCCCTGCTCGACGGTGAAGGTGACGTCGTCGACGGCGGTGAAGGTGTCGCTGACGTCCTGGCCACGCAGCATCGCCACCGACACCTGCTTGAAGGTGCGGTGGTAACGCAGCGTGAAGTCCTTGCTGACGTTCTCGACGACGATCGAGGTCGTCGACGGGTACGTGCGCGGGCTGGCGGCGGCGGTCACGAGAGACGCTCCGGGATGCGGTCCTGGAGGCGGCTGAAGATGAGCTGTCCGATGCCGAGGAACACCAGCGAGACGACGATCGCCAAGAGGGCGTACCACGTGAGCGTGCCGGGGATGTGCTTGGCCTCGACGTAGGCGGGGTCGTCGGTGGTACCGACCCAGAAGGCGCGCTGGAACAGCAGCACGGCGTCGGCGATCGGGTTGTAGAGGTAGTAGGCGGCGAAGCGACCGAAGCGGTCGTGCACCAGCGTGTAGGGGTAGATCATCGGGACGCCGAAGCGCACGAAGTTCGTCAGGATGCTCGCCACGTTGGAGACGTCGCGGAAGAAGACGTTGGCCGCGCTGAACATCAGCGCCAGCGCGGTGCCGAGGGTGGCGATGATGAGCAGCGCCATCACCAGCGAGACCATGCCCATCACGGTCGGCGTCCAGCCCAGGACGAGGCAGACGATCACCATGATCACCAGTTGGGGCAGCACGTGGTAGCCGGAGACGAGCATCGAGGCCACCGGGAACATCTCGCGCGGCAGCGCCATCTTCTTGACCAGCGCCTTGTTGCGCACGATGGAGCGGGTGCCGGCGTTGAAGGTCTCGTTGAAGAAGTGGACGATGATGATGCCGCAGAACATGTGGATGGCGAAGTTCGGCACGTCCTTGTGGAGCCCGAAGAGCACCCCCATCACCACGTAGTAGATGAGGAACTGCGTGAGCGGGTTGATGTAGCTCCAGATCAGGCCGAGCGCCGAGCCCTGGTAGCGCGCGCTGATCTCGCGGCGCACCAGCAGCTGGAGCAGGTAGCGGTTCTGGAACACCCCGAGCAGGCCGGTGGTCGCCGAGGGCGCCACCAGCGGGGCGTCGACGACGCGCTGGGCGCGCCGCGGCGGTTCGGGGACGTCGGCGGCCGGGCCGGGCGCCGTCAGGTCGGTCATGGAAGGTCCTTGGGGTCCGTTTCCTCGCCGGCGGACTCGGGCAACCACGGCGCGAAGGTCCGCTGCCAGGCCTCCGGCGAGGTGATCTCTGCCAGGGAGTCCCGGTAGCGGGCGGCCAGCTCGGGCCACTCGCGACGCAGCCGCTCGTGGAGCTCGAGCGTCCGCTTCATCAGCTGGAGGAAGGTGGCGTGGTCGCGCTGGTAGAGCGCTGCGGAGGTGCCGTCGTTCATCGAGACGACTGCGGAGTCGAAGCTCGCGAGGCGGTACCACTTGGCGTCCATGGCGCGGATCTCGACCTCAGGGTACTCCCGCGAGAGCGGTCGGGGCTTCTTCAGCTGCCGCAGCGGCGCCAGGCCCGCGGTGATCAGCTGGCTGCGGCGGCTCGGCACCTCGGTGAGGTCCTTGCCGCGCTTGGGCGGCTTCGCGCGCCGCACCGGCGGGAAGACGTCGGGGTCGGACTCCAGCCGCGCGTCGCTGAACTGCTTGCGCAGCGCGTTGACGTCGCCGAGCCGCGTCGGCAGGAGCTCGTGCAGCCGCTGCGGGCCGTCGAGCACGTCCTCGAGCGCGAGCAGGCGCATCTCGGCGGTGGAGTACTGCATCGAGACCAGGTGCGCGATCTGGTGGTTGAGGCTCTCCCGGATCAGCCGGCCACCGCGCGGGTACGTCGAGTGCAGGAGCGCGGCGACGAAGCGGTTGCGCAGGTGGAAGTAGGCCTGCCAGTCGACGGCGTCGTTCTTGTCGGTCCACGGCACGTGCCAGACCGCCGCGCCCGGGAAGGTGACGGTCGGGTAGCCGGCGGCCTTGGCGCGCAGGCCGTACTCGGAGTCGTCCCACTTGATGAAGAGCGGCAGCGAGAGCCCGATCTCGGCGATGACCTGCCGCGGGATCAGGCACATGAACCAGCCGTTGAAGTCGACGTCGACCCGCTTGTGCAGCCACCGGGCCGAGCGGATGTTGCGCGCGGCGAGGTCCCACTCGGGGTAGGTGTCGAGCGGCGACATCCACCAGAACCGCCACGGCTGCACGATCTCGCCGAAGCTGTGCAGGGTCGCGCGGGCGTAGAGGCTGAACATGTGGCCGCCGACGATCGTGGGCCGCTTGGCCAGGTCGCCGAAGGTGACGGCGCGGACGATGCCCTCGGGCTCGCAGACGACGTCGTCGTCCATCATCATCGTGTAGGTGGCGGTGCCCTTGTGCAGCGACTCCATCTGGCCGCGGGCGTAGCCGCCCGAGCCGCCGAGGTTGCCCTGCTCGATGATGCGCAGCCGTTCGCCCAGCGCCTTCTCGGCGCGGGGGAAGCGCTCGGAGTCGGCGACCTTCTTGGTGCCCTGCTCCATGACCAGGATCTGGTCGAGGTAGGGCGCCAGTTCGTCGTCCTCGCCGAGCTGGGTGAGCAGGTCGGCGCAGAAGTCCGGCCGGTTCATCGTGGTGATGGCGATGTCGAGCGTGCCGTGCTCGGCGCGGTCGGCGGGCACCTGGGCGGTCCACTCCGCGCCGGTGACCACGACGTCCTCGTCGGCGGCCACGACGTCGTACCAGTACCAGCCGCCGTCGATGAACGGCGTGAGGGTGAGGTCGAAGACGACCGTCTCCTCAGGCCCCGTGGTCGTGGTGGAGTCGACGCGCTGCGAGCGGCCGTTGGCCATCGACTTGTAGACGATGACGGTCGCGCCCGCACCCCGGACGCCGACGCTGAGGCGCACGTCGTCGACGATGCTCCAGCGGCGCCAGTAGCTGGCCGGGAAGGCGTTGAAGTAGCTGCCGAAGCTGACCCGCTCCCCCGCCTCGATGCGCAGCGCGGTGCGGTCGAGGATGTGGTCGGGGTTGATGGTGCGACCGGTCGAGGTCGACTGCCGGATCGCGGCGTTGTTGAGCTCCTTGGCGCCCTGCGTGCCGCCGACCTGGTACTTGTCGGCGTCGAGGCTGGCCTCCTCGAGGTCGATGTAGAGCGGCAGGACGTCGAGGTCGCGCCCGATGGGCATGATCTGGCGCTGGAGGCGCCGGGTGACGGTGCCGGTCGGGGTGCTCATTCGGCGACGCCTCCGCTGGTGAGGGCCGCGCCGTCGCGGAAGTGGGGGCGCAGGCGGTTCTCGAACATCGAGAGCGCCGAGGCGATGGCCATGTGCATGTCGAGGTACTGGTAGGTGCCCAGGCGGCCGCCGAAGAGCACCATCGGCTCGGCCTTGGCCAGGTCGCGGTACTTCAGCAGGGTGGCGCGGTCCTCGGGGGTGTTGACCGGGTAGTAGGGCTCGTCGCCCTCCTCGGCGAAGCGGGAGTACTCGCGCATGATCACGGTCTTCTCGCCGGCCCGGGCGTGGTCGCGCTCGGGGTGGAAGTGCTTGAACTCGTGGATGCGGGTGTAGGGCACCTCGGGGTCGGGGTAGTTCATCACCGGGCAGCCCTGGAAGTCCTCGACGTCGACGACCTCCTCCTCGAAGTCCAAGGTGCGCCAGGCCAGGCGTCCCTCGGCGTAGCCGAAGTACTCATCGACCGGGCCGGTGTAGACGATCGGCACCCGGCCCTTGTACTGCTCGGCGACGGTGAAGAAGTCGGTGTCGAGGACGACCTCGATGTTGGGGTGGTCGGCCATCCGCTCCAGCCACGCCGTATAGCCGTCGACCGGCAGGCCCTCGTAGGTGTCGTTGAAGTAGCGGTTGTCGTAGGTGTAGCGCACCGGCAGGCGGCTGATGATGTCGGCCGAGAGCTTCTCGGGGTCGGTCTGCCACTGCTTGGCGGTGTAGTGGGCGATGAACGCCTCGTACAGCGGGCGGCCGATGAGGGAGACGCCCTTCTCCACGAAGTTCTCCGGCTCCTTGCCGCCCAGCTCGGCGGCCTGCTCGGCGATCAGCGCCCGGGCCTCGGCGGGGCTGTAGGCGGCGTCGAAGAACTGGTTGATGGTGCCCAGGTTGATCGGCAGCGGGTACACCTGGCCGCGGTGGGTGGAGTAGACCCGGTGCTGGTAGCCGGTGAAGGCGGTGAACCGGTTGACGTACTCCCACACCGTGGCGTTCGAGGTGTGGAACAGGTGCGCGCCGTAGCGGTGCACCTCGATGCCGGTCTGCTCCTCGCGCTCGGAGTAGGCGTTGCCCCCCAGGTGCGAGCGGCGCTCGAGGATGCGCACCTTCAGGCCGAGGTCGGCGGCGCAGCGCTCGGCGATCGTCAGTCCGAAGAAGCCGGAACCGACGACCAGCAGATCGGGCAACTGGTCGGAGCTGTGGGGTGAGGACACGATCGGTCAGTCTACGGACGACGACGGCAGCGACCGCATCCCACGCGCGGAGCGGATGGCGCGGATCACGTTCACCGCCTCCGACCGGCCGCCGCGGCCGGGGCTGGAGAGCACGACGCCGAGGGCGATCACCCACGGCTTGGCCCGCACCAGCGCGTTCGCGCCGTAGCGGAAGTGCACCGCGAACAGGTTGCGGTACATGTAGAAGCCCTTCCACCCCGCGAGGTCATGCTGCTGGTCGAAGTCCAGCTGCCGCACCAGGACGGCGTCGCGCACCGCCCAGATCCGCCAGCCCGCCCGCCGGGCCCGCAGGGCGAAGTCGACGTCGTCGTAGAAGATGAAATAGGAGGGGTCGGGCAATCCGATCGCCTCGACGACCCGGCGGCGCACCATGAAGCCCTCGAAGGCGACGTTCTCGATCTCGATCAGCGGCGGCATCGCCGCGCGGGTGCCGTAGTCGGTCTCGACCATGCGGGTCTTCGGCCGCAGCACCCAGGGCCGGGTCAGGTCGAAGCGGGTCGCGGCCTTCTCGCACAGGCGGCCGTGGCGGTCCTCGCGCACCGCCATCAGGCAGTCCTCGTCGACGGCGAGCATCCGCTCGAGGCAGTCCACGGCGGGGATGACGTCGTCGTCCATGAGCCAGATGCGGTCGTAGCCGCCCTCGTACGCCGTCCGGACGCCGAGGTGGAAGCCGCCCGCGCCGCCGAGGTTCTCCGGTGCCGAGACGATCTGCAGACCGGGGAGCGTGGAGGCGGCCAGCACCGCGGCGGTGTCGTCGGTGCTGGCGTTGTCGACGACGATGACGGCGTCGGCCGGACGACGCAGCAGGCCGAGCCCGGCGAGCATCGGCTCGAGCAGGTGGGCCCGGTTGAAGGTGACGACGACGATCGCGACGCTCTCGCGGCTCACCGCAGGTACCTCCGATGGCCGGTGAAGTCGCCACGCAGACCGGCGAGGGCCGCGCGGGCGCTGGTGGCGATGCGCGCGGGGCGCGGACGGGTGAACGCGTAGAACCACAGGGTCTTCACCCAGAACGCCAGCACGAACACCGCACCGCGGTAGGTGCGCAGGTTGACGGTGTTGTTGCGCGCCATGCAGTAGTGCTTCAGCTCGCTCGGGGTGTGGTTGTAGGTGGTGCGCCCGAACATCATCGGGGTGCCAAGGTCGTCGGTGGCCGGGTTGGAGAACCGGGCGGCCACCACGGTGGCGATGCGCGCACCGGCGCGCTCTGCCCGCCACAGATACTCCACGTCGTCGCCCCAGATGAAGAACTCCGCCCGCGGGAACCCGATGCGCTCGACCAGGTCGCGGGTCACCAGCACCCCGTTGAAGGGGATGACGACCCCGGGGATCAGGCCGTCGACGGCCGCGGCCTCGACGTCGGCCAGGTCGTGGACGACGCGGGTACGGCCGGGCAGGCGGATCGGGAAGCAGAGCCGACGCTGCGGATCCTGCTCGGCCACGACCGCCGGACCCCAGAAGTCGAGATCGTCGCGCTCGAGCAGCAGGTCGAGGCAGCCGGGCAGCGGCACGGCGTCGTCGTCCATGAGCCAGATCAGGTCGGCGTCGCGCTCGAGCGCCCAGGCCATGCCGTCGTGGAACCCGCCGGCTCCCCCGGTGTTCTCAGCGCTGGTGCGGGACAGCACGCGCGGCTCCCCGAGGCCGGCGAGCCAGGCGCCCGTGCCGTCGGTGCTGGCGTTGTCGACGACCAGCACCTCGGCCACCCGGGGCTCGGCGAGCAGCACGGGCAGCAGCCGCTGGAGGAGCGCGAGCCGGTCGAAGGTGACCACCACGGCGACGATGCGACCGCGCGGGTCGGCTGGCGTCGGGGAGGCGTCGGGCACGGCGTACACCCTAGAGGCCGTGAGCGGATCGACCCGATCCGCGGCCCTCGGGCGGGCTCCCGCCGGCCGCAGCGGACTGGTCGCGCCTGGCTAGGGTGGTCGCGTGAGCGAGCGACCCGCGCCGATCCTGACGACGGTCTCCGAGGGCACGGCCCGCATCAGCTGGCACCCCGGCGAGTCGGTCGACGTGGTGCGCCGCGAGGTCGCCGAGGCGCTGGGCACCCATCAGCGGGTCGAGGTGTGGGTCGACCCGGACGACGAGCACGGTCAGCGCATCGCCACCTGGTCGGGTATGCACCGCGAGGGCGTGGCCCGCGGCGTCACCGTCGACGGCAGCGCCGTCGACCGCATCGTCTACGCCCGGCTGGCCACCGACAACGCCCTGGACTCCCCCGACGGCTTCCGCTCGCTGCTCAACTCCTTCCTCCCGCGCAAGCGGGCGATCAGCCAGATGCTGCTGCGCGACCCCGACGACCGCGTGCTGCTGTGCCAGCTCACCTATAAGCAGGACTGGGATCTGCCCGGGGGCGTCGTCGAGGTCGGCGAGTCGCCCCAGCGGGCCGTGGCGCGCGAAGTGGAAGAGGAGCTCGGCCTGCAGGTGCCGGCCGGGCCGCTGCTGCTCACCGACTGGCTGCCGCCCTGGGGCGGCTGGGACGACGCGCTCTGCCTGGTCTTCGACGGCGGGGTGCACGAGGCCTCGGTGCTCGACCGCGTGGTCAAGCAGGCCCGGGAGATCCGCTCGGTCGCCTTCTGCACCCCCGCCGAGGCCCGGGAGCGCTGCACCGACTTCACCGCCCGCCGCGTCGAGGCGGCGCTGGCCGCCCTCGCCGACGGCGGCTCGGCCTACACCGAGTCCGGGCGCGGGTAGGACGCCGACCGGCACCGGCCGGCGTCCGGCTCACCGGGTCTCGCGGCTCGTCGCTGGCGCTCCTCGCACCTCGACCACCGGAGCCCTCCCGGTCCCTGAGGTGCGAGCGAAGCGAGCCTCGAAGGGCCCGCACCCGACCACCCACCGGCACCGGCCGGCGTCCCGCTCACCGGGTCTCGAGGCTCGGCTCCGGGGCGCCTCGCACCTCCGGCGATCGCACCGGCGGCGCAGGTGCCGCGCCGGCCGTCGAGGCGACGAAGACCCCGGCCACGACCAGGACGGCGCCGGCCACCTCGCCGTGGGTCGGCACGTCGCCGAAGCTCAACCAGGCCGCCAGCATCGCGACCGGCGGCGCGAGCAGGATGAACGGGGCGACCCGGCCGGCGGGGTTGCGGGCGAGCAGGCGGCTGAAGACGCCGTAGCCGACGAGGGAGGCCAGCACCGCGGTGTAGAGCGTGGAGACGATCGCCTTCCAGCCGATCGCGGCGAGGCCGTCGGCCACCCCCTGCGGACCGTCGAGCAGCAGGCTCAGCACGAGCAGCGGCCCGGGCACGGCCAGCGACGACCACACCACCAGCGGCAGTCCGCCGGCCGCGCCCGACCAGCGGGTCAGCACGTTGCCGCAGCCCCACGAGACCGCGCCGAGCAGGCACAGCGCCAGGCCGAGGAGCGGGACGTCGCCGCCCCGGCCGACCCCGACGACGACCAGACCCGCCAGCCCGAGGCCGACGCCGACCAGCTGGGCGCCGCCGGGTCGCTCCCGCAGCACGAGTCCGGCGCCGAGCACGGTCACCAGCACCTGGGCCTGGAGCACGAGCGCGGCCAGTCCGGGCGGCAGGCCCACGGCCATGCTCAGGTAGAGGAAGCCGAACTGGCCCAGCGAGAGCAGGGCGCCGATGCCGAGCAGGTGGCGCCACGGCAGGTCGGGCCGCGGCAGAATCGCCACCAGCGGCACGAGCACCACGAGGAAGCGCAGGGTGAGGAACAGCAGCGGCGGCACGTCGCCGCGCCCCCACTCGATGACGACGAAGTTGACGCCCCAGACCACGGCGACGGCGCTGGCGAGGAGGCGGTCACGCAGGCTCATGGGAACAGCCTGACCGGCCGCGACCGTGCAGCACCAGCGAACGATCCTGAACCGGATCGTTTAGCATCGCTTCATGATCGATGTCGCGGCCCTCAGCAGCCTCCGCGCGGTCGAGCAGCACGGCTCGGTCATCGCGGCCGCCGCGGCGCTCGGCTTCACCCCGAGCGCGGTCTCCCAGCAGGTCAAGCGCCTGGAGCGCCAGGCCGGCGTCCCGCTGCTGGAGCGGGTCGGGCGCGGCGTCGTCCTGACGGTGCACGGCCGCCACCTCGCCGAGGAGGGGGCCCGGGTGCTGGCCGAGCTCGAGTCGCTGGAGGCGACCCTGCATCGACGCAGCGGCCAGGTGTCCGGCACCCTGCGCCTGACCGCCTTCTCCACGGCCATGCGGGGCCTGGTCGCGCCGGTCGTGCGCGATCTGCACGCCGCCCACCCCGATCTGCGGGTGCGGCTCGGCGAGCGCGAGCCCTGGGACGCCGTGGAGGACCTCGCCGCGGGCCGCGCCGACGTCGGCCTGGTGCACCGGTGGGGCGATGTGCCCCTGGCGGTGCCCGACCACCTGCGGGTCACGCCGATCGGCCTCGATCTCGCCGACGTCATCGTGCCCGCCGGCCACCGCCTGGCCGACCGCGCTCAGGTGACACCCCACGACCTCGTCGAGGAGGAGTGGATCGCCACCCCGCCCGCCACCATCTGCCGCCAGTGGCTGGGCCGCATGTACGACGGCACCGGGCGCCCCCCGCGGGTGGCCCACGAGTCGATGGAGTTCGCCTCGCACCTGGCCCTGGTCGAGGCCGGGCTCGGCATCGCCCTCATCCCGCGCCTGGGGCGCCCGCCCCTCGGCGCCGGACTGCGGGCGATGCCGGTGGTCGACCCGGTGCCGACGCGCTCGATCGACGCCCTGCACCGGCGCAGCATGGCCGACTCCCCCGCCGTCCGCGCCGTGCTCGGGGCACTGGCAGCGGCGGCGGGGGCGGTCGATCAGATCGCGGCCTCCAGCGGCGTCGGGGTCACGCCGCCGACCTCGGCGACCACGTCGGTGACGGTCGCGAGGTAGCCGCCGCGGGCCGCGGCGCCGAAGGAGGTCAGCAGCGGGGCGATGACGTCCGGCACGCCCGCCCCGACCAGCCCGGCGGTGTAGGCCTCGTCGTCGACCGTGACGACCTCGACCGCGCGGCCGCTGCGCTCGGCGGCGAGGGCGGCGAGGTCGGCGGCGGTCCAGGCGCGCGGTCCGGTGACGTCGTAGGCACGCCCCTCGTGCCCCTCCCCCAACAGGACGCCGACGGCCACCGCGGCGCAGTCGGCGCGGGTGACGTAGGCGGTTGCCCCCTCGCCCGCGTTCGTCACGATCGTGCCGGTCGCCGCACCCTGGGCGAGGACGCCGTCCTGCATGTCGGCGTAGAGGTTGTTGCGCAGCATCGTCCAGGCCACGCCGCTCGCGCGCAGGGCCTCCTCGGTCGCCGCGTGGTCGGGGACGACGCCCGCCGGGTTGGCCGGCACCGGCTCGGGCACCGAGGTGTAGGCGATGTGGCCGACCCCGGCGGCCTTCGCGGCCTCGATCGCCGCGACCTGGCCGGCCACCCGCGCACCGATGACGTCGGTGGAGATGAGCAGCAGCCGATCGACGCCCGCGAAGGCGGCGGGCAGGGTCTCGGGGCGGTCGAAGTCGGCCTCGCGCACCTGCGCGCCCTGCTCGGCGTAGGAGGCCAGCCGCGACGGGTCGCGGCTGAGCAGGACGACGGAGGCGGGGTCGGTGCTCGCGAGCAGGCGGTCGGCGACGAGCCGGCCGAGCTGGCCGGAGGCGCCGGTCACGGCGACGGTGGTCATGGGAACTCCTGGTAAATTGTCATCACGCTGATTGCGTTTCTGTCGATGAATGTAGTCACCACGATGGCGATTACGCAAGACATGCGGCACCATGGAGGTGTGCCCGTGCCCACCAACACCCGCTTCGCCGTCGCCGTCCACGTGCTCGCCTATCTCGCGGGCATGGCGGCGGTCGGCCGCACGACGCCGGTCGGCTCGGAGGAGCTCGCGGGCAGCACCGCGGTCAACCCGGTGCACGTGCGCAAGGTGCTCGGCCCGCTGCGCGCTGCCGGACTGCTGCGCTCGCGCGCCGGCGCGCACGGCGGCTGGGACCTCGCCGCCGACCCGGGCGACATCACCCTGGCCCAGGTCTGGCGGCTGCTCCAGGGCGACGACCCCGTGCTCGGGCTGCACGGGCCGAACCCCGCCTGCGGCGTCGGTCAGGCCGTGCAGCGCGCGTTGGTCGACCTCGACGCCGACATCCGGGACGTCGTCGAGACCCGCCTCGCCGCCGTCACCGTCGCCGACCTGATCGCCGACCCCGACCTCGTCGCGCAGATAGCCGCGGTCGGAGCGCTCCTTCGCTGAGCCCGACTCGGCCCCCGTGGCGATTCAGAAGAGCGCGGAGGCCAGGTTCTGGCGGCCTCGGAGCACGCGCGGGTCGTCGTTGCCGACCGCGGCGAAGAGGCCGATCAGGTGCTCGCGGGCCCGCGTGCGATCGGCGTCGGCCGTGCGCCGCACCAGGTCGATGAGCCGGGCGAAGGCCTCCTCGACCTGGCCGCCGAGCAGGTCGAGGTCGGCGACCATGATCTGGGCGTCGACGTCGTCGGGAGCCGCGTCGGCGGCCGCCCGGGCGGCGTCGAGGTCGACCCCGCGGGTGCGCTGGAGCACCTGGGCCATCGCGAGGCCGGCGGCCGCCTCGGCGTCGGCGGGGTTCGCGGTCACGAGCTTCTGGTACTCCGCGACGGCGGTGTCGATGTCGCCCGCCGCGATGGCGGCGTCGGCCGCGGCGTAGCGCGGGTCGACGACCTCCTCCCCCTCCTCGCCGACGGTCTCGACGTGGCGGGGCTGGTGCCGGCCGGTGATGCCCTGCACGGTGAGCTGCTGCATGACCTGGGTGAGGCCGGGACGCAGCTCGGCCAGCGGGACGACGTCCTGGAAGAGCGGTGCGGGACGACCGTCGACCACCGCGACCACCAGCGGGATCGAGGGGATCTGCATCGCCTGGGCGATGGCGGGGGTGGCGTCGATGTCGACCAGGCCGACCAGGAAGCGGCCCTCGAACTCGGCGGAGACGGTGACCATGTCGTCGGCCAGCTGGCCGCTCTCGGGCATCCGGCTGCGGGAGAAGAACACGAGCAGCACCGGTGCGGTCATGGAGGACTCGATGACCTCTTGGAAGTTCTGCTCGGTGACCGTCAGGGCGTAGGACGACGTGTCGGCGGCGCCACCGGGTGCCGACGGGGCGGCCGAGGCGGCGGGAGCGCCGGCGGGGGCGGCCGGGCGCTTCAGGGCGGACAGGTCGATCGCTCCGGGGCGGCTGAACGGTCGCTGCGTCATGGCGCCATCCTAGGGACGGCGCGGACGCCCGTCGCCGCGGGCCGGGGTGCGGCCGAGGCCGCGGTCGGGGGCGCGGCCGGCGGTGCGCTCAGGCCTGGCCGGTGCCGGGGTCGCCGAGGTGGGCCTCGAGCAGCGCGTCGGCCGCCGTGTAGGGGTCGGTGGTGCCGGCCGCGACGCCGGCGGCCAGGGTGTCGAGCTCGCCTCGGACGCCGACGCCGGCCCAGCGTCGGCGCAGCTCGGCCACGGCGATGGCCTCGACCTCGAGGCGCGCCCGGCGGGTGCGTCGGCGGTGCAGTTCGCCGGTCTCGGCGAGGAACGCGTGGTGGCGGTCGATCTCCTCGACCACCTCGGCGAGCCCCTCCTGGCGGGCGGCGCTGATCTTCACGATCGGCTGGCGCCAGGCGTCGTCGCGGCGCTCGGCCAGGTTGAGCATGCCGCGCAGGTCGCGACGCACCTGGTCGGCGCCGTCCCGGTCGGCCTTGTTGACCACGTAGAGGTCGCCGATCTCGAGGATGCCGGCCTTGGCGGCCTGGATGCCGTCGCCCATGCCGGGCGCGAGCAGCACCAGGGTGGTGTCGGCCTGGCCCGCGATCTCGACCTCGCTCTGGCCCACGCCCACGGTCTCGACGAGGACGACGTCGAAGCCCGCGGCGTCGAGCACCCGGATGGCCTGGGGCGTGCTCCAGGAGAGGCCGCCGAGGTGGCCGCGGGAGGCCATGGAGCGGATGTAGACGTCGGGGTCGCCGGCGTGATCGTGCATGCGGATGCGGTCGCCCAGCAGCGCTCCGCCGGAGAACGGCGAGCTCGGGTCGACAGCGAGGACGCCGACCCGCTTGCCGGCGCGCCGCAGCTCGGCGATCAGCGCGTTCGTCGTGGTCGACTTCCCGACCCCCGGCGCGCCGGTGAGCCCGATGACGCGGGCATGGCCGGTGTGCGGCGCCAGCGCCTGCATGACCTCGCGCAGCAGCGGCGAGTCGTCCTCGACGAAGGAGATCAGCCGGGCGACCGCCCGGGGCTGGCCCTCGCGGGCGGCCGCCACGAGATCGGGGACCGACGCCTGACGGCGCCGGCCCCCGACCGGAGTGTCGTGACTGATGGTCAGGCCTTCGGCACGCGCACGATCAGCGCGTCGCCCTGGCCGCCACCGCCGCACAGCGCGGCGGCACCGATGCCGCCGCCGCGACGCTTGAGCTCGAGGGCCAGGTGCAGCACCACGCGGGCGCCGGACATGCCGACCGGGTGACCCAGCGCGATCGCACCGCCGTTGACGTTGATCTTGGCGTCGTCCAGGCCGAGGTGGCGGGCCGACTCGATGCCGACGGCGGCGAAGGCCTCGTTGAACTCGACGAGGTCGAGGTCCTTCGGGTCGATGCCCTCCTTGGCGCAGGCCTTGGCGGTGGCGTTGGCCGGCTGCAGCTGGAGGCTGGAGTCGGGGCCGGCGACCATGCCGTGCGCGCCGATCTCGGCGAGCCACTCCAGGCCGAGCTCCTCGGCCTTGGCCTTGCTCATCACGACGACGGCGCAGGCGCCGTCGGAGATCTGGGAGGCCGAGCCGGCGGTGATGGTGCCGTCCTTGGAGAAGGCCGGGGGGAGCTTGCCCAGGGACTCCACGGTGGTGTCGCCGCGCACGCCCTCGTCGGTGCTGACGACGACCGGGTCGCCCTTGCGCTGCGGGATCGAGACGGGCACGACCTCCTCGTCGAAGACGCCGTTCTTCCAGGCCAGCGCGGCCTTCTGGTGCGAGGCGGCGGCGAAGGCGTCCTGCTCCTCGCGGGAGAGCTTGTTCGCGTTGATCTGCTCGGTCAGCCCGCCCATGGCCTGCTTGGTGGCCTGGTCGTAGAGGGCGTCGTAGGCCATGGAGTCGACGAGCTTGGTGTCGCCGAACTTGAAGCCCTCGCGGGACTTCGGCAGCAGGTGCGGGGCGTTGGTCATCGACTCCATGCCGCCGGCGACCACGATCTCGGCCTCACCGGCGCGGATCATCTGGTCGGCCATCGCGATGGCGTTGAGGCCCGAGAGGCACACCTTGTTGATGGTGATCGAGGGGAGGTCCCACGGCAGGCCCGCGGCCAGACCGGCCGAGCGGGCCGGGTTCTGCCCGGCGCCGGCCTGGATGACCTGGCCCATGATGAGGTAGTCGACCTGGTCGCCGGAGACGCCGGCCTTCTCCAGGGCGCCCTTGATGGCCACCCCGCCGAGGTCGGCGGCCGAGAGGGACTTCAGGCCACCGAGGAGGCGGCCGATCGGGGTGCGAGCACCGGCGACGATGACGGATGACATGGGCGGTTCCTCCAAAGAGCGGGACGAAGGCGGGCGGACGGCACATTACTCGCGAGTCACATCGGGAGGGCCGGACCTCAGCCGCTGAGACGGGCCTCACGAGATCAGGCCGCCTGCCGCAGTCTGCCGCGCCGACGTCGCCGGCGCGCTGCGGCCTACGTCACATCCTGCGCGCGCTCCTGCGGCGGCGCCACCCCGGCACCCGTCCGGAGCCCACCCGGAGCGGAGGCATGGTGGTGAGATGCGTTGTCCTCGCAACGTCGGAGCGGTCACGATGCCCTCATGACTGCGGACCTCTCCATCCCCGAGCACCTGTTCACCGCCATCGACCACGTCGGCATCGCCGTGCGCGACCTCGACGAGGCGATCGCCTTCTACGAGAAGACCTTCGGCATGCGGGTCGCCCACGAGGAGGTCAACGAGGAGCAGGGCGTGCGCGAGGCGATGGTCGCCGTCGGCGACTCCGGCTCCTTCATCCAGCTGCTGGCGCCGTTGAACGAGGAGTCGACGATCGCGAAGTTCCTCGACCGCTCCGGCCCCGGCGTCCAGCAGATGGCCTACCGGGTCACCGACGTCGACGCCGTCAGCGCGATCCTGCGCGAGCGCGGCGTCCGCCTCCTCTACCCCGAGCCCAAGCGCGGCACCTCGAACTCGCGCATCAACTTCGTGCACCCCAAGGACGCCGGCGGCGTCCTGGTCGAGCTCGTCGAGCCGGCCGCCGACGCCCACCACTGACCCACCCGCCCCGGGCGGCCCACGGTGAGACGGGGGCCACACCCGGGACCACTCCCACGATTAGTTACCGGCCGGTATCTTCCGACGGAGCCCAGCCGCCCGCCTTCTTAGGAGACCGACGTGCAGCACATCCTCGATGCCATCACCGCTGACGGCACGACCAGCGAGGACTTCGCGAACCTGACCCTCCCCGAGTCCTACCGCGCCGCGACGGTGCACAAGGACGAGGTCGACATGTTCGAGGGCCTCGCCACCCGCGACAAGGACCCGCGCAAGTCGCTGCACGTGGAGGAGGTCGCCCTGCCCGAGCTCGGTCCCGGCGAGGCCTTCGTCGCGGTCATGGCGAGCGCGATCAACTACAACACCGTGTGGACCTCGATCTTCGAGCCCGTCTCGACCTTCGGGTTCCTCGAGCGCTACGGGAAGATCTCGCCCCTGACCAAGCGC
This sequence comes from Nocardioides fonticola, assembly GCF_039536805.1. Taxonomy (NCBI): domain Bacteria; kingdom Bacillati; phylum Actinomycetota; class Actinomycetes; order Propionibacteriales; family Nocardioidaceae; genus Nocardioides; species Nocardioides fonticola. The sequence goes on along the minus strand of NZ_BAAAZH010000008.1, from coordinate 130,555 downwards.
CACGACCTGCCCTACCACATCGTCGGCTCCGACCTCTCCGGCGTCGTCCTCAAGGTCGGCCCCGGCGTCACCAAGTGGAAGCCGGGCGACCGCGTCGTCGCGCACTGCCTCTCCGTCGAGCTCGAGGCCGCCGACGGCCACGACGACTCGATGATGGACCCCGAGCAGCGCATCTGGGGCTTCGAGACGAACTTCGGCGGCCTCGCCGACGTCGCGATGGTCAAGGCCAACCAGCTCATGCCCAAGCCCGAGCACCTCACCTGGGAGGAGGCCGCCTCCCCCGGCCTGGTCAACTGCACCGCCTACCGCCAGCTGGTCTCCAAGAACGGCGGCAACATGAAGCAGGGCGACAACGTCCTGATCTGGGGTGCCTCCGGCGGCCTCGGCGGCTTCGCCACCCAGTACGCCCTCAACGGCGGCGCCAACCCGATCTGCGTCGTCTCCAACGAGGAGAAGGCCGAGATCTGCCGCAAGATGGGCGCGGAGATGATCATCAACCGCTCCGAGGAGAAGTGGCAGTTCTGGAACGAGGACAACACCCGGCAGAACCCCAAGGAGTGGCAGCGCCTCGGCAAGCGCATCCGTGAGCTCACCGGCGGCGAGGACATCGACATCGTCTTCGAGCACCCGGGCCGCGAGACCTTCGGCGCCTCGGTCTACGTCACCCGCAAGGGCGGCACCATCACCACCTGCGCCTCGACCACGGGCTACATGCACGAGTACGACAACCGCTACCTGTGGATGAACCTCAAGCGCATCGTCTCCAGCCACTTCGCCAACTACCGCGAGTCGTGGGAGGCCAACCGCCTGGTGATGCAGGGCAAGATCCACCCGACCGTCTCGAAGGTCTACAGCCTCGAGGAGGTCGGCCAGGCCTCGCTCGACGTGCACAAGAACCTGCACCAGGGCAAGGTCGGCGTCCTGTGCCTGGCCCCCGAGGAGGGCCTGGGCGTGAAGGACGAGGAGAAGCGCGCCCAGCACATCGACAAGATCAACCTCTTCCGCGGCGTCTGATCCGGCTCGCGGCTACGCACCGCGACCGCCAGGGCACCCGCCACGGCATTCCGCCACAGCATTCCGACAGGGCCCACCGGCAACCCCGGTGGGCCCTGTCGCGTCCGAGGTCCGGGACGCGCGGCCGCCCGGTCGCGCAGGTCTCGACCACCGGCGGGGCGGGATGCGCCGCCCTGGTGCGGTGGGAGAGGATGAGCAGGACCCCCCTGCGGGGGACACTCCCCCGGGTATCCCCCTGTTGCAGCCCCGCCGACGACCACCCGCCACAGCACGGAAGAGGTTTCCTCGACATGAGTGACCAGGGCCTGTCCATCTTCGACGACGACCAGGCCGGTGCCGGCTCCGACGACGAGCGCACCCAGGTGATCCCCGTCCAGAAGGCGGCCGAGGACGCCGCTCCGGCAGCGCCGGCAGCGCCCGCCACCCCGGCTGCCCCGGCTGCCCCGGCCCCGCAACGCACGCAGACGGCCCCGGCCGTGGCGCCGACCCCGGCGTCGCAGCCGATCGCCCAGCCGGTCGCGCGGGTCGTGCCCGGCACGCCCCCGCCGGCGTTCCCGGTCGTGCGCCGCGGCGGCTACGACATCGCGGCCGTCGACGCCCGCGTGCAGCAGCTGGCCGCGGAGAAGGCCGGCCTCGGCGCCAGCCTGAGCGAGTCCGAGCGGCGCGTCATCGAGCTCGAGGCCGAGGTCCGCGCCGTGCGCGAGGAACTCGCCGAGATCGAGCGCCCCAGCTACGCCGGCCTCGGCGGTCGCGCCTCGGCCATGCTGCGCCTGGCCGAGGAGGAGGCCGACGAGATCCGCACGGCCGCCGAGCGCGACGCCGCCGAGATCCGCGCCCAGGCCACGCGCGACGCCCGCGCCACGCGCGCCGACGCCGCCCGCGAGGCCGAGGACATGCGCGTCGTCCAGCTGCGCGAGCTCGAGGAGCAGCGCACCCGCGTGCTGGCCGACGCCGAGCAGGAGCGCACCCTGGCCAAGGCCGAGGCCGACGACCTGCTCGCCGCGGCCCGCCGCGAGGCCGACCAGGTGCGACTGGCAGCCCACCAGGAGGCCACCGAGATGCGCACCTCCGCGCAGCGCGAGGTCGAGCAGGCCCGCGCCGCGGCCGACCGCGAGGTCACCGAGGCACGCCGCACCCTCGCGGTGGAGAAGGAGCGCCTCGCCCGCGAGGCCACCGACCACCACGCCAGCGCGATGGCCGAGACCCAGCGACTGGTCACCGAGGCCGAGGAGCGTGCAGCCCAGGCCGAGGAGCGCGCCCGCGCGGCCACGCAGCACGCCACCGAGCAGCGCCAGGGCGCGCAGACCGAGGCGGAGGCGCTGCTGACCCGGGCCCGCCGCGAGGCCGAGCAGATCGTCGCCGCCGCCCGCACCCAGGCCGAGCAGGTGCTCAGCTCCGGCGATGCCGAGGCCGAGCGCGAGCGCTCGGCGCTGCGGGCCGAGGTCGACCGGCTGGCCCGTCGTCGCGACGCGATCACCGCGCAGCTGGCCCAGCTGCGCGACGTCGTCGCCGGGTTCGGCGAGGACGAGAGTTGAGCGAGGGATCCGACGGCGACGCCGGGCAGGTCCCCGACGTCGCCACGGATCCCGGGGCGCTCGGCGACGCCGCCGACCAGACGGTGGGCCTCGTCGCCGATCCCTCCGAGCTCGGCGAGCCGGGTGCCCCGCTCGACCGCCGCGCGCCGTTCTACGTCGGCTTCGTCGGCGGCCTCGGCCTGCTGACCGCGCTGGCGCTCGGGACGGCGCTCGCCGCGATCAGCGGCACCATCGTGCTGATCGTCGTCTCGTTGTTCATCGCCGCCGGCCTGCACCCGGCCGTGCTGTTCTTCGAGCGGCGCGGACTGCGGCGCTCGCACGCCGTCCTGGCCGTCATCTCGATCTTCCTCGTCGCGCTGGTGCTGTTCATCGTCGCGATCGTGCCGGTGATCGCCGACCAGATCGCCTCGATCACCGACAACGCCCCCGGCTGGCTCGACCGGTTGGAGAACAGCCAGCGCATCCGCGACATCGACGCCGAGTACCACATCATCGACAAGATCAAGGAGTACGTCGCCAACGGCGACTTCGTCTCCAGCCTCTTCGGCGGCGTGCTCGGGTTCGGCATCGCGGTGCTGGGCGCGCTGTTCAACGCCTTCATCGTCATCGTGCTGACGCTGTACTTCCTCTCCTCGCTGGAGACCACGAAGGCCGCGCTCTACCGCCTCGCCCCGGCCTCGCGCCGCGACCGGGTCACCCGACTCGGCGACCGGATCCTGGCCGGCATCGGGGGCTACGTCTCGGGCGCGTTCATCGTCGCCCTGTGCGCAGGCCTCTCCTCGCTGGTGTTCCTGCTGGCGATCGGGTTGAGCCAGTACGCCGTCGCGCTGGCCTTCGTCGTCATGCTCCTCGACGTCATCCCGATGATCGGTGCGACGATCGGCGCCGTCATCGTCACCGCGATCGCGCTGGCGACCGACACCCACGCCGGCATCGCCTGCCTGATCTTCTACGTGCTCTACCAGCAGATCGAGAACTACGTGATCTATCCGCGGGTGATGGCCAAGTCGGTCGACATCCCCGGTGCGGTCACGGTGATCGCCGCGCTCATCGGCGCCGCCCTGCTCGGCGTCGTCGGTGCCCTGCTGGCCATCCCGACGGCGGCCGCCATCCTCATGCTCGTGCGCGAAGTGTTCGTGCGCCGCCAGGACGCCGCCTGACCGACTCCCCCGCACCCGTGATCGGGGTGTGCCCGGTGGTCGAGGTGCGAGGCGCCCCGGCGCCGAGCCGCGAGACCCGGCGACCTGGGCGCCGTCCGGTACCGCTCAGGGGGCAGGTGCGGGGTCTTCGAGGCTCGCTTCGCTCGCACCTCAGCCACCGGATCGGCTCGCTTCGCTCGCACCTCAGCCACCGGATCGGCTCGCTTCGCTCGCACCTCAGCCACCGGTGGTCGAGGACGCCCGAGGACGCCGACGGGTCCCGCGGGGAACCGACCGATCAGGCGGCGGCGTCGAGGTCGCCGGCGATCGGCAGCGGCTCGATCTCGGCCGTGCGCGGCTCGCCGAGCTTGACGCCGACCACGCCGAGCAGGATCAGCAGTCCGCCGGCGAACTGCATCGGGCCGGGCAGTTCGCCGAGCAGGACCCAGGCGAAGACCACGGCCGCGACGACCTCGAGGAGGGCGACGAAGGAGGCCAGGCGCGAGCCGAGCAGGCGGCTGGCCTGGATGCCCATCGTGTAGGCCAGCGCCGCGGTGACCAGACCGAGCAGGCCCATCGGGATCCACCACGCGATCGCGTGACCGGCGTAGACGGTGTCGACGGTGGTGGCGTGGAGCGGCAGCAGACCGGCGAAGCCGAGCGCGCCGAGCGAGACGGCACCGACGGTCAGGCCGCCGGCGGCGAGGCTGATCGGCGGGAGGCCGTTGTCCTCGTCGGCGGAGATGAGGAAGTAGGCGGCGCAGCCGACCATCGCGGCGAGCGCCCAGGCGACGCCGACCGGGCTCACCGACGCGCCCGAGGCGAGGTCGAGCACCAGCACGAGGCCCAGCGCGGCCACCCCGGCGCCCGCGAGGGTGATCCAGCTCGGACGCTGACCGTCGCGCAGCCACAGCCACACCACCACCGCGGCCGGCGCGGTGTACTCGATGAGCAGCGCCGGCGCGACCTCCATGTGCTGGACGGCGGAGAAGTAGCAGAACTGCGCGGCCGCGACCGCGAGGATGCCGTAGAGGCCGATGGTGAGGAGGTTCTCGGTGACGAGGTGCCACCGGCCCTTGAGGGCGCGGATGCCGAAGGGCAGCACGACGACGGCGGCGAGGGCCACGCGCACGAGGACGGCGGCGCCCGGCGTCCAGCCGGCGTCGAGCAGCGGGCGGGCCAGGGCGCCGGACATGCCGAAGGACGCCGCCGAGAGCACGGCCCACAGCAGACCACGGCTCATCCGCGACAGCGGAGCAGCGGAACCGGGGGTCGTGATGTCATGAGCCAACGTCGTCATGACACATGACAGTACGTGTCGTTTGGTAACCTGTCAAAGTGGCGTTCACTCATGACACCGAGATGGCGCTCCTCGCGGCCGTGACCCTGGCCAACACCGCCGAGGAGCCCGACACCCTGGTGACGATCGCCGACCTCGACAGCTTCTTCGAGGAGCACGAGTACACCGGTCGCCGCGACGGCACGCAGGCGGAGTTCGAGGCGGTGCGCGCCGTGCGCCACGAGCTGCGCGACCTGCTCACCGCCGACCGCGACGGCGCCGTCGAGCTGGTCAACCGGTTCCTCGCCGAGGCCCGCGCCGTGCCCCAGCTCGTGCGCCACGGCGACTACGACTGGCACATCCACGCCACCGGCCCCGACGAGGCGCTGGTCACCCGCATGAAGGTCGAGACCGCGATGGCGATGATCGACCTGATCCGCGCCGACGACCTCTCCCGCCTCGGCATCTGCGCCGACGAGGACTGCCGCGCGATCGTGCTCGACCTCTCCCGCAACCGCTCCAAGCGCTTCTGCTCGACCACCTGCGGCAACCGCAACGCGGTCGCGGCCTACCGGGCGCGCCAGGCCGGCGCCTGAGGCGGGTCTCCCCGGAGCACTCCCCCGGCCACTCCCCGGATCACTCCCCCGGTTGCGGCACCGGGACGTCGCTGTACGCGGCGAGGTTGTGGGCGTTGTAGGCGGAGGTGTCGGCGGTCTCCATCGGCCCGGACCACTCCCGCGGCAGCGGCACCGGCACCTGCGGAGCGACCCGTTCGACGATCGCGTCGAGCACCCGCTCGGCGTCCCCGACCCACAGGTGCTTGCTGCCGGCGAACGGCACGACCTCGGCCTGCGGGATCGCCGCGAACCGCTCGCGCGCCTCCTCGGGCCTCAGGTAGTCGTCGAGCTCGGGGATGAACGCGCTGAGCGGTCGGCCGTCGGCGGCCCAGGCCGCCAGATGCTCGGGCCGGGAGAACCGCAGCGGCGGAGAGAGCAGGACGGCGCCCTCGACACCCGGCTCGAGCCCGTACATGAGCGTGAGGTCGGTGCCGAAGCTCCAGCCGACGATCCAGATGTTCGGCAGGTCGGCGAACTCGGCGTACTCGACGGCGGCGGCGACGTCGTACCGCTCGCCGCGCGCATGGTCGAAGGCCCCCTCGGAGGTGCCCTGTTGCGACCAGGTGCCGCGGGAGTTGTAGCGCAGGACGGCGATGCCGGCCAGGGCCGGCAGCCGGAAGGCGGCCTTGCGGAAGAGGTGGCTGTCCATCATCCCGCCGTGGGTCGGCAGCGGATGCAGGCACACCAGGGTCGCGACCGGCTCGCGGTCGACCGGCACGGCGAGCTCGCCGACCAGGTGCAGCCCGTCGGCGGTCTCGAGGCGCAGCGGGGTGCGCGTGGCCGGCAGCACGGAGTTCGCGCGGATCTTCTGGGCAGCCTCGTGCGTCACGGCGACGACGGTAGTCCGAGGCGCGGGGCCCATCGGCACCGGCCCGTCACGACCGGCCCGTCAACACCAGGCGTGGACGCCGTCCGGACTGAGGTCGCGATCGCGCAGCACCACGGCGTGGTCGGCGCCCTCGTGGCGGCAGGTCCAGCGGAAGTCACGCCGCCGGTACTCGATCATCAGCACCTGCGGGCCGTAGACGTCGGTGTAGGCCGCGCACTCGCGGTACCGCCCGCACTCCTCCGCGATCGCGAGGTCGAAGCCGATCGCCGTGCCGTCGTAGCCGGCGAGGTTCTTCTGAGCTGCGGCCAACCCGGCGGCGTGGGCTCTCGCGACGAGGTCGGCCGCGTAGGCCAGGGCCTGCGCGCGCGTGATGAGCCGGTGGGAGCGGGTGAAGGAGTCGAGGTTGTCGAACTCCACGGCATCGAAGCCGTCGGCGGCGCAGCCGTCGATCCAGGCACCGACGATGCGCAGCAGCGCCGTCCGCTTCGCGGGGGTGCGGACGTCGAGCAGCCACTCTCCCCAGGCCTCGTCGACGACGCGGCGGCCGCCGTCGTGGAGCACCAGCCGTTCATGGCGCTTCCAGAACGCCCGCGCGTCGGGCTGGGTCTGGAACGCGTTGACGTAGCAGACGTTGTAGCGGCCCTCGAGCGGCTCCGCGGTGCGGTCGCGCACGACGATCCCGACATGGTCGGGCACCTCGGCGTCGCCGCCGAGCTGGTAATCGACGTCGGTGCCGGTCGGCGGCGGCGTCCAGCCGTCGGCGGCCGGCGTGGTGGTCGGCGTGGTGGTCGGCGTGGTGGTCGGCGTGGTGGTCGGCGTGGTGGCGCCCGCCCCGGGCTCGGCGAGGGACGCCGCCGCCAGCAGCCCGACGACCAGCCCGACGACCAGCCCGACGACCAGCCCGGGGAGGGCACGGGTCCGCACCCGCCACCGACGGCGCCGTACCCCGGCCCGTACCCCAGCCCGTATCGGTGCGGTCGTCGGACCCGGCTCCGGCGTGATCGGCGTCTCCCCCACGGCTCGACGGTACGCGTAACCCCACCGCCCGCGCGGGCGTTGGTGGGTCATTCGTCTGCGAAAGGTCACCCATGCCTGCTCCCCGCCGCCACCGCCTCGCCGCCCTCATCGGGGCCGCCGCGCTGTCGTCCGGACTGATCGTCCCGGCCCTCCTCGACGGCGCCGCCGCCGATGACGCCCGCCCCGCCGAGGCCAACGCCTCGGCCCTGGCCGCGACCCGGCCCGGCCTCGCCCGGCTGCTCGCCGGCGGCACCCTCGGCCGGGAGGCGATCGTGCGCCTCGACGGTCGACCGACGGCGAGCGACGTGCGCGCGCTGCGCTCCCTGGGCCTCACCGTGCAGCCGATGCGGCGCCTGCCGCTGGCCCTGGTGGCCGGTCCGGTCAGCGCGCTCGTCGCCACCGTGACCGACGGACCCGCGCTCGACGTCTACCCCAACGAGCAGCTCCAGTACTTCGACACCGCCTCCACCGGCGCGACGTCGTCCTCGGCCGCGGCCGCCGCGGGCCTGCGCAAGCGGGGGCTGACCGGCAAGGGCGTGACGGTCGGCGTCATCGACTCCGGCTGCGACGCCACGCACCCCGACCTGGCCGACCACGTGACGACCAACGTCAAGCTGATCAGCCCCGAGTACGTCAACCAAGGGACGACGCCGACGCTCGTCGTGCCGATCGACCAGGGCCCGTACGACAACTCCGACATCGGCGGCGGCCACGGCACCCACGTGGCCGGCATCATCGCCGCCGACTCCAGCTCGGTCTCCGACGGCAGCCGTTTCGGTGTCGCCCCCGACGCGAGCCTCGCCTGCTTCTCCATCGGCGAGGGCCTGTTCACCACCGCCGTCGTGACGGCCTTCGACCAGATCCTGGCCGAACCCGACCACTACGACATCGACGTCATCAACAACTCCTGGGGCAACAGCTTCCGCCAGTTCGACCCGAACGAGCCGGTCTCGGTGGCCACCCGCGCCGTCACCAGGAAGGGCATCACCGTGGTGTTCGCCGCGGGCAACGCCGGCAGCGGCGAGGTGCCGATGAGCCTCAACCCGTTCTCCCAGGCGCCGTGGGTGATCTCGGTGGCCGCCGGCACGGTCGACCGCGTGCGCGGCGACTTCTCCTCCAACGGCCTCGTGGTCGACAACGCGCTGCCCGCGCCCATCGGCGCCGACGGCCACACCTCCTTCACCGGCGACCGGATCGGCGTCTACCACCCCGACATCACCGCCCCCGGCGTCGACATCAGCTCGACCTGCGACTCCGTCGGCGTCATCATCGGACCCTGCGCGCCCGGCGACAACGCCAACGCGTCGGGCACCTCGATGGCCTCCCCGCACATCGCGGGCGTCGCCGCCGTCCTGCTGCAGGCCCAGCCGAAGCTCACCCCCGAGCAGGTGCGGCTCGCCCTCCAGGCGACGGCCACCCCGGTCAAGCGGGCCGACGGCACCGGCCAGGCGCCGTTCTGGCAGGTCGGCTACGGCTTCGTGAACCTCGACCGGGCGATCGCCCTGGTGACCGGCCCCTCGTGGCAGCAGCGCCTCGCCGCGGCGTCGCGGAAGGCCGACCGCCGGGTGCTCGCCGCCGACGGCCGTCGCGTCGTCCGCTCGGACCTGTTCACCTACGCGCCGCTGCCGGTGACGGTGCTCGGCCTGGACTCCGCGGAGTACACGGTCGAGGTCGGCCGCGGCATCGACGCCCTCGACCTGAGCCTCGCCTTCCCCAACGCCGGCACGCTGGCGATCTCGGGCTTCGAGTACACCGTCACCGTGGTCGGCCCCGACGGGTCCACCGTGGCCACGAGCACCACCGACGTCACGGCGGGCTCCGGCACCGCGCTGGCCACGGTCAGCAAGCCCGCGCCCGGCACGTACACGCTCCAGGTGAGCGGCCTCTACGCCGTCTCCGACCCCGACACCATCGACAGCGACTCCGCGCTCGGACGCCAGGTGACGCTGCAGGCGGTGCAGACCCGCAAGGGCTGACCGTGGGTTGACCATGGGTTGACCATGAGCTGAGCACGGGCTCGCATCGGCGGCCGG
>NZ_BAAAZH010000008.1:70719-121044 GCF_039536805.1 Nocardioides fonticola | reverse complement strand
CGGTCGGCCGCTGCCGATGAGGGGTGCGTGGAGGCCACGGACGGCCTCCGACGAAGCCGCCGCCCACCCGGGGGCGCCGGCGAGGAGGGACCCTCATGCGCGTGCTCGTCGTCGACGACGACCCCGACCTCGGCCTGCTGGTCGAGCTCTTCCTGCGTCGGGCGGGGCACGAGGTGGTGCTCGCGGCGGACGGCGTCCTCGCGCTGGGCCTGCTGGCTCAGTGCCGGGTCGATGCGCGTCCGATCGAGGTGGTCGTCCTCGACCAGATGATGCCGCGCCTGGACGGCGTCGGGCTGACCCGGGCGATCCGTGCGGACCCGGCCACGACGGAGCTGCCGCTGCTGATGATGAGCGCGCACCACGAGCCCGAGGCGGCACTGGAGGCCGGTGTCGACGGCTTCGTCGGCAAACCCTTCACCAGCGCCGGGCTGCTCGCCGCCCTCGAGACGGTGGTCGCGGGTCGGCAGCGCGACCAGCGAGCGGCGCGGGTGCAGCCGGCCTGACGCGACCCTCTGACGCCGCGGACGGATCCCCTTGCCTGCGCACCGGACGCACGACGGGCGCCGCCGGACCTGCGTCCGGTGGCGCCCGTCGTGAGGGTGCTGAGTGGCGGTGCTGAGTGAGGTTGCTGAGTGACGGTGCTGACCGGGGTCAGCGGTAGTCGTGGAACCCCTGGCCGGTCTTGCGGCCGAGCTTGCCCTCGGCGACGACCTGCTTGAGCGTGTGCGCCGGGGTGAAGCCGGGCTGGCGGAACTCGCGGAGCAGCTCCTCCTGGATCGCCAGCGAGACGTCGTTGCCGACCACGTCGAGGAGCTCGAAGGGACCCATCGGGTAGGCCGCCTGCTCCTTGATCGCGGTGTCGATGACACCGAGCTCGAGGCCGGACTCCGAGAGCTTCACGGCGTCGTTGAGGTAGGGGAACAGCAGCGCGTTGACGATGAAGCCCGCGCGGTCGCCGCAGGACACCGCGACCTTGCCGGTCTTGGCGCACAGGGCGCGCACGGTCTCGTCGACGTCGGCGCCGGTCTGCACGGTGGTGACGACCTCGACGAGCTTCATGACCGGGGCCGGGTTGAAGAAGTGCATGCCGATGACGGCCTCGGGGCGGGAGGTGACCTCCGCGCAGGAGGTGATCGGCAGCGAGGAGGTGGTCGTGGCCAGGATCGCGCCGGGCTTGCAGATGCGGTCGAGGTCGGCGAAGAGCTCCTGCTTGATGTCGAGGTCCTCGGCGATGGCCTCCACCACGATGTCGACCTCGGCCAGGGCGCTGCGCTCGGTGGCGCCGGTCAGGCGGCCGAGGACGGCGGCCTTGGTGGCCTCGTCGGACTTGCCGCGGGCGATCGCCTTGTCGAGCGACTTCTCGATGAAGGTGCGCACGCCGGCGACCTTGTCCTCACCGCGGCCCACGTAGACGACGTCGTAGCCGGCCTGGGCGAAGACCTGCACGATGCCCGAGGCCATGGTGCCGGTGCCGACCACGCCGACGGTGCGGATGTCGTGGCGCAGCTGCGGGGCGTCGTCGGCCGAGGGGGTCTCGGAGTCCAGCGCGATCGCGCCGTCCTCGTAGGCGTAGAAGCCGCGACCGGCGTCCTTGCCCGTGGCGCCCTGGCCGGCGAGGGACTCCAGCAGGTCGGCGGGCTTGTGCAGCGGGTCGCCGGTCTCGGCGTAGCGCGCGGCGAGTGCGTCGCGGACGACGTCGAGGCCGATCTCGTCGAGCACGGTCAGGGGGCCCTTGGGGTAGCCGCAGCCGAAGCGCATGGCGGCGTCGATGTCGGCGCGCGAGGCGTACTTCTCCTCGTACATGCGCACGGCGTGGTTCAGATACGGGTAGATCAGCGTCTCGGCGATCTGAGCGGCGGAGGTCATGCGCCCGATCGTGACACATGTACTACCCGTCGGTAACCGATTCGTCCGGTGTGTGGGATCACATGCGCGACAATCGGACGCGCATCGCGATCCGCGCGCCGTATCCGGTGATCCCGAGCTCGACCTCACGCGCCAGCAGGCGCGCCAGCCACGGCTCGGGGGCGGCGACCTCCTCGAAGCCGAGGGCGGCGTAGAACGGTCCGTTCCACGGGACGTCGCGGTAGGTGCACAGGGTCAGCTCGGGGAAGCCCGCCCACCGCATCTCCTCCCGCGCGGCCGTCACCAGGGCGCGTCCGAGCCCCTGACGCTGATGGCTCGGATGCACGCTCACCTGCTCGAGGTGGGCATGGCCGTCGAGGACGACGACGTGCGCGAACCCCGCGGGCGGCGCTCCGACGACGAGCACGGTGCCGACGGCGTCCCGCTGTGCGCCGGTCGGGGCGGGGCGGCGCAGTTCAGGCGCGGGCCGGCCCCAGAACTCCTCGAACATCGGGCCGCCGGCGTCCTCGATCGCCGCGAGGTGCCGCAGATCGCTGGGACGGGCGAGGCGCACGCGCGGAGGAGCCATGGCGTCACTGTAGATTCGGCGCCCGTGAGACTCGTCGTCGCGCGCTGCCAGGTCGACTACGCCGGCCGGCTGACCGCCCACCTGCCGATGGCCACCCGGGTGCTGATGATCAAGGCCGACGGGTCGGTGCTCGTGCACTCCGACGGCGGCTCCTACAAGCCGCTGAACTGGATGTCGCCGCCGTGCACCGTGCGGGAGGGCAGCGCCGAGGACGGCCGCATCGAATGGACCGTCACCGCCAAGGCGGCCAAGGGCGCCGAGCCCGACACCCTGCGCATCCTCATCGAGGAGGTGCTCCACGACTCCCAGCACGACCTCGGCATCGACCCGGGCCTGCAGAAGGACGGCGTGGAGAAGCATCTGCAGGAGCTGCTCGCCGAGCACCCCGCCACCCTCTCCCCCGGCCTCACCCTCGTGCGCCGCGAGTTCCCCACCGCGATCGGCCCGGTCGACCTCATGTGCCGCGACACCGAGGGGCTCTCGGTGGCCGTGGAGATCAAGCGGCGCGGGGAGATCGACGGTGTCGAGCAGCTGACCCGCTACCTCGAGCTGCTCAACCGCGACCCGCTGCTGACCACCAAGGGCGCCGTGCGCGGCATCTTCGCCGCCCAGGAGATCAAGCCCCAGGCCCGGGTGCTCGCCGAGGACCGCGGCATCGCCTGCGCCGTCGTCGACTACGACGCGCTGCGCGGCATCGACGACCCGACCGACCGCCTGTTCTGACCCACCTGGGCGTGGTGGCGCCCGTCCACAGATCGACGGTGCGCGGGTGGCGGGTCCCGCGGAACCGACCTACCGTGGCAGCCATGGCGAGCGATCCCGGCACGAATCGACGCATCACGCGGCTCGAGAACGACACCGAGTCGATCTACGAGCTGCTCACGGCCATCGGGACCACTCAGCACGACCACACCCGCCGACTCGAGGAGGTCGGGAGCCGCCTCGACGGCCTCGAAGCCGGGCTCACCGCAGTGGCCTCCACGCAGGCCGACCACGGCCGCCGCCTCGACGGCGTCGAAGCCCACCTCACCGGCCTCGACACCCGACTCGACGGCGTCGAAGCCCACCTCACCGGCCTCGACACCCGACTCGACGGCGTCGAAGCCCACCTCACCGGCCTCGGGACCACCCTCGACGATCACACCCACCGTTTCGAGGCCATGGAAGGCACGCTCGCCGAGATCATCCGCCGTCTGCCCGAACCGTCGTGACCGGCACGCCCAGGTTCCACGTGGTTCTGCTGCTCCCCGAACGCCGATGATCATCCACCACCTCGCCCTGCGTACCGACTGGGACGCCGCGCTCGCGATCGGCGAGTACCGCGTCTCCACCCGCGGCCTGACCCTGGAGCAGGTGGGCTTCCTCCATGCGAGCACTCCCGCGCAGTGGCCGGTCGTGCGGGAGCGCTTCTACGCCGACCTCGACGATGCCGAGCTCGTGCTGCTCGACATCGACGTCGGGGTCCTCACCGCGCGCGGCATCGAGGTGGTCGAGGAACCCGGCGAGCCCGGGGGCAGCGAGCTCTTCCCGCACATCCGCGGCGCCCTTCCGTGCGACGCCGTGGTGGCGACGCGTCGGCTCAGCGATCGGGCGTGACGACCCGGGGCAGCACCACCCGGACGGCGGTCCCGACACCGACCTCGCTCTCGGCCTCGATGTGGCCGCCGTGCGCCTCGACGATCGCGCGTGCGATCGAGAGCCCGAGGCCGGCGCCCGGCACCTGCTCGCGCACCGAGAGCGAGGAACGGTAGAGGCGGTCGAAGATGCGCGGCAGTTCGTGGGCGGGGATGCCCGGGCCGGAGTCGCGCACCTCGAGCACGGCCACCGGCCCGGCCTCCTCACCGACGCGGGCACTGAGCACGATCCGCCCCCCGCTCGGGGTGAACTTCACGGCGTTGGTGAGCAGGTTGTCGACCACCTGTCCCAGGCGTTGGGCGTCGCCGCGCACGGTGAGGGACGGCGTCCCGTCGAGCTCGACGCGCAGGTCGATGCCACGCTGCTCGGCGCTGACCCGCGCCGCGTCGGCCGAGCCGCGCAGCACCGAGACCAGCGCGACCTCCTGGTCGGAGACGTGGTGACCGGCGGCGGTGTCGGTGAGGAAGGCCAGATCGAGCAGGTCGTTGACCAGGCGGAGTTCGCGGTCGGCGTTGCGCTCGATGATGGAGAGCATCCGCCGCGAGGTCGGGCTGAGCTCCGCGGCCGCGACGTCGCCGAGCAGCTCGACGTAGCCGATGATCGAGGTGAGCGGGGTGCGCAGCTCGTGGGAGACGGTGGCGATGAGGTCGTCGCGCACCCGGTCGGCCTCCTGCTGCTGACGGATCCGATCGGTGACGTCGGAGACCGCGACCCAGCACCGGTCGGCGCCGTCGTCCTCGAAGTGCGAGGCGCGCAGTTCGGCCGCGAAGGACCCGCCGTCGGGACGGCGGGCGGTCACCGTGACGGGCGCTCGCAGGTCGTCCTCGCCCGGCGAGGAGAAGGACAGGTCGTCGAGCCCGACGCCCAGGAGGCTGTCCATCGACATGCCGACGAGCTCCTCGACCGGCACCCCGAAGGCGGTGGCGCATGCGCCGCTGGCCGCGAGGACGACGCCGTCGTGGTCGACCAGGAGGAGCGGCTCGGGGACGTGCACGAAGCCCGCCCTCCAGGCAGCCTCGACCGCCGGTACCGCTCCCACCTCCCGCACGGTCGAAGCCTAGGACGTCGGCCTCGGCGACCGCGCGGGAACTGAGGTTCTCCGGGACCTCCGACCTGCGGTGGGCGGTAGGCATCGAGGTCACCAGCGTCACATACCGTCAGTCTGTTTCCGACCGCGCTATTGACATACGTTCACCACATGTCGTCGCACCACCCCGCCCCCCGCCGCGCCCTGTCCGCCCTCACCGGTCTCGGCCTCGCCGTCGTCCTCGCCGTCACGGGCGCCTCGGCCACCACCCCCGCCCAGGCCGACTCCCCCGCATCCGCCACGGGTACCCGCGCCACCGGCCCCACCGCGCCCACCGCTCGGGAGTCCCGGATCGTGCGGCGTGCGGTCACCTTCGACGTGGTGAACACCAACGAGAGCTCGGTGGCCTGCACCAGCGACCGCGGGAGCTACACGCTGCGCGGCACGCTGGTGGGCAGCCGTCGCGCGGTGAGCGGAGCCGACGGCGGCGGCCGGATCAACGTGCTGGTGCACGACGTCGGCACCGGCGGATGGTTCTGGCAGGCGCCGCAGCGGGCCTACGACTACGCCGGCGCCCTCGCCCGCCGCGGCGAGCTGACCCTCGTGCTCGATCGCCTCGGCTACGACGGCAGCCCCCTGGACGACGGCCGCGCGACCTGCCTGGGCGCGCAGGCCGACATGCTGCACCAGGTGATCCAGCGCCTCTACGCCGGCAACTACGCCTTCGCCGACGGCCGCGGGATCGCGCCGCCGCACGCGCTGCACGTGGTCGTCCACGGCCACGCCGTCGGCGCGGCCATCGCGCAGCTCGAGGCGGCCGACCACGACGACGTCGACGGCCTGGTGCTGATGTCGTGGTCGGACACCAACGCCTCCCAGCGCGCCGTCCAGGAGGCCGGCCGGCAGACGCTGACCTGCCTCGGCGGAGCCTCCTACGCCTCCTACGGCGAGACGGCGAACGACTTCGCCTCCCTGCTCTTCGCCGACGCGGTGCCGAGCGTGCTGCGCCGTGCGACGGCGCTGCGCAACGCCGTCCCGTGCGGCGACGTCACCAGCCTGTCGGGCCTGCTGCTGGCCTCCCTGGCCACGACCGGGCGCATCGAGGTGCCCGTGCTGCTGCTCTTCGGCTCCGAGGACGCGCTGAACCGGCCCGGCTCGGCCGATCGCCAGGCTGCGCGCTTCGGCGCGAGCCCGAGCGTCACCACCCGGACCTTCGCCGGCGTCGGCTCCGCGCTGCCGCTGGAGCGCAAGGCGCCGCAGGTGCAGCGCACGGTGCTGCGCTGGCTCGATCGGCACTGAGCGGCACCGAGCGCCCCCGACCCGACCGGCACCGACCCGATCGAAAGCCCGCCGTCCGCGGGCCGGTCTCAGACGCCGGCGATCGGCGGAGCGGTGGGGTCCTCGCCCTCGCCGCCGGTCTCCCGGGCGACCCACTCCTCGATGTTCTCGACGTCGTCGAGGTTGCGGCGCACGACGGTGAGCAGGTCGCTCATGGTGGCGACCTCCTCGACCTGCTCCTTGATGAACCACTGCATGAACTGCTCGCTGGCGAAGTCGTACTCCTCGCGGGCGGTGCGCAGCAGGGCGTTGATCTGCTCGGTGACCCGCTTCTCCTGCTCCAGGGCCAGGGCGACGGGTGCGGCGACGTCGGCGAAGTCCGAGCGCGGAGCCTCCACGCCGGGGATGCCGACGGTCGCGTCGGTGTCGAGGAGGTACTGCACCATCATCAGCGCGTGCTCGCGTTCCTCGAGCGCCTGCTGGTAGAAGAAGGCCGCCATCTGCGGCATCGTCTGGGCGTCGTAGTAGACCGCGCAGGCGAGGTACTGGTTGTGGGCGGCCAGCTCGTTGCCGATCTGGGCGTTGAGCTGCTCGGCGAACCGGGCTGCGACCACGGGTGACTCCTGGAGGATCGTGAGGACGGCGACCTGCCGGCCAAGGGGGCTGAGGCGGCTCAGGCGGCCTTGACGAGGTCCTTCTTGCTGAACTTCTTGCCGTCCACGCGGACGAGCTTGCGGTGCTTCACCGTATACCCGCACGGGAGCGAGCCGTCCTTGAGCATGCGCAGTGGACAGCGACCGCACTTCGACTTCGAGGCGCAGCACTTCAACTTCGGAGCCTTGACCTTCTTCTTCGAAGCCTTCGCGGCGCCTTTGCCCTTGCCCATGGGAGCAGGCTATCAGAACAGGTAAGGCGAGGCTTACCTGATCTGCGTCACATCGGTCGGCGGATCAGTCCAGGCCGTTGGCCGTGCGGATCACGCCGACGATGCCGTCCATGATCTCGGTGAGGCCGAAGTCCTTGGGCGTGTAGACCGCCGCGACGCCGAGCTCCTTGAGCCGGCGTCCGTCGGAGTCGGGGATGATGCCGCCCACGATCACCGGGACGTCGCCGATGCCGGCCGCACGCATGCCCTCGAGCACCGCCGGCACGAGCTCCATGTGCGAGCCCGAGAGGATCGAGAGGCCGACGCAGTGCACGTCCTCGGCGACGGCGGCCGACACGATCTGCTCCGGGGTCAGGCGGATGCCCTGGTAGATCACCTCGAAGCCGGCGTCGCGGGCCCGGACGGCGACCTGCTCGGCGCCGTTGGAGTGACCGTCGAGGCCCGGCTTGCCGACCAGCAGGCGCAGGCGACCGCCGAGCTCCTCGCCGGTGGCGCGCACGCGCTCACGGACGGCGGTCAGCTCGGCACCGGCCTCGGCCACGCCGATCGCGCCGCTGACGCCCGTCGGGGCGCGGAACTCGCCGAAGACCTCGCGCAGGGTGCCGGCCCACTCGCCGGTGGTCGCGCCGGCACGGGCGGCGGCGAGGGTGGCGTGCATGAGGTTGGCGTCGGTCTTGGCGGCCTCGGCGAGCGCCCGCAGGGCCTCGGCCACCGCGGTCTCGTCGCGCTGGGCCTTCCAGTCCGCCACCGACTCCTGCGCCAGCCGCTCGGCCTCCGGGTCGGCGACCATGATGGCGCCGTCGAGGTCGGAGGTGAGCGGGGAGGGCTCGGTGGTGGTGAACTTGTTGACGCCGACGATGATCTCGTCGCCGTTCTCGATGCGTGCGCGGCGGGCGGCGTGCGCGGAGACGAGCTCCTGCTTCATGTAGCCGGAGTCGACCGCGGAGATCGCTCCGCCCATCGCCTGGACGCGGTCGATCTCGGCCTTCGCCTCGGCCACGAGCTGGGCGACCTTGGCCTCGACCACGTGGGAGCCGTCGAAGATGTCCTCGTACTCGAGCAGGTCGGACTCGTACGCCAGCACCTGCTGCAGGCGCAGCGACCACTGCTGGTCCCACGGACGCGGCAGGCCGAGGGCCTCGTTCCATGCGGGCAGCTGGACGGCGCGGGCGCGGGCGTTCTTGCTCAGCGTGACGCCGAGCATCTCCAGCACGATGCGCTGGACGTTGTTCTCCGGCTGCGACTCGGTCAGGCCGAGGCTGTTGACCTGGACGCCGTAGCGGAAGCGGCGCATCTTGGCGTCGGTGACGCCGTAGCGGTCGCGGGCGATCTCGTCCCACAGCTGCACGAAGGCGCGCATCTTGCACATCTCCTCGACGAACCGCACGCCGGCGTTGACGAAGAAGGAGATGCGGCCGACGACCTTCTCGAAGTCGGCCTCGTCGACCTGACCCGAGGCCTTGACGCGGTCGAGGACGGCGATCGCGGTGCACAGCGAGTAGGCGAGCTCCTGCGCGGGCGTCGCACCGGCCTCCTGCAGGTGGTAGCTGCAGATGTTGATCGGGTTCCACTTGGGGATCTGGTGGACCGTGTAGGCGATCATGTCGGCGATCAACCGCAGGGAGTGCTCGGGCGGGAACACGTAGGTGCCGCGCGAGAGGTACTCCTTGATGATGTCGTTCTGGGTCGTGCCGGCCAGCTGGGCGGCGACCTCCTGGGGCGTCAAGTCGGGGTTCTGCTCCTCGGCCACCACCTGGTACATCGCCAGGAGCCACATGGCGGTGGCGTTGATGGTCATCGAGGTGTTCATCGACGTGAGCGGGATCTGGTCGAAGAGCTTGCGCATCTCCCCCAGGTGCGGCACGGGGACGCCGACCTTGCCGACCTCACCGCGCGCCATGACGGAGTCGGGGTCGTACCCGGTCTGGGTGGGCAGGTCGAAGGCGACCGAGAGGCCGGTCTGCCCCTTCGCCAGGTTGGTGCGGTAGAGCTCGTTGGACGCCTTCGCGGTCGAGTGACCGGCGTAGGTCCGCATCACCCACGGCTTGTCCTTGGCCTGAGCGCTCGTCGACTCCGTCATGAGGGTCAGGGTAGGCCCATATCTACCCGTTGGTAACCGGCGTCCGTGTGGGGAAACCGACACGGACGCCGCCCGCCGGCCGCGCGGACGGGAGGGGCGGCCGGGACGCTCGGGCGCTGATCAGGCGGTGGTCAGGCGGTGGTCAGGCGCTGATCGGCTCGCGCTCGACCTCGACGACCCGGATGAGATGGGTCAGGTGCAGCATGCGCCGCACCGCCGGCGTGCACCCGCGCAGCCGGACCAGCTGCCCGCTGCGGGCGGCCGCCAGCGAGGCCGCTCCCAGGACCCGCAGCGCGGTGAGGTCGACGACCTCGACCCCGCTCAGGTCGACGACGACGTCGTCGTCGAGGCGGCGGATCTGGTCGTGCAGCGCGTCGCGCACCGCGGAGGTGCTGCGCACGTCGAAGTCGCCGCTCAGCACGAGCGTGGGTCCGTCGGTGATGATGTCCATCGGCCCTCCCCAGGGTTGGCGCGCCGGGCGGACCCGACACGTGCCGTCACCACCATGACGCGTCTCAGGGGCGATCGGTTGCATCCGGATCGGCACGGAGTGTCACGACCTGACCCTGGACCAGTCCAGCCAGACCGGTGCCCACGCCGATCAGCGCCATCCCGATCGCGCCCTGCGGGGCGAAGATGTGGTCGGTGTGCACGAGCCACGCACCCGGCACCAGGAGCAGGCCGAGCAGGGCCGCCCGCGGACGCCGTCGGGCGAGATCGAGGGTGAGCGCGACGACCGCGACGAGCAGCGCTGCCGAGCCGACCTCGCCGATCGGCGTCCCGAGTCGGAAGAGCAGCGAGACCTCCTCCGGGCGCGGGACGCCCGGCCCGATGCGGCGGGTGACCCAGCCCGCGGCCAGCCCGCTGACGACGTCGAGCGCGGTGTAGAAGGTGGCGTACCCATAGGCGGCGAGCCGCACGAGCCAGGCCAGCGGGTCGCGGCGTCCGGCCACCACCCGCATCAGGGCGAGCCCGACGAGCGGGAAGACGACCAGACCCGCGAGGTGCAGGCCGAACCACGAGCGGGCGGTGTCGTAGGTCAGATGGTGCGGGTGCAGGACGCCCGCGGCGCCGAGCGCCAGCCCGGGCAGGGCCAGCAGGAGCGGGAGGCGCAGGCGGGTCATGCTCCGAACCTACGCGGACCGCGGGCGGGGCCTGCCCGACGGCTCGTTAGGCTCGGCGCCATGGTGAACCTGACGCGCATCTACACCCGCACCGGCGACGGCGGGGAGACCCGGCTCGGCGACATGAGCGTCACCACCAAGAACGACCTGCGCCTGCACGCCTACGCCGACGTCGACGAGGCGAACGCGACCCTCGGGGTGGCCATCGCGCAGGGGGCGCTGGACGACGACGTCGTCGCCGTCCTGACCCACGTGCAGAACGACCTGTTCGACGTCGGTGCCGACTTCTGCACCCCCGTCGTCCCCGACCCCGCGTACCCGCCGCTGCGCATCACCCAGGACTACGTCGACCGGCTCGAGGCCTGGTGCGACCGCTACAACGAGGACCTCGAGCCGCTGCGCTCCTTCATCCTCTCCGGCGGCACGCCGGGGGCCGCGCACCTGCACGTCGCGCGCACGGTGGTGCGACGGGCCGAGCGCGCCGCCTGGGCGGCCTTCGAGGTGCACGGCGAGACCATGAACAAGCTGGCGATCACCTACCTCAACCGGCTCAGCGACCTCGTCTTCATCCTGGCCCGGCATGCGAACCGCGAGCGCGGCGACGTCCTGTGGGTGCCGGGCGGGGAGCGCTCAGCCGACTGACGTCGCCGTGCCGGCGCCCGGACGCAGGCGCAGCGCCCACACGGCCAGACCCAGCAGCGGCAGGGCCGCACCGAACCAGCAGACCGCCGCCCAACCGCCCGCCTCGTGCAGCGCACCGGTGACGGCGGACGACGCCGCCCCACTGAGGAACACCGTGCCCATGAACACGGTGTTGATGCGGGCCCGGGCCTCGGGTCGCAGCGCGTAGATCTCCTGCTGGGCCATCACCTGGTGGCTCTGCACGGCGAGGTCGAGCAGGACGCCGCCGAGCGCGAGCACCCACAGGTGCGCCGAGCCGAGTCCGGCCGCGGCCACCGCCAGCGAGGCGAGCAGCAGCATGAGACCGCTGGCGCTGCGGCCCCGACCGCCGTCGGCCAGCCGGCCACCGAGAGGTGCCGCCGCGGCACCCGCCGCGCCGACGAGGGCGAAGACGCCGATGCCGGCCTGGGAGAGGCCGTGCTCGTCGTGGAGTTCGTAGGAGATGGCGGTCCAGTAGGCGGTGAACGCACCGAAGATCGCTCCCTGGCACAGCGCCCGGGCCCGGAGCACCGGCTCGGTGCGGGCGATCTCGACCACCGTCGCGAGCAGCGAGCCGTAGCCCGCGGTGTGCTCGGGTCGCCGCGTCGGCAGCACCCGCCGCAGCACGACGGCCAGCACCAGCATGAGGACGGCGGAGATCGCGTAGATCGCCCGCCAGCCCAGCACCTCGGCCACCAGGCTCGCGACCGTGCGGGCGAGCAGGATGCCCAGCAGCAGACCGCTCATCACCTGGCCCACGACGCGGCCGCGGGCGTCCTCGGGTGCGAGGTGGGCTGCGAAGGGCACCAGGATCTGCGCGACCACCGAGGTCACGCCCACCAGCACCGCGGCCAGCCCGAAGAGCCAGAAGGACGGCGCGAGCGCGGCCAGGGCGAGCGCCGCGGCGGTGCCGAGGAGCACGCGGGTGACCAGCGACCGGTTCTCGACCAGGTCGCCGGTCGGCAGCACGAGGAGCAGCGCGGCGGCGTACCCCAGCTGGGTCAGGGTGACCACGAGCGCCGCCGTCCCCTCCCCCACGCCGAAGGCGCCGGCGATCTCGCCGAGCAGCGGCTGGCCGTAGTAGAGGTTCGCGACGGTGGCACCGCACGCCACGGCCAGCAGCACGACCAGCGCCCGGGGCGGGGCGGTGGCGGGAGCGTCGGTGCCGGAGCGGGGGCTGGTGGTCGTCATCGGTGATGGGCAACCCACGAGGGGGCCGCACGATTCCGGCCCACCCCTCCGGCCCACCCCTCGGCGGGGGCGGGTTCCACCTGGGGATGAGGTGCGCGGGTTGTCGGCAGCGGTTGAGAGGATGGCCGGGCCATGGACATCCTCGACCTGCTCGCCGACAGCGACCCAGCCGACTTCTTCGGCGAACGCGAGCTCGAGCGGGGTGCCGAGTACTACGCGCACGACCGCCTCTTCTACGTCGAGAACACCACGCGCGAGAGCGATCGGGTCAGCGCCATGTGCTTCGCCCACGGCAGCGGGCGGCAGACCTACGTCGTCCACCTCGACGCGCGGGTGCACGCCGGGCGGTTGAGCCTCGGCACCACCTGCACCTGCCCGGTGGGCCGGCAGTGCAAGCACGGCGCGGGCCTGTACTGGGCCGTGCGGCCGGTGCGATCGGTGTCGCGTCCCCGCACCTGGCGCGAGGAGTTCGACGAGCTCACCCTGGTCGCCGACGACCTCCTCGACGCGGGGCGCGCTGTCGGCGTCGCGCTCGCCTTCGAGCGCGAACCGGCTCGCTACGGCTACGGCGGCAGCGGCAGCCGCATCACCCTGCGCCCCATGCGCCCGGGCGCACGACAGCCCTGGGTGCGCACCGGACTGTCGTGGAACGACGTCCCGCGGGCGGTGCGCGACGGCGACTACGACGCGCGCCAGCTCGCCGCCCTCGACGCGCTGCAGCGCTCCCTGGGTGCGGCGAACCACTGGTACAACGCCGCCACCGCTCCCCCGCTCGACGACTTCGGGCCGCAGCTGGTGCCGCTGCTGCGTCAGGCGCGCGACGCCGGCGTCGTCCTGCTGCCCATCGGGTTGCCGCCCCTCGAGGTGCTCGACGGCACCGCCCGGGTGGCCGTCGACGTCGTCGAGCGAGGCACGGGCGCCAGCGTGCTCGTCGGCATCGCCCATCCCGCCGGCTTCACCGACGGCGAGGAGGTGCAGGTCATCGGGTCACCCGCGCACACCGCCCTCCTGCCGGTCGGCACGCACCTGGCGCTGGTCGAGCTGGCCCCGCCGATCCGGGGGGCGGCCCTGGCCCTCCTCCAGCGCGCGGAGCCGATCCTGGTGCCGGCCGAGGAGGTCCCCGAGCTCACCGAGCGGCTCGGGGCGTTGACCCGGGCGCTGCCGGTCGCCTCCTCCGACGGGTCCGTCGAGGTGCCCGAGCTGCCCGCGCCGCGGCTGCGGGTCACCGTCACCTGGCAGAGCGCCGCGCTGGCCGACGTCCACTGGGAGTGGTGCTACGGCACGCTGCCGCCCTTCGATCTCGACGAGACCGACACCGCACCCGGTCCGGTGCTGCGCGACGCCGAGGCCGAGGCGGCGATCACCGCGCGACTCGACCCCCTTCCCGACCGCGCCCGCAGCACGAGCGCAGGCGCCGACGCCCTCCACCTCGCCCTGCTCGCCCTGCCGGTGTGGCGGTCGGTCGAGGGGGTCGAGGTCGTCGAGCACGACCCGCCCGCCTTCCGCGAGAGCCACGAGGCGCCGCAGTTCTCCTTCGAGGCGGCGCCGCCGGCCGACGACGGGCTTGCGGCGGGCGCCGGCCACCGCCCCGAGCACACCGACTGGCTCGATCTCGAGGTGATGATCCGGGTCGAGGGGCAGCAGGTCCCCCTGGCCCACGTGCTGGAGGCCCTGACCCTCGGTCAGACCCATCTCGTGCTGCCCAGCGGGCTCTACCTGAGCCTCGACCGGCCCGAGTTCGCCCGCCTCGCCGAGATCGTGAAGGCGGCCGCCGAGGTGCAGCGCGCCCCCGACGGGCAGCTGCGGGTCGGCCGGCGCGACCTCGGACTGTGGGCGCAGCTCGACGATCTGGGCATCGTCGACGCCCAGGCGGCGGAGTGGGTCGCCAAGGCGCGGGCCCTGCGCGACCTGGTCGAGCTCCCCCGGCCCGAGCCGATCGGCGTCGCCTCCACGCTGCGGTCCTACCAGCTCGAGGGCTTCCGATGGCTGGCCTTCCTCTGGCAGCACCGGCTCGGCGGCATCCTCGCCGACGACATGGGGCTCGGGAAGACGCTCCAGGTGCTGGCGCTCATCGCCCACACCCGAGCCGAGGAGCCGCTGCCCTTCCTCGTGGTCGCGCCCACCAGCGTGGTGTCGGGCTGGGCCTCCGAAGCCGCCCTGCACACACCCGGCCTGCGGGTGCGCACCGTGGAGGCCACCGCCGCCCGGCGCGCCGAGACGCTGGCCGAGATCGCCGAGGGCGCCGACGTCGTCGTCACCAGCTACGCCCTCCTGCGGCTCGACGCCGCCGAGTACGCCGGCATCGGCTGGGCGGGCGTCGTCCTCGACGAGGCCCAGCAGGTCAAGAACCACCAGAGCAAGGCGTACGCCGCGGTCAAGAGCCTCGGCGCGCAGTTCCTGGTCGCGGTCACCGGCACGCCCTTCGAGAACCGCCTGATGGAGCTGTGGTCGCTGCTCTCCCTCGCCGCCCCCGGGCTGTACTCCCACCCCGGCAAGTTCACCGAGACCGTCGTCCGGCCGGTCGAGCGCAACGGCGACGCCGCCGCCCTGGGCCGGCTGACGGCGCGCATCAAGCCCTTCGTGCTGCGCCGCACCAAGGAGCTCGTCGCGGCCGATCTGCCCCCCAAGCAGGAACAGGTGCTCCACGTCGAGCTCAACGCCCGGCACCGTCGGCTCTACGACGCCCACCTGGCCAAGGAGCGCCAACGCGTGCTGGGCCTCGTGGAGGAGGACTTCGACCGCAACCGCGTCGCGATCCTGGCCGCCCTCACGCGTCTGCGTCAGCTCGCGCTCGACCCCGGGCTGGTCGACGAGGCCCACGCCAATGTCGGCTCGGCGAAGCTCGACGTGCTGCTCGACCACCTCGCCGAACTGGCCGCCGAGGGCCATCGCGCCCTGGTCTTCAGCCAGTTCACGACCTACCTCAAGCGGGTGCGCGAGCGGCTCGAGCAGGCCGGCATCGCCTCGGAGTACCTCGACGGCGCCACCACCGCGCGCGGACGCGTCATCGAACGCTTCCGCACCGGCGAGGCCCCGGTGTTCCTCATCAGCCTGAAGGCGGGCGGCACGGGTCTGACCCTCACCGAGGCCGACTACGTCTTCGTACTCGACCCGTGGTGGAACCCGGCCGCCGAGGCGCAGGCCGTCGACCGCGCCCACCGCATCGGCCAGCAGCGCACGGTCATGGTCTACCGGCTCGTCTCCACCGAGACCATCGAGGAGAAGGTGATGGCCCTCAAGGACCGCAAGGCCGCGATCTTCAGCCAGGTGGTCGACGGCGGCGCCGGGCTCTCGGCCGGGGTGAGCGCGGAGGACATCCGCGGGCTGTTCGACTGACCGGGTCGCGTCAGGCCGCGTCAGGGCACCGGCGTCGTCCGCGGTTCGCGGGCGGCCAGCACGCTGATCGCCGCGGGCAGCATGAGCACGGTCACCGCGAGCACCGACTCCAGCGTGCCGATGGCATCGCCGAGCCGGCCCAGCAGCGGCGGACCCGCCAGGAAGGCGCCGTAGCCGATCGTCGAGACGACGCTGACCCGCGCCGCGGCCCGGGTCGGGTCGTCGGCGGCCGCGCTCATCCCGACCGGGAACCCCAGCGAGGCTCCCAGGCCCCAGATCGCGATCCCGACCGCCACCACGGGCCAACTCGTCTCGATCTGCGCCACCCTGCCGCCGTACACCGTCACGAGGCTGCCGACGGCCGCAGCCGCCGCACATGCCCACAGCACCGGCGCCCGGCCGAAGCGGTCGAGAAGCGGCGGGCCGAGCAGCCGTCCGGTCGTCATGGCCGTGACGTAGAGCGCGAAGCCGCTCACCCCGGCCCAGTGCGGCACGTCGTAGCCGTCGATGAGGCCGAGGGAGAGCCAGTCGTTGGCCGTGCCCTCCACCATCGCGAAGGCCAGCACCATCACCCCGATGGCCAGCGTGCGGGGCTCCAGCCACGCCGAGCGGCCGCGCACGGCGCTCGCGGCGTCGTCCGGTGTGCTCTGCTCGACCGGAGCGAACCGGCCGCCGGCCCACCACCCGGCCGCGGCGACCAGGACGACGGCCCCGATGAGATGCACCGGCATCGGCACGTGCAGCGCCGCCATCGGGATGCCGATCGCGGCGCCCGCGATGGATCCCATGCTCCACCCGGCGTGGAAGCGGGGCATCACGGTGCGACCTAGCCGGCGCTCGACCTCGGCGGCCTCCACGTTCATCGCGACGTCCCACACCCCGATGCCGACGCCGTAGAGCACCCAGCCGGCGGCGGTCGCCGCGACACTGCCCGAGGTGGCTGCGATCGAGGCGATCACCAGGCCGACGAGATCGAGCCCCGCACCGAGGCGCACGACTGCGCCCGCACCCCAGCGGTCGATGAGCCGACCGGCACTGGGCAGCGCGACCAGCGAACCGACCGCGATCGCCAGGAGCAGCAGGCCGAGGTCGGCGTTGTCGAGATCGAGGGACGAGCGGATGTCGGGCAGCCGCGAGGCGAGGGAGGCGAAGAGGACGCCGGCGACGATGAAGGCGGTGCCGACGGCGTCGCGGATCGCGCGGACCTCGGACGGGGTCTCGGAGTGCTCCGGCGCCGTGCTCACCATGGCGCCAGCCAATCACGCCGGAAGCGCGATCACGGCATCTGGGCGCCGGGTGGCTTGGCCTCCAACCAGGCCTGGAACCCGGTCAGCGAGGCGGGCCCCATGGCGAGCTCGACGTCGCGGCCGTCAGGTGCCCGGCACACGATGACGAGGTGGTCGGGGTAGAGCGCCATCTCCTCCGGACCCTCCGCTGCCCGGCGTCCCTCGTAGACGAGGTCGGTGCGCTGCCAGACCATCTTGGGCCGGACCGAGAGGGAGAAGATGCGGAACCACTCGAGCTGCTCGTCGGCGTAGCGCCCGACCCCGAGAAGCCAACCGCGCCCGGCCCTGTCGGACCGAGCGCGGTAGCTGAGCTCGAACGTGCCGCCGTGACGGGCGATCACGCGACGGCGCACCACGAGGGCGACACCGTAGAGGAGGATCAGGCCGAGGAGCGCGCCGACGACGTCGACGACGGCTTCCCACAGCGGCATCCGATCCCCTTCTCCTCGCCGGTGGGAGGAGCCTAGCGAACGCCTGCGCGCGCCTTCTCGACGGCCCGGATGCGCGCCTCGGCGCGACGGATGCGCAGCTCGCGCTCGTCGCCCGTGGGCAGGCCCTGGGCCTCGTCGAGCATGGCCCGAGCCTCGTCGACCGCGATCTCCTCGGCGAGCAGCGCGCGCTCGGAGAGCACCGAGACGCGGTTGTTCGCCACCGAGAGGAACCCGCCGTCGACCGTCGCCACGACCACACCGTCGGCGGTGTTGATCTCGACGACGGCGTCGGTCAGCAGCGAGAGCAGCGGCGCGTGCCCGGGGAGCACACCCACGTCGCCCTCCACCGTCCGGGCGATCACCATCGACGCCGGGCCGGACCAGACGGTCCGGTCGGCGGCGACGAGGGCGACCTCGAGGGAGGTGTCTGCTGCCATCAGAGGCTCTTCTGGATCTCGGCCCACTTCTGCTCGACGTCGTCCAGACCGCCGCACATGAAGAAGGCCTGCTCGGCCACGTGGTCGTACTCGCCGTCCGCGATCTTGTTGAACGCCTCGATGGTGTCGGCCACCGGGACGGTCGAACCCTCGATGCCGGTGAACTGCTTGGCGACGTAGGTGTTCTGGGACAGGAAGCGCTGGATGCGGCGAGCGCGGGACACGATGATCTTGTCCTCTTCGGAGAGCTCGTCGACACCGAGGATCGCGATGATGTCCTGGAGCTCCTTGTTGCGCTGCAGGATCTGCTTGACGCGGATCGCGCAGTCGTAGTGCGCCTGACCGATGTACTGCGGGTCGAGGATCCGCGAGGTCGAGGTCAGCGGGTCGACGGCCGGGTAGATACCCAGCGAGGCGATCTCGCGGGACAGCTCGGTGGTGGCGTCGAGGTGGGCGAAGGTGGTCGCCGGAGCCGGGTCGGTGTAGTCGTCGGCCGGCACGTAGATCGCCTGGAGCGAGGTGATCGAGTGACCACGCGTCGAGGTGATGCGCTCCTGGAGCGTGCCCATCTCGTCGGCCAGGTTCGGCTGGTAGCCCACGGCGCTCGGCATGCGGCCGAGCAGGGTGGAGACCTCCGAGCCGGCCTGGGTGAACCGGAAGATGTTGTCGATGAACAGGAGCACGTCCTGGTTCTGGACGTCGCGGAAGTACTCCGCCATCGTCAGAGCCGACAGGGCGACGCGCAGGCGGGTGCCCGGCGGCTCGTCCATCTGGCCGAAGACCAGGGCGGTCTGGCCGAGAACCCCGGCCTCCTCCATCTCGACCATCAGGTCGTTGCCCTCGCGGGTGCGCTCGCCGACGCCGGCGAACACCGACACACCACCGTGGTCGCGCGCCACACGGGCGATCATCTCCTGGATGAGCACGGTCTTGCCGACGCCCGCGCCACCGAAGAGGCCGATCTTGCCACCCTGCACGTAGGGGGTGAGCAGGTCGATGACCTTGATGCCGGTCTCGAACATCTGGGTCTTGGACTCCAGCTGGTCGAAGGCCGGGGCCTTGCGGTGGATGCCCCAGCGCTCGTTGACCTCGAAGGTCTCGCCCTCGGCGAGGTTGAGGACGTCGCCGGTGGCGTTGAAGACCTTGCCGAGGGTGGCGTCGCCGACCGGCACCGTGATCGGGCCGCCGGTGTCGCGCACCTGCGCGCCGCGGACGAGGCCGTCGGTGGGCTTCAGCGAGATGGCGCGGACCATGCCGTCGCCGATGTGCTGGGCCACCTCGAGCGGGAGCACGGCGGTCTCGCCGCTGAGGGTGACCTCGGTCTCCAGCTTGTTGTAGATGTCGGGCATGGCGTCGACGGGGAACTCCACGTCGACGACCGGGCCGATGACACGGGCGATCCGACCGACCGAGCCGGTGGCGCCGTGCGTGGTCTCTTCAACCGTTGCGGTCATGGGTGTTCTCCTACTGGATCAGTCGCTGGCGGAGGTGGCATCGGCCAGCGCGTTGACGCCACCGACGATCTCGCTGATTTCCTGGGTGATGCCGGCCTGACGGGCCTGGTTCGCGATGCGGGTGAACTTCTTGATGAGCTCGTCGGCGTTGTCGGTGGCCGACTTCATCGCCTTCTGGCGGGCGGCGAGCTCGGAGGCCGCCGCCTGCAGGAGGCAGAAGAAGATGCGGCTCTGGACGTACTGCGGGAGCAGACCGTCGAGCACCGCCTCCGCGGACGGCTCGAACTCGTAGAGCGGCAGCAGGTCGCCGGCCTCCGGCGCCTCGGTGCCCTCGACGACCTCGAGCGGCAGCAGGCGCACCGCGGTGGGCTCCTGCGTCAGCATCGAGACGAACCGGGTGTAGACGACGTGGACCTCGTCGACGTCGTCGCCACTGCCCTGCTCGGCGAGGAAGGCCTCGATGAGGGTCTCGCCGATCTCGGCCGCGACGTCGTAGTTCGGCTGGTCGGAGAAGCCGGTCCACGACTGCACCACCGGGCGCTGGCGGAAGCGGTAGTACGCCTCGCCCTTGCGTCCGGCGATGTAGGTGGCGACCTCCTTGCCCTCCTCGCGCAGCTTGGCGGCCAGGCTCTCGGCCTCCTTGAGCACGTTGGAGGAGTAGGCACCGGCCAGACCACGGTCGCTCGTGACGATGAGGACGGCGGCCCGTCGCGGGTTCTCGGCCTCGGTGGTCAGCGGGTGATCCACGTTGGAGAAGGTCGCCACGGCGGACACGGCGCGGGTGAGCTCACGGGCGTACGGCGCTGCCGCCTGGGCCCGCTGCTGCGCCTTGATGATGCGGGACGCAGCGATGAGCTCCATGGCACGCGTGATCTTCTTCATCGACTCCGTCGACTTGATCCGCGCGCGGTACTCACGCAGCGATACGGCCATGCGTCAGCTCCGCTTCTGCTTGACGATGGTCTCCTGACCCTCGTCGGCGAGCGCGTCGGCCTCGGCCTCGTGGCCGGCCTTGATCCCGCCGCCCGAGCCCTGGAACTGGGCGAGGAAGCTGTCGTAGGCGGCGGTCAGGCCCTCCTCGACCTCGAACTTCAGGCTCTCGCGGATCGAGGCCAGCAGGCCCTCGTGCGAGAGGCGCAGGTAGTCGAGGAACTCCTGCTCGAAGCGCAGCACGTCGGAGGTCTCGATCGCGTCGAGGCGGCCGGTGGTGCCGAGCCACAGCGAGACGGTCATCTCGTCGATCGGGTACGGCGAGTAGGCCGGCTGCTTGAGCAGCGCCATCAGGCGCTGACCGCGGGCGAGCTGCTGCTTGGAGGCGGCGTCGAGGTCGGAGGCGAACATCGCGAAGGCCTCCATCGCGCGGAACTGCGCGAGGTCGACCTTGAGCGAGCCGGTGACGGCCTTCATCGCCTTGGTCATGGCCGCGCCGCCCACGCGCGAGACCGAGACGCCCACGTCGATGGCGGGACGCTGGTTGGCCGCGAACAGGTCGGACTGGAGGAAGATCTGACCGTCGGTGATGGAGATGACGTTGGTCGGGATGAACGCCGAGACGTCGTTGGCCTTGGTCTCGATGATCGGCAGACCGGTCATCGAGCCGGCGCCGAGCTCGTCGGAGAGCTTCGCGCAGCGCTCGAGGAGGCGGCTGTGCAGGTAGAAGACGTCGCCCGGGTAGGCCTCGCGGCCCGGCGGGCGGCGCAGCAGCAGCGACACGGCGCGGTAGGCCTCGGCCTGCTTGGTCAGGTCGTCGAAGACGATCAGGACGTGCTTGCCGTCGTACATCCAGTGCTGGCCGATGGCCGAGCCGGTGTAGGGGGCGAGGTACTTGAAGCCGGCGCTGTCGGAGGCCGGGGAGGCGACGATGGTGGTGTACTCCAGCGCGCCGGCCTCCTCGAGGGCACCGCGCACCGAGGCGATGGTCGAGCCCTTCTGGCCGATGGCGACGTAGATGCAGCGCACCTGCTTCGAGGGGTCGCCCGACTCCCAGTTCTGCTTCTGGTTGATGATCGTGTCGATCGCGATCGTGGTCTTGCCGGTCGCGCGGTCGCCGATGATCAGCTGACGCTGGCCGCGGCCGATCGGCGTCATGGCGTCGATGGCCTTGATGCCGGTGGCCAGCGGCTCGTGCACCGACTTGCGCTGGACGACGGTGGGCGCCTGGAGCTCGAGCGCACGACGCTCGGTCGTGGCGATCTCACCCAGACCGTCGATCGGGGTGCCGAGCGGGTCGACGACACGACCGAGGTAGGCGTCACCGACGGGAACCGAGAGGATCTCGCCGGTGCGGCGGACCGGCTGGCCCTCCTCGATGCCGGCGAAGTCACCGAGGATGACGACGCCGATCTCGCGGTCCTCGAGGTTCAGCGCGAGGCCGAGCGTGCCGTCCTCGAACTGCAGCAGCTCGTTGGCCATCGCCGACGGGAGACCGCTGACGCGGGCGATGCCGTCACCGGCGGAGGCGACCGTGCCGACCTCCTCCTTGCTGGCGGCCTCGGGCTGGTAGTCGGCGACGTACTTCGCCAGTGCGTCGCGGATCTCCTCCGGCCGGATGGAGAGCTCCGTCATGGTGGTGCCTTCTCTCTTGTCTGTCGTCTGAAGTCTTCGGGTGCGGCCGAGCTGGCTCAGCCCGCGATGCGGCGGCGTGCGTCGGCGAGGCGACTGGCGACCGTGCCGTCGATGACGTCGTCCCCGATCTCCACGCGGATGCCGCCGATGACGCTGGGGTCGACCAGCAGGTTGAGATGCACCTGGCGGCCGTACTGGCGCGCGAGCGCGCCGGCCAGGCGGTCCTGTTCGGCGTCGGAGAGCGCGCGGGCGACCCGGACGGTGGCCACGCTCTCCCCCCGCACCTCGGAGGCGACCTTCTGGTACTCGCCGAGCGCGACCGCGAGGGTGCGGTAGCTGCCCGAGAGCGCCTGGGTCACCAGGGTGACCGTGGCGGGCAGTGCCTTGCCACCGAGCAGGTCGGCGACGAGCGCGGCCTTGTCGGCCTGGCTGCGCGCCGGCTCGGAGAGGGCGTCGCGCAGCGCCGGCTCGCCCTTGACGAGCTCGCCGAAGGCGAAGAGCTCGTCGGCGAGGCGGCCGGCGTCGTCGCCGGTCGAGCGCACCGCGGCGACCACCGAGAGGTGCTCGAGGGCGTCGGCGAGGTCACGCGTGGTGGTCCAGCGCCGACGGACGGCGTCGGCGACGAGGTCGAGGCTCGCACCGCCGACCTTCCCGCCGAACACCTCGCGCGCCAGGCCCGCCTTCGCCTCCGCCGGCACCGAGCCGTCGGTGAGGAAGCGGCGCAGGGCGCCCTCGGACCGCAGCGTGAGCGCGACCTGGAACAGGTCGGCCCCGACCGCGGTCGCGGTCTCGGTCGACCCGGAGACCGCGGACTGCAGCCCCTGGGTCAGCGCGGCCACGGCCTCGGCCGAACCGCCACGGAAGCTCGCCATCAGTTGACCCCCGGGGTCCCGGCCTCGAGGTCGGCGAGGAAGCGCTCGACGACGCGGCTCTGACGGGCCTCGTCCTCCAGCGACTCGCCCACGATGCGGCCGGCGAGACCGGTGGCCAGCGCGCCGACCTCGGCCCGCAGCGAGGTGACCGCCTGCTGGCGCTCGGCCTCGATCTGGGTCTTGCCGTGCTCGACGATGCGAGCGGCCTCGGTCTGCGCCTGCTCGCGCATCTCGGCGATGATCGCGGCGCCCTGCTCGCGCGCCTCCTCGCGGATGCGAGCGGCCTCGTGCCGGGCGTCGGCGAGCTGCTTCTCCAGCTCGGCCAGCTTGGCGTCGGCCTCGGCCTGCTTGGTCTCGGCCGCGGCCAGGCCGCCCTCGATCGCCGTGGTGCGCTCAGCGAACGTGGCCTCGAAGTTCGGCACCACGAACTTCTTCACGGCGAAGAAGAGGATGCCGAAGACGACGAGGGAGAGGGCGATCTCGACGAGATGCGGGACGAGGGGGTTGAGCTCCTCGCCCTCTCCCGCAGCCCTCACCACGAGGGGAGAGATCAATGCGTGCATGCCAGGTCCTTCCGGTCCCGCGATGGGTCAGGTCAGCTGAGGACGAACGCGAGGGCGATGCCGATGATGGCGAGCGCCTCGGCGAGCGCGAAGCCCAGGATGGCGATGGACTGCAGGCGGCTCTGGGCCTCCGGCTGACGGGCGACACCGCTGATGTAGGCCGCGAAGATCAGGCCGATACCGACGCCGGGGCCGATGGCCGCGAGGCCGTAGCCGATCATGTTGAGCGAGCCGTTGATTTCACCAAGCACGGTGATGTCCTTTCGGTTTGGTGCTACTTCGAGGTGGTGTTACCGGGGGTGGTGCGGGGTGCTGCCGGGTGGTGCGGGTGCGCTGGACGACCGGTGCGGACCGGTCGGTCTCAGTGCTCGTCCGCGATGGCGCCAGCGATGTACATGGCGTTGAGCAGGACGAAGACGTAGGCCTGGAGGAACTGGATCAGCACCTCCAGCATCGCGACGGCGATGAAGAGGATCCACGACACGATGCCGACGGGGACGTAGGCCGCGCCCATCTGGATCAGGTGCTCGCCGCCGAGGGCGAAGAGGATCAGCAGGAGGTGGCCGGCGAACATGTTCGCGAAGAGTCGCAGGGCCAGCGTGACCGGCCGCACGAGGATGTTCGACATGAACTCCAGCGGCACGAGCAGCAGGAGGATCGGGCCGCCGACGCCCGAGGGCACGCTCTGCAGCTTCAGGTAGCCGATCGGACCGTGCTTGACCATGCCGGCGGCGTTGTAGATGACCCAGCTCAGCGCCGCGAGCCCGTAGACCATGCCCGAGCGCGAGAACGTCGGGAACTGGATGAAGGGGATGGTTGCGAAGAAGTTGTTGAGGAAGACGAAGAAGAAGAGCGTGAACAGGTAGGGCACGAACTTCTGGAAGTCGTGGCTGCCGATGATGTCGCGGCCCAGCGAGTTGCGGACGAAGGAGTAGGCCTCCTCGCCGGCGAACTGCAGCTTCCCGGGGACCATCGCCCGCTTGCGCGAGGCGAGGTAGAAGAAGGCGAAGACGAGGATCGCCGCGAGGACGACCTGCAGCATCGGCTTGGTGACGCCGGAGCCGGCGATGCCGGGCAGGTCGAAGTCGGCAGGCCCCGGGGGCGTGAAGGACTCGGCCTTGATCAGAAGGCTGGTCACCATGTGTCCTCGTTCTCCTCTGCGGGTCGTGCGTCGTGGTGGTCCAGGTGCGGGGGTCGTGCGGTCGTCCGGCTCATCGCTCGTCCTCCGGCGGCGGCGCCTTGACCGCCTGCCAGGTGGCGAACAGGCCCAGTGCCGCCCCGATGAGGATGCCGACCACCACGAGGTAGTCGGTGTCCAGCCATCGGTCCAGCGCCCATCCGACGGCGCCGTAGACAAGCACGCCCGCCACGAGTCGTCCGAACGCCACCCACGGGTCACCCAGAGGCGTCACCTCGGGGTTCTCGCGAGCGGGCGTCGGGGGGTCGTGCCGCTCGGACGGAGAGTCTTCTCGTCCCATCGCGAACCGGACAATAGCAGTCGACATGGGTCAGCGCTCACCCGCCTGAATCCGGTCCGCGGAGCGGTCGACGGAGGCCTCCGAGGAGGTCGCGGAGGAGGCTGCGGAGGAGGCTGCGGAGGAGGTCGCCGCGGGCAGGTCGTAGACCGGGATCCGCCGCCGGGTCGCCAGCGCGACGTGGCCGGCGGTCCAGCCCAGGACGGCGGCGATGGCGGCACCGCCCAGCCAGCGCCGGTCGAGATCGGACTCCAGGACGCCGGAGCGCTGGAGGATCACGAAGACGAGCGCGAGGGCGAGCACCTGGAGCAGGTAGGTGAGCAGCGCGAAGAGCAGCGCGAACTGGGGGGCCAGCCCGGCGACGACGTCGACGGAGGCTGCTCCCATCAGCATCACCCCGACCACGATCGCGGTGCCGGCCAGAGCGCCCAGAGCGCCCGCGGACCCCGCTGCGACGGCGCCGACGGCCGTGAGGGCCAGGCCCGCGACGGCGGCGAGTCCGGCCGCACCCAACAGGACGCCGCCGCCGGTGGCGGGAGCGGTGACCTGCTTCGACGCGGTCGTCATCATCGGCGGCCGTTCTGTGGAGGTGGGGCGGGCTGGATCGGGAGCGCCGGACCCCGTTCTCAGGGGCCTTTCAGCAGCTCGTGAAAACTATCACAAGGTCTCCGGCGGGCAGCAACTGGATCGATCCAGAGCGACCGCTCCCCCACGCTGCGCCACCGAGCGCGGGGCGTCAACCCTCCACGCGCAGGGCCGCCGGCCGGTGCAGGATCGGCACGACGAAGGTCAGCACGACCACCCCGAGCGTGCACACGCCGACCGCCGACCACACCCACACGCCCCGGTAGAGGCTCGCCGTGACGGTGCCGAACCCGATGAGGGCGGCCCACAGCCACATGATGAAGGCGGCGCGGCGCTGGGAGTGGCCGATCTCCAGCAGGCGGTGGTGCAGGTGCTGCTTGTCGGGGGCGAAGGGCGAACGACCCGCGCGGGTGCGCCGGACGACGGCGAGCACGAGGTCGAGCATCGGCACCACGAGGATCGCGAACGGCGGCAGCAGGAGCGGGAGCAGCGTCGGCAGCAGGGACGCCGTCCCGCCCGAGCCGTCGCGGGAGATGTCGGCGGAGTCGAACTGCCCGCTCAGGGTGACCGCGCTGGCCGAGAGCATCAGGCCGATGAGCATCGATCCGCTGTCGCCCATGAACAGCCGTGCGGGGTTGACGTTGTGCGGCAGGAACCCCGCGCACGCGCCTGCCAGCGCGATCGCCAGCAGCGCCGGCGCGGTGGCGCGCGGAGCCGAGTTGATCGAGGTCAACTGGTAGGAGAAGAAGAAGAACGCCAGCGCGCCGATGCCCACGACACCGGCCGCGAGCCCGTCGAGGCCGTCGATGAAGTTGACCGCGTTGACCGTGGCCACGACGACGAAGCCGGTGAGCAGGGCGCCCTGGGCGGGGTCGAGGGCGAACACGGTGCCGCCGGAGCTCGGGAAGTAGTAGAAGCGGATGCCGAAGCCGATCAGGAAACCCGCCGCGAGCACCTGGCCGCCGAGCTTGGTCAGCGCGTCGATCTCGAAGATGTCGTCGAGCACGCCGACGGCGCAGATGAGGATGCCGGCCACGACCACCACCCCGGCGTCGCGGAGCACGAACGGCCCGCCGGCCTGGGAGATGAACGGGAGCTCGCGCGCCACGAGGTAGGCCGCCACGATCCCGCCGAGCATCGCCAGGCCGCCCATGTACGGGATCGGCTCGTCGTGCACGTCGCGGTCGCGCACCCGCGCGACGGCGCCGGTGCGCAGGGCGATCTCCCGGGCGATGACGGTCAACAGGTAGGTGATCGACGCCGCCACGAGGAAGACCAGGGCGTACTCCCGCACCCGCTCCTCAGCCCCCGGGCGTGGGGTCGGCGGGCTGGGCGGGCTCGGCGGGCTCGGCCGGCTCGTCGGCGCCGTCGAGGGTGACGGTCGCGCCGAGCGGCTCGAGGACGGCGTTGAGGTCCTCCAGCGACAGCGCGCCCACCCGCAGCACCCGGCCCTGGGCGCCGGTGACGTCGACGATGGTCGAGGCCTCGCCGCCCGGTGCGGGGCCGCCGTCGACGATGACGTCGACGTCGTCGCCGAGCATGTCCTCGGCCTGGTCGGCGTCGGTGGCCGCCGGCATGCCGGTCTTGTTCGCCGAGCTGACCGCCAGGGGGCCGGTGCGCTCGAGGATCTCGCGGGCGATCTCGTGGTCGGGCATCCGCACTGCGACCGTGCCGCGGGTGTCGCCGAGGTCCCACTGGAGCGAGGGCTGCTGGTGGCACACGATCGTCAGCGGGCCGGGCCAGAACTCCTCGACCAACGCCCGCGCGTAGGCGGGGATGCGGATCGCGAGCGCGTCGAGGGTGCTGGTGGCGCTCACCAGCACGGGCGGGGGCATCTCGCGGCCGCGACCCTTCGCGGCCAGCAGGGCGCGGACGGCGTCGTGGTCGAACGCGTCGGCGCCGATGCCGTAGACGGTGTCGGTGGGGAGCACGATCAGGCCGCCCCGCTGGATCACGAGGCTGGCGGCCTGGATGGCCTCCTCGCGCTCGTCGTCGGTTCCGGTGGAGTAACGCACGGGGGTCATCGTGCCAGCCGGGCGGTCGTGAAGCGCGCGCGACCGGCCAGGTCGCGGTGATCGCGCACGTCGAGCCAGCGTCCGGTGGCCGCGAACACGGCCGGCGCGGACTCCCCCTGGACGTCGGCGTGCTCGGCGCCGACGACGCCGCCGGGCCGCAGCAGCAGGGCCGCCCGCTGCGCCAGCACGCGCATCGCGACCAGGCCGTCGTCGCCGGAGAAGAGCGCGAGGTGCGGGTCGTGGTCGCGCGCCTCGACGGCCACCGACTCCCAGGCCTCCCACGGGATGTAGGGCGGGTTGCACACGACGACGTCGACGGTGCCGAGGAGGTCGTCGAACTCCTCGGCCATGTCGCCCAGGCGCAGGTCGACGCCGGTGCCGGCGAGGTTGCGCTCGGCCCACGCGTGGGCCGCGGGGTCGAGCTCGACGGCATGCACGCGGGCGTGCGGCACCTCGTCGGCGATGCTGCGGGCGATCGCGCCCGAGCCGGTGCACAGGTCGACGACGACCGGAGCGTCGAGGCCGGCGGCCTGCTCGATCGCCCAGCCGGCGAGCAGCTCGGTCTCGGGCCGCGGCACGAACACGCCCGGCCCCACCGCCAGGTCGACGTGGCGGAACGCCGCGGTGCCGGTGAGGTGCTGGAGCGGCTCGCGCGCGCAGCGGCGCTCGACCAGGGCGCTGAACGCGCTTGCGTCGTCGGCGCCGACGGCGTCCTGCAACGGCAGCAGGCCGCGGGGGACGCCGAGCAGGTGGGCCAGCAGCGTCTCGGCGTCGGGGCGCGGTGAGGCGACGCCGGCCGCGGCGAGGCGCGCCTCGGCGTCCGCGAGGAGGTCGCGGGACCGGGTCGTCACTGCTCCCCCAGCGCCGCCAACCGAGCGGCGAGGTCGGCCTCGACGCAGGAGTCGAGCACCGGCTGGAGATCGCCGTCGAGCACCTGATCGAGGTTGTAGGCCTTGTAGCCCGTGCGGTGGTCGGAGATGCGGTTCTCGGGGAAGTTGTAGGTGCGGATGCGCTCGGAGCGGTCGACGGTGCGCACCTGGCTGCGCCGGGCGTCGCTGGCCTCGGCGTCGGCGGCCTCCTGGGCGGCGGCGAGCAGCCGGGAACGCAGGATGCGCAGGGCCTGCTCCTTGTTCTGGAGCTGGCTCTTCTCGTTCTGGCAGCTCACCACGATGCCGGTGGGCAGGTGGGTGATGCGGACGGCGGAGTCGGTGGTGTTGACGCTCTGGCCGCCGGGCCCCGAGCTGCGGAACACGTCGATGCGCAGGTCGTTCTCGTCGACGCTGACATCGACCGGCTCGGCCTCGGGGAGCACCAGGACGCCGGCGGCGCTGGTGTGCACGCGGCCCTGCGACTCGGTGACGGGCACCCGCTGCACCCGGTGGACGCCGCCCTCGAACTTCAGCAGGGCGTAGGGCGTGGTGCCGGGCTCGGAGGCGCCCTTGGCCTTCACCGCGACGGTGACCGACTTGTAGCCGCCGAGATCGGACGGCGTCGCATCGATCATCTCCACCGACCAGCCGCGCCGTTCGGCGTAGCGGGTGTACATGCGCAGGAGGTCGCCGGCGAACAGGGCGGACTCCTCGCCGCCCTCCCCCGACTTCACCTCGACCAGGACGTCCTTGTCGTCGGCCGGGTCGCGGGGCACCAGCAGGCGGCGCAACCGCTCCTCCGCCTCCGCACGACGCTGGTCGAGGCCGAGGGCCTCCTCGGCGAAGGCCGGGTCGTCGCCCGCGAGCTCGCGCGCCGCCTCGGCGTCCTCCCCGAGCCGCTGCCACTCCCGCCAGGTGCCGATCGTCGCCGACAGCGCCGCGTAGCGCTGGTTGAGGCGCTTGGCCAACCGGGCGTCGGCGTGGGTCTCGGGCGCGGCGAGCCGCGACTCGAGCTCGGCGTGCTCCTCGAGCATGGTCTCGACGGCTTCGAACACCGGGATCCTCTCGGGACGTCGGGTGGCGGACGGCGGATGGCGGGCGCGGGAACGACACGAGCGCCGGCCCTCGCCCGGAAGACGGGCGGGGACCGGCGCTCGGAGTCGGCTACTTGCTCTGCTTGGCCTTGGCGTAGCGCGCCTCGAAGCGGGCCACGCGGCCGCCGGTGTCGAGGATCTTCTGCTTGCCGGTGTAGAACGGGTGGCACTGCGAGCAGACGTCGGCGTGGATCGAGCCGGAGGTCGCGGTGCTGCGGGTGGTGAACGACGCGCCGCAGGTGCAGGTGACCTGGGTGACGACGTACTCCGGGTGGATGTCCTTCTTCATGGGTCCTCGTCTCGGTGAACGGGCACCGGGTCGCCGTCGCGGGTTGCGGGGCGTGAACCGGAGCCAAGGAACAAGTCTGCCAACAGCGACCGGGCCGCGCCAATTCCCCGGCAGGCCTGCTGCCGTGCGACCGGTGGAATCGGCGCGAGCGGTGCGGGTCAGCCGGCCCGGGCCAGCAGCGCCTCGACGCGGGCCGCGAGCTCGCGGGGGCTGAAGGGCTTGGTGACGTACTCGTCGGCGCCCGCCTCGAGCCCGGTGGCGACGTCGTCCTCCTGCGCGCGCGCCGTGAGCAGGATGACCGGCAGCCCGGCGAGCTCGGGGTCGGCCCGGATCTCGGCGACCGCCGCCAGGCCGGTGAGGCCCGGCATCATCACATCGAGGACGGCGAGGTCGGGCCGCTGCTCCCGGCAGGCCGCCAGGGCCGCCCGGCCGTCGGAGACGACCGTGACGTCGTGCCCGAGCGAGGCCAGCTTGAACTCGACCAGCTCGCGGATGTCGAGATCGTCGTCGGCGATGAGGATGCGGGCCATGGCTCAGCGCGCCTCCGCGCCACCCCGCTGGACCTGCATCAGCAGGTCGATGTTCGTGCGCGAGGAGGCGATGCGGCGCAGGAGGTCCTCCAGCGCCGGCTGCGGCCCGTCGGGCAGCACCGCCCGCAACCCGTCGACGACGGCGAGTTCGGAGGTGCCCACGAGCAGGTCGAGCTTGCGGGTGCCCGAGGCCGCGACGTCGACCGCGGGGAACAGGCCGGCGCCGGCCAGGTCCGAACGCAGCCGCAGCACCTGGTTCGCCGTCCCCGTGAACTCCTCGAGGATCAGCTCGTCGGTGGCCGAGCCGGTGTCGGCCTGCACGGTCGCCACGATCGTCAGCGAGCCGCCGTTCTCGATGTTGCGGGCGGCCCCGAAGAAGCGCTTGGTCGGGAAGAGCGCACCGGAGTCGACGCCGCCGGCGAGGGTGCGGCCGCCGGCCGCGGCAGCCAGGTTGTAGGCCCGGCCCAGGCGGGTGATGCCGTCGAGCAGCACCACCACGTCGTGGCCGAGCTCGACGAGGCGCTTGGCCCGCTCGATCGCCAGCTCGGCCAGGACCGTGTGGTCGGTGGCGGGCCGGTCGAAGGTCGAGGCGACGACCTCGCCCTTGACCGAGCGCTGGAAGTCGGTGACCTCCTCGGGACGCTCGTCGACGAGCACCACCATGAGGTGGCACTCGGGGTTGTTGCGGGTGAGCGCCGCCGAGATGCGCTGGAGGATCGTGGTGCGACCGGCGCCCGGCGGGGAGACGATGAGGCCGCGCTGGCCCTTGCCCAGCGGCGCGACGAGGTCGATGACACGGCCGACCGCCTCGGCGGGGTCGGTCTCCAGGCGCAGGCGGTCCTGCGGGTGCAGCGGCGTCAGCTTGGCGAACTCGACCCGGTTGCGGGCCGACTCGGGGTCGGCGCCGTTGACCGAGTCGATGCGCACCATCGGGTTGAACTTCTCCTTGCGCTCGCCCTCGCGGGGCTGGCGCACCTGACCGACGATCGCATCGCCGCGACGCAGACCGAACTTCCGCACCATGGTCAGCGAGAGGTAGACGTCGTCGACGCCGGGCAGGTAGCCGCTCGTGCGCACGAAGGCGTAGTTGTCCAGGACGTCGAGGATGCCGGCCGCCGGCACCAGCACGTCGTCGTCGAGGATGATCGTGTCGGGCTCGTGGCGCTGGCCGCCGGCCACCCGGGTGCGGTCGCGGTCGCGGCCACGGCGGCGCCGGTTGCGGCTGCGACCCTCGCCGTCGAGGTCGCCGTCGAGGTCGCCCTCGGCGCCGTCCTGCTGCCCCTGCTGGTTCGGCTGGTTCTGGTCCTTCGGCTGGTTCTGCTGATCCTTCGGCTGGTTCTGCTGGCCGTTCTGCTGGCCGTTCTGCTTCTGGTTCTGCTGGGGCTTCTGCTTCTGCTGGCCCTGCTGGCCACCCTGGCCACCTTGGCCCTGCTGGCCACCCTGGCCCTTCTGCTGACCCTTCGCCGGCGCCTGCTGGCCGTTCTGCTGGCCGTTCTGCTGGCCGTTCTGCTGGGTCCGCTGGGCGGGCCGCTCCTGCGCCGCCGGCGCGTCGGCGTCCTGCCCGCCCGACTCCTCGCGGACGCCGCCGGACTGCTCGGGCTGCTCGCGTTCAGCGCGCTCAGTCCGCTCGGGCCGCTCAGTCCGCTCAGTCCGCTCGGGCCGCTCGGCGGCGGACTCCTCCCGCGCCGGGGCGGGGGTCGCCGGCTCGGCGGAGGAGTCCCTCCGGGCAGCGCCCTGGGCACCCGACTGGCCACCCGACTGGGCAGCCTTGATGGCGTCGATGAGCTGGGCCTTCTTCATCGACCCGGCGCCGGAGACGCCGAGGTCGCCGGCCAGGGACTTCAGATCGGCGAGCAGCATGCCGCCGAGACCTCCCGCCCGCTTCTTCGCCGGGCTCTGGGCCGGCGCGTCGGAGGGGGCAGGGGTGCTGGTGTCCGTCACGTGAATCCTTCGGGCGGTGCACGGCCGACGGGGGACGTCGGCGGATCGTCATGGATCCGGAGCCACGGCGGCCGCTGGAGCGGCGAGGCGACGGTGCGCCGGAGAGCCGCCGAGACCGGCGGCACGTCACCGAGACCGGGGACGTGCGTTCAGGGTAGCACCGCGGTCAGTCGGCGGCGCGGACGCCGACCGGCGAGACGGCCAGCGCCTCGGCCTGCCATCCCGGCGGACAGGAGCCCAGGACGACGTCGGCTGCCGGCAGCCCGGCGTCCGCACCCGATCCCGGCGCGGCGACGAGGGCCAGCACGGTCGGACCCGCCCCCGAGACCACGGCGGGGACGCCGTCCGCGCGCAGCCGGTCGATGAGCGCGAGCGAGTCGGGCATCGCGGGGCGCCGGTACTCCTGGTGCAGGTGGTCGCGGGTGGCTCGCAGCAGCTGGTCGGGGCGGCCGGCCAGCGCCGCGACGACGAGAGCGGCGTTGCCGGCGTCGGCGGCTGCTGCGGCATGGGGCACGGAGGCCGGCAGGAGTCCGCGGGCGGCCTCGGTCGAGAGCGGGGTCGGCGGCACGAGCACGACCGCGCCGATGCGCGGGTCGACCGGCGAGCCGACGGCGTACCAGCCCTCGGCGTCGTGGCCGGAGATGGTGAACCCGCCGAACCAGGCCGGTGCCACGTTGTCGGGGTGGCCCTCGATGTCGGCCGCGAGCGCGAACGCGGCGGCGTCGTCCAGGCGTGCCGGGCCGTCGGGCACGAGTTCGCGTGCCAGCCAGACTCCGGCGACGATCGCCGCCGAGGAGGAGCCCATCCCCCGCGCGTGCGGGATGCGGTTGCGGCACTCCAGGCGCAACCCGGGCGCCTCGGCGTCCAGGAGGCTCCAGGTGCGCGTCATGGTGCGGACGACGAGGTGGGACTCGTCGAGCGGGACGCCGTCGCCCTCCCCCTCGACGACGACCTCGAGGCCGTGGTCGAGCACGGTGGCGCTCAGGTCGTCGCGGAACTCCAGCGCCATGCCGAGGGAGTCGAAGCCCGGGCCCAGGTTGGCGGTCGTGGCGGGCACGCTGACCCGCGCCGACGTGCCCGGTCGGAGAGTGGTCGCCACCGCGGGCTCAGGCGAGGCCGGCAGCGCGGGCGGCGTCGTCGACATCGGCGTCCACGACGATGTCGACGAGCGGGCCGAAGCCCTCCAGCGCGGTGGCGGTGTCCTTCAGGCCGTGTCCGGTGACGGTGACGACGACCTGGGCGCCCGCGTAGGACTCCCCCTGCGCGAGCTCCTGGAGCAGACCCGCGATGCCGGCGGCCGACGCGGGCTCGACGAAGACGCCGTCGTGCTGGGCGAGCTCGCGCTGGGCGGCGAGGATCTGGTCGTCGGTGACGGCGGCGAACCGGCCCTCGGACTCCTTGGCCGCCTTCTCGGCGAGGTGCCAGGACGCCGGGTTGCCGATGCGGATGGCGGTGGCCTTGGTCTCCGGGTGCGGGAACGGCTCGCCGGTGACCAGGGGGCTCGCGCCCTCGGCCTGGAAGCCCCGCATGACGGGCCGCTTGGTGGCCATCCCGAGCTCGAGGTACTGGGTGTAGCCCAACCAGTAGGCCGAGATGTTGCCCGCGTTGCCCACCGGCAGCAGGTGGTAGTCGGGGGCGTCGCCGAGGAAGTCGCAGATCTCGAACGCCGCGGTCTTCTGGCCTTCCAGACGCACCGGGTTGACCGAGTTGACCAGGGCCACCGGATAGGCCTGCGACAGGCCACGGGCCATCGCCAGGCAGTCGTCGAAGTTGCCGCGCACCATGATCACCTGGGCGCCGTGCATGATCGCCTGCGCCATCTTGCCGGCGGCGATCTTGCCCTCGGGCACGAGCACCAGCGGCTTGAGCCCGGCCTTGGCGGCGTAGGCCGCCATCGAGGCCGAGGTGTTGCCGGTGGAGGCGCAGACCACCGCCTGGGCGCCCTCGTGCTTGGCCACCGAGATGGCCGCGGTCATGCCGCGGTCCTTGAAGGAGCCGGTGGGGTTGTCGCCCTCGACCTTGAGGTGCACGGTCGCGCCGGTGAGCCCCGAGAGCCACTCCGAGTGCACCAGCGGGGTGCCGCCCTCGCGCAGCGTGACCGCCGGCGTGCCCTCGGGGATGTCCAGCAGGGCGCGGTACTCCTCGATGACCCCGCGCCACTGGCGGGTGCGGGTGAGCTGGTCGGCGGTCACTCGTTCTCTCCTTCGACGCGCATCACCGAGGTGACGTCGCGGACGATGTCCATCTCGCGCAGGTGCGCGACGGTGGCGGACAGCTGGGCGTCGGTGGCCTCGTGGGAGACGACGACGAGCTGGGCGTCGTCGTCGCGGCCCTCCTGGCGGACGGTCTGGATCGACACGCCGTGCTCGGCGAACGCCGTGGCCACCGCGGCCAGCACGCCCGCGCGGTCGTCGACGTCGATGGCGACGTGGTAGCGGGTGCGGGTCTCCCCCATCGGCAGCACCGCGCGGTCGGCGTAGGCCGACTCGCCCGCCCCGCGGGTGCCCGCCAGCCGGTTGCGGGCGACGGTGACGAGGTCGCCGAGCACCGCGGACGCCGTCGGCGAACCGCCGGCACCCGGGCCGTAGAACATCAGCTGGCCGGCGGCCTCGGACTCCACGAACACCGCGTTGTAGGCCTCGCGGACCGAGGCGAGCGGGTGCGAGCGGGGGATCATCGCCGGGTGCACGCGCACCGCGACGGCGTCCTCGCCGGCGGCGGTGGTGCGCAGTTCGCAGATCGCCAGCAGCTTGACGACGGCGTCCATGTCGCGGGCCGAGGCGACGTCGGCGGCGGTGACGTCGGCGATGCCCTCACGGTGGACGTCGGAGGCCGTGACCCGGGTGTGGAAGGCGAGCGAGGCGAGGATCGCGGCCTTCGCGGCGGCGTCGAAACCCTCGACGTCGGCGGTCGGGTCGGCCTCGGCGTACCCGAGCTCCTGGGCCTCCTCGAGCGCCTCGGCGAAGCCGGCGCCGGAGGAGTCCATCTTGTCGAGGATGAAGTTGGTGGTGCCGTTGACGATGCCCAGCACGCGGGTGACGCGGTCGCCGGCCAGGGACTCGCGCAGCGGGCGTAGGATCGGGATCGCGCCGGCCACCGCGGCCTCGTAGTAGAGGTCGCGCCCGGCCTTCTCGGCGGCCTCGTAGAGCGTCGGGCCGTCTTCTGCGAGCAGCGCCTTGTTGGCGGTGACCACGCTCGCGCCGTTCTCGAGGGCGGCCAGGATGAGCGAGCGGGCGGGCTCGATGCCGCCGACGACCTCGATGACGAGGTCGACGTCGGGGCGGGTGACCAGCGCGT
This sequence comes from Nocardioides fonticola, assembly GCF_039536805.1. Lineage (NCBI taxonomy): Bacteria > Bacillati > Actinomycetota > Actinomycetes > Propionibacteriales > Nocardioidaceae > Nocardioides > Nocardioides fonticola. The sequence goes on along the minus strand of NZ_BAAAZH010000008.1, from coordinate 85,690 downwards.
GGGCGTCGGTCGTGAGCAGACCCTCGGGCACCTCGATCTCCCGTGGGGCGTCGAGGCGGCGGACCGCCACGCCCACCAGCTCCACGGGCGCGCCGATGCGTGCCGCCAGGTCGTCGGCCTGCTCACCGAGCAGACGGACCACCTGCGACCCGACCGAGCCGCAACCGAGGACGGCGACCTTGAGGGGTGTGCTCACCGGCACAGGGTATCGGCGGTCGGCGCCGGGACTGATTTCGCCGACGAGCGGCGGACAGGCGCGGCGGTCGTCGCCCGCCGTCAGCCCACGTCGGTGGCGAGCAGGTCGTCCTCGGTCTCGCGGCGCACGATGACCCGGCTGGCGCCGTCGACGACCGCGACGACGGGCGGGCGCAGGGCGTGGTTGTAGTTCGAGGACATCGAGCGGCAGTACGCGCCGGTGCCCGGGACGGCGACGAGGTCGCCGGGGGCGATGTCGCCGGGCAGGAACTCGTCGCGGACGACGATGTCGCCGGCCTCGCAGTGCTTGCCGACCACGCGGGCCAGCACCGGGGCGGCGTCGGAGCCGCGGGAGGCCAGCGTGCAGGAGTAGTCGGCGTCGTAGAGGGCGGTGCGGATGTTGTCGCTCATGCCGCCGTCGACGCTGACGTAGGTGCGCACCGCGCCGGCGTCGAGCGTGACCTGCTTGACCGTGCCGACCCGATACAAGGTGCACATCGCCGGTCCGACGATGGCGCGGCCGGGCTCGATCGAGAGGTGCGGGACGGCGATCCCGCGGGCCCGGCACTCCTGCTCGACGATCGAGGTCAGGCCGGCGGCGAGGTGCGCGGGCTCGGCCGGCTCGTCCTGGCTGGTGTAGGCGATGCCGAAACCGCCGCCGAGGTCCATCTCGGGCATCACGTGGCTGAGCTCGTCGGCGACCCGCTGGTGCAGACCGAGCACCCGGCGGGCCGCGACCTCGAAGCCGGCCGTGTCGAAGATCTGGCTGCCGATGTGGGAGTGCAGGCCCACCAGCTCGAGCCCGTCGGTGGCCAGCACCCTGCGGGTCGCCTCGAGGGCCGCACCCGAGGCGATGGAGAACCCGAACTTCTGGTCCTCGTGGGCGGTGGCGATGAACTCGTGGGTGTGCGCCTCCACCCCGGCGGTGACGCGCACCATCACCCGGGCCGAGCGCCCGAGCTCGCGGGTGATCGTGCCGAGCCGCTCGATCTCGTCGAAGGAGTCGACCACGATGCGCCCGACGCCGAGGGTGACCGCACGCTCCAGCTCGGCGACCGTCTTGTTGTTGCCGTGGAACCCGACGCGCTCCATGGGCACGCCCGCACGCTCGGCGACCGTCAGCTCGCCGCCGGAGCAGACGTCGAGGCACAGACCCTCCTGCGCCACCCACCGCGCGACGGCGACGCTGAGGAACGCCTTCCCGGCGTAGTAGACGTCGTAGCCGGCGAACCCGTCGCGGAACGTCCGCGCACGGGCCCGGAAGTCGGCCTCGTCGAGCACGTAGGCCGGCGTCCCGTGGACCGCGGCCAGCTCGGGCAGCGGGACGCCGCCGACCTCCAGGACACCGTCCCGCTTGCGCGCGGTGGTCGACCACAGCTGCGGCAGCAGCGCGTTGACGTCGTCGGGCTGGCGCAACCACGCGGGGCCGCGCAGCGCGCCGGGCGCGTGGGCCCAACCGGCCTCGTGGGTCATCGCGATGCTCCGCTCACATGCGCTCGGGCGCGGAGACGCCGAGCAGATCGAGACCGTTGGCGAGCACGGTGCGGACGGCGACCGCGAGCACGAGGCGCGCCTCGTTGGCCGGCGAGACCGGCTCGTCGCCCTGCGGCAGCAGGCGGCACTCCTTCGTGTCGTACCACTTGTTGAACGCCGAGGCGGTGTCCTCGAGGTAGCGGGCGATGCGGTGCGGCTCGCGCAGCTCGGCGGCCGAGGCGACGACCCGCGGGAACTCCGCCAGCGCGCGCAGCAACTCGCCCTCGCGCTCGTGGGAGAGCAGGGCGGGGTCGAAGTCGACGGGCGGGGTCATGCCCAGGTCGGCGGCGTTCGCGATCATCCGGCACGTGCGGGCGTGGGCGTACTGCACGTAGTAGACGGGGTTCTCGGCCGACGCCTTGGTGATCTCGGCGACGTCGAGGGTGAGCGGGGAGTCGGCCGGGTAGCGCACGAGGGAGTAGCGCAGCGCGTCGACGCCGATCTCGTCGGCGAGCTCCTCCAGGGTCACGATGGTGCCGGCCCGCTTGGAGAGCTTGAGCTCCTCGCCGTCGCGCAGGATCTTCACCAGCTGCCCGATCATCACGTCGAGGGTCTGCGCGGGGTCGTCGCCGACGCAGGCGGCCATCGCGCGCAGCCGGCCGACGTAGCCGTGGTGGTCGGCGCCGAGCAGGTAGATGCAGTGGTCGAAGCCCCGGCTGCGCTTGTTGAGGTAGTAGGCGGTGTCGGAGGCGAAGTAGGTGAGCTCGCCGTCGGACTTGATGAGCACCCGGTCCTTGTCGTCGCCGAAGTCGGTGGTGCGCATCCACAGCGCGCCGTCCTGCTCGTAGACGTGGCCGAGGTCCTTGAGCCGCTGGAGGGTCTCGGGCACCGAGCCCGACTCGTGCAGGGAGAGCTCGGAGAACCACACGTCGAAGTGCGTGTTGAACCGGTCGAGCTGCTCCTGCTGCTGGCGCAGCTGGATCTCGTAACCGGCGGCCCGGACGGCGTCGCGGCGCTCGTCGGCGGGCAGGTCGAAGATGCCGGGGTGGGCCTGACCGACGGCGGTGGCGAGGTCGTCGATGTAGCCGCCCTGGTAGCCGTCGGCCGGAGCCGGGAGCCCGAGCGCGGCGGCGATGATCGAGTCGGCGAAGTGGTTCATCTGCACGCCGCGGTCGTTGATGTAGAACTCGCGGGTGACCTCGGCGCCGGCGGCGCTCAGCACCCGGCCGATCGCGTCGCCGAGCACGGCCCAGCGCGTATGGCCGAGGTGGAGCGGACCCGTGGGGTTGGCCGAGATGAACTCGACGTCGATGCGGTGCCCGGCGAGGGTCTGGGTGCGGCCGTAGGCCGCGCCCGCCGCAACGATCTCGCCGGCCACCTGGCCCTGGGCGCCGGCGGCGACGGTGATGTTGAGGAAGCCCGGTCCGGCGATCTCGACCGCGGCGACACCCTCGCGCGCCTCGAGGCCGGCCTGCATCAGCTCGGCGAACGCCCGCGGGTTCAGACCGGCCTTCTTGCCCAGCTGGAGGGCCACGTTGGTGGCGTAGTCGCCGTGCCCCTTCTGACGCGGACGCTCCACCGTCACCGTGGTCGGGACGCCGTCGGGCAGGGTGATCGCACCCTGGTCGGACAGCGTCGTCAGCACGTCGACGATCGCGGTGGAGAGCTGCTCAGGAGTCACTGCACCAGCCTATCGGCGGCGGCCCCGGCGACCGCATCGGGTTATCGGGCGCGGACGCCGGGCCGGCCCCCGGGCACAGGACCGTCCCGGCCGGGTGGCGAGCACCCGACCGGGACGGCGATAAGGGTGGGCGAGGAGCCCCCCCGACGCAGGACCGTCGGTCAGCCGGCGGCCTTCAGCAGCGCGACCAGCGCCTTGGCCCGCGGGGCACCGAGACCGGTCGAGTCGTCGTACCCCTTGAGCGCGTGCAGCGTGGCCAGGTTGCCCAGCGTGCGCAGGCTGTAGGAGACCGCACTGGTGGCGTCGGTCGGGTCGGCGTAGTCGGGACGGACGTTGCCGATCGTGCTCTGGCCACCGGCCGCCTTGTCGACGCTGACGGCGTCCGGGTCGTAGAAGAGCTTGGCCGGTGCGCCGGGCTTGGCCGCGGCACCGTAGAGGGTCGGGTTGACGTTGCCCAGACCCTTGCCGCCACGAGCTCCCACGGCGAGGGCGAGGAGGCCCGAGAACAGCGGGCACGACAGGCTGGTGCCGCCGATGCGGTACTCGCCGTAGGCCACCTTGCCGCCGGCGAAGGTCTCGGTCTGCCCGACGAGCATGCCGGTGGTCGAGTCGGCGTCCATCGAGATGTCCGGCTCGACACGGCCGGCGCTCACACCGCCGAAGGTCGCCAGGCTGTCGGGGACGACGCCCTTCTGCCAGTCCGGCTCGGCGTACAGCGTGCTGACGCCGCCGCCACCGCCACCGGAGAAGGTCGAGTTCTTCAGGTCCCAGGACTTGTTGTCCGCGGTGAGCACGTTCTTGCGGGTGCCCCAGTAGGTCTCGAGCGTGCGGCTGCCGTCCTTGGCGATGTGCAGCGAGGTGCCGCCCACCGCGGTGACCCCCGGGCTGGTCGCCGGGAAGTCGGCGGTGCGCGCGCCGGCGGCCGACGGGTCGGTCTCGTCGCCGTCGTCGCCGGAGGAGAAGTCGATCGTCACGCCGAGGCTCGCGGCCATGGTGGTCACCTGGTCGAAGACCAGCTGGTCGGTGGGCAGCGGGGAGTCGCCGCCGGTGCCGTAGGAGTTGCTGACGATCTGGACGTCGCCGCCCTCGACGAGCTGGCCGAGCGCGACGTAGAGGAACGGACCGAACGGCGTGAGCGCACCCTGGTAGACGACCTTCGCGTCGGGCGCCATCCCGTGCACGGCCTCCACGTCGAGGGTCTCCTCACCGGCCCAGCCCTGCGGGTCGAGCAGCAGGCCGCTGGGGTCCTCGGGCAGCGAGCTCAGTCCCGGCGGGGAGTTGTCGACGAACTGGCCGTCGGCGAAGGGCTTGTCGCCGTGCTTGGTGGCGTAGGCGTTGGCGTCGTCGAGGATGGTCGGGGAGGCGTAGGCGTCGACGATGCCGACGCTCGCGCCCTTGCCGGTCAGCTTCGTCGCGGGGATGCCGTAGGCGCTGCGCAGCTGGCGCGGGGTGTAGCCGCAGATCGCGAGCGGCTCGCGCACGCCCTGGTAGGTCGGCTGCGTGGTCGCGGTCTTCTGCCCGTAGTAGGACGAGCACGGGCGGGCGTTCTGGAAGGCGGGCGACGGGTCGGCGTCCGGGCCGTCGAGCACGTGGGTCGGACGCAGCGGCTGGTCCTGGGCCAGTCCGGCCACGTTGGCGACCACGCCGCGCAGCGCGGTCGGCAGCACCGGCGCCGTGAGCGGCGAGCGCAGCAGCGAGCCCGCGACGTCGAAGAGGCCGAAGCTGGTGGAGAAGAGACGTCCGACGAGGCCGGCGGGGCCCTGGACCGTCACGAAGGTGCGGTCGGGGCTGACCTGGACGACCTCCAGGCCCGCCGCGCTGACGACGCTGCGCACGGTCGCGACGGCGGCCGGCTCCGGCGCGAAGCGGGCGCGGTACTGGCGCGGGGTGAGGAAGTGGCGGTAGCGCGAGGAGGTCGGGTCGCTGACCTCGGTGGCCACCTGCTGCAACTCGTTCGTGTGGCGGCCCGCCAGCTGGAGGACGAACGGCACGGGGGTGTCGGCGGCGACGGCGCGCGCCGGCGTCCCGTGTGCCCAGGAGGGCAGCACCTGGGAGAGGACGCCGGGCAGACCGGCGACGAGCGCGGTCGAGTCGGCGTCGAGGGCCTCGGCTGGTGCTAGACCGCCGACGGCGACCAGGGCGGCGGCCAGGAGCATGGGGACGGCGAGCGACGTCGCTCGGCGCTGTCCGCGCAGGCGTCGTTCGGGGCTGGGGATGGGGCCGGAGCGGGTCACGCGTTCTCCCTGGGGACGGCGAAGGACCGGGGTGCGGTCGGGCGCCCCGGATCAGGGCGCCTGATCCTGGCCAACCGTCGTCTGTGCGGCGAGGTGACGGGCGAGGACGGCTTTCTCAGACAGAACTCAGGGCTCCTTCAGGCTCGGGACGACGCCGTGCCGGCTGCGCAGGCGGCTCTAGGGTGATGTCGTGACGATCGACGTCCTCTCCCCCGTCCGTTCGGGACTGCGCTGGGGCCTGGGTCACGGGCTGCCGGGCCTCGCGATCCGTCAGGGCGCCCGGGGCGGCGACCTGGTGTCGCGGCTGGTCGTCGACCCCGACCTGCGCCAGGACCCCTTCCCCGCCTACGAACGCATCCGCGCGGACGCCGCGGCCCGCGGCTCCGTGTTCATCGACAACGGCCGGCTGATGGGCACCGTCGATCACGCGGCGGCCACCGAGATCCTGCGCAGCGACGACTTCGGGGTCGCCTTCGAGCTGCCCGGCCGGTTGCAGCGTGCCTTCGCGTGGTCGCTCGACCCCTGGGCCGCCGGCCCGGTCGACCCGCCGTCCATGCTGGCCGTCGACCCTCCGGTGCACGGGCGCTACCGGCGGCTGGTCACCCGCTGGTTCACCGCCCGCGAGGTCCGTGGGTTGGAGGAGCGCATCACCGAGACCGCGACGCGCCTTCTCGACGGGCTGGCCGCGCAGGGCTCGCGGGTCGACCTCGTGGAGGAGTACGCGGCCCTGCTGCCGGTCGCGATCATCGCCGAGATCCTCGGGGTGCCCGCGCACCAGCACGCCCAACTGCTGGCGTGGGGCAACGGCGCCGCGATCACCCTCGACCCCGCCCTGACCTGGCGCCAGTACCGCGGGGCGCAGCAGCACGTGCGGGCCCTCCACCGGTGGCTCGACGACCACCTCGCCGCCAAGCGCCGCTCCCCCGGCGACGACCTGCTCAGCGCGTTGGCCACCCTCGAGGACGACGACCTCACCGACCTGGAGCTGCGCGGCATCGGCCTGCTCGTGCTCGGCGCCGGCTTCGAGACCACGGTCAACCTCATCGGCAACGCCGTCGCGCAGGTGCAGTCCCGACCCGAGGTGCGTGCCGCCGTCCGCGACGATCCGGGGCTCTGGGGCGGCGTCGTCGAGGAGACCCTGCGCTTCGACTCCCCCGTCCAGCTCACCTTCCGTTCGGCCCTGACCGACACCGTGGTCGCCGGCAGCCCGGTGCGGCGGGGCACCGGCGTCCTGACCTACCTGGGCGGGGCCAACCGCGACCCCGCCGTCTTCGCCGACCCGGCCCGCTTCGACCCGACGCGCGACGACGCCGGGCGCCACCTGGCGTTCTCCTCCGGGGTGCACTACTGCCTGGGCGCGAGCCTGGCCCGCGCGGAGGCGACGATCGGCCTGCGGCTGCTCCACGAGCGCTTCCCCGACCTGCGCCTGGACGGCGAGCCGACCCGCCGTCCGACGCGGGTGCTGCGCGGCTACGAGCGGATGCCCGTCGCCCTGCGATGAGCCTCGGACCGGATTCGGTGCGACCCGCGGCGACCTGTAAGGTCGTGCCGCGTCGGCCCTCGTAGCTCAGGGGATAGAGCACTGGTTTCCGGTACCAGGTGTCGCAGGTTCGAATCCTGCCGAGGGCGCCAGCCGACCTCTCCCGCATCGGGAGTCCCGACCCCGCCGTCCCGGCGGGGTCGCTGTCGTTCCGGGACCCGTGGCCGATCGGGAACGGCGGGCACCCGACTCCTCCCCGGTCGTGCACGGGTCACTCCTCCGCCACAGCGGATCCGGACGCGTGCAGGCGACTGGACGACGGACCGGACCGGTCTAGACCGAGTGTGACGTGGGCCTAACGCCCCGATCAGCCCCTCGTTACCTGCCTGAGGGAGGTGGGACCCATGGGGGTTCCATCACTCGGGGAGGGTTCTCGACCCATCTCCTCCTCCGGAGACAGCGAGCCACTGCTCACGAAAGTAGGAAGAGTGAAGAAGCAACTCAAGCGTGCGGTCGCCACAGCCGCCGTGTGCGCCGTGGGAGCCACCGGCACCCTGTCGTACCTCCCGTCGGCCCACGCCGACGAGGCTGCCAGCACCACGACGTCGTCCAGCTCCAAGCCGGTCGCGACCCAGTTCGGTCGCGAGGCGTGGGCGTGGGGCACCAAGGTGCTCGCCAACGGCATCGACGTCTTCAGCCTCAAGGACGCGCAGGCCAAGCAGCACTGCACCGACCTCGCGGGCCTGAGCAGCGTGGCCAACTCGGTCGCCTCGGTCACCAGCTACCTCCCCCAGGAGCTGCAGGACCTCGTGTCGATCTCGCCGGTCACCAGCACCACGCAGACCTACCAGGACAAGGCCGCCGGCATCGACGGCGTCCGGGCGACCAGCACGATCGCCGACGTCCAGATCGGCGGCAACACCGTCGGCGGCGTGACCCTGCCGAAGCTGAGCATCGAGGGTCTCACCAGCGTGGCCGACTCCTTCCACGCCGCCAACGCGTCGAAGAAGTGGGACACCAACGAGTCCTTCGCCTTCCAGGGCATGAAGATCGACTACGACGGCAGCGTCGTCGACGGCACCCCCCTGGCCGACCTGCTCGACATCCTCAACCAGGTCGCCGCGCCGGTCACCCAGATCGTCAACCAGGTCATCCAGCTGCTCCAGTCGGTCGGCAAGGTCACCATCCCGGGTCTCGCGGAGATCTCCCTCGGTACCGCCTACCACAAGATCACCGACAACTCGGCGGCCTCGAAGGCCTACGCGCTGCGCATCAACCTCTTCCCGGCCACCGACCGCCTCGGCGACGTCCTCGAGCTGGGCCAGGCCAAGTCGCGCATCTCCGCGCCGCTGACCAGCGCCTTCTTCCGCTCCAACATGATGGGCCTCGACCTCGCGGCCGGTAACGACCTGCTCCACCTCGGTGGCATCCAGCGTCGCACCATCCCCTGCGAGGGCACCTCGGGCCAGACCCTCAGCAAGCACGTCGACAGCACGTCGTTCCCGCTCGCGATCCCGGGCGTCAGCGACACCGCGCTGGTCGACCTGTCCGACATCACCTACGCCTACAGCGGCCAGCAGCTCAGCCGCGGTCGCGCCAAGGGCATGGTCAGCAGCTCGCTGGGCACCCTGAAGATCCCCGCCCTCGGTCTCGAGGTGCAGGGTCTGAAGACCGTCATCAACCTGTTCCGTCCGAGCGCCACCGCCGCCGTGCAGAAGCGCCGGACCGTCACGGTCGGCGACATCCTGGTCGACGGCAAGTCGCTCCTGGGCGGCGTGAAGCCGGTCCTGGGCAAGATCTACGAGTTCGTGGACAAGCTCACCGGCGACACCAACGTCATCCAGTTCGGTGCGGCCATCCCGAAGGCCGACAACCGCTCGGGCACGGGCGTCGAGGGCATCCGCCTCACGATCCCCGGCCTGGCGACCAAGCTCAGCATCGGGTGGGCCCAGGCCCACATCCTGCCCCTCGGCAAGATCAAGGGCGCTCGCTGACACCTCGCTCCATCCGACGGGCCCGCATCGCACGATGCGGGCCCGTCGGCCATTTCCGGCAGGTTCGGGCAGGTTCCGGGCGGTTCCGGGCGGTTCCGGGCCCTGGATGCCTCGCACCGCGGGCATGCCGAGACCGACACGTCTCGTCACCGCCGCCTCACCCGGACCGGATGAGGCGGATCGCTCGCTCGCCGGTGCAGACCGCGCTGGGAGCGGGGAGGGACCCGGCGGCGGGACTCAGCAGCCCTTCGGGAGCGTGGCGTCGTCGCGGGCCTCGTCGCCGAAGCGACGGGCCATGTCGACGTAGGGCAGCACCACGCTGGCGCCGCCGATGTTGCCGATGCTGCCCTGCACCACGCAGCCGGTGATGCGACGGGGGTCGACCTGGGCGACCGCCTGGGCGATCTTGAACAGCTCGGCCGGCCCGAGATCGGTGTAGAGGTGCTGCATGACCGTGGCGACGCCGGATTCGATGAAGCCGGGTCGGTCGGCCTGATCGGCGATGCGGGCCTGGATGCCCCGGATCACCCGCTGCTGGTTCGCCGAACGATCGAAGTCCCCGGCGGGGAGCTGGTGGCGGCTCCGCGCGAAGGCCATCGCGCTGTACCCGCCCAGGCGGATCTTCCCGGCCTGGAAGCCGTTCGGCTTGAGGTTCTCGTCGAAGAAGTACCGCGGATTGTCGACCGTGATGCCGCCGATGTCGTCGACCATCTGCTCGAAGAACGGGAAGCGGGTCACGAACACGTAGTCGGGCTGGATGCCCACGAGGTCGCCGACCACCTGGCCGAGCAGCTTCGGGCCGCCGAAGTAGAGGGCGGCGTTGATCCGGTTGGAGCCGTAGCCGGGGATCTCGACCCAGGAGTCGCGCGGGATGCCGATGGAGGTGGCCGCGTGCGTGCGCAGGTCCATCCCGATGAGCTGGAGCGCGTCACCGCGGGTGCGGGTCATCTCCTCCCCCGGTCGGGCGTCGGAGCCCACGGCGAGGATCCAGAGCACGTTCGGGCTCAGATCGACGGCGCCCGCGCTCTGGGCCCGCACCAGGCTCACCTGGGTCGAGCTGACCGCGGCGTTGGGGACGACGGCCGCCGTCAGGGCGAGGACGCCGCCGAGGACGCCCGCGCGGACGGCAGTGCGCCGGCCGCGGCGGCGTACGGAGCGGGTACGGCGCGCGCTCACGAGGCGCTCCCTTCGCTGGAGTCGGTCGAGCCGGTCGAGCCGGTCGAGTCGGTGGAGCCGGTCGTCGGCGACGGCGAGGGATCGCCGCTGCTCGACGCACTCGCCGCGGGGCGACCGCTCAACCCCTGGGCCACGTCGTACCCGAAGACGGTCCAGCGTCCGCCCTCGAAGGTGAGGAAGAGCCGGCCCAGGAGTGTGCGGTCGACGGCGGTGTCGCCGGTGGTGGTGTAGTCGAGGCGGACGCGTGCGGTCGCGGTGCGGGCGACGCCACGCACGGCGAGCAGATCGACCGCCAGGGTGCGCCGGGTCGCGGTGAGGCCGTCGATGTCGTCGGCGACCGACGCCGCGGTGAGCTCGTCGAGGTCCTGCCGGGCCGACCGCGCCGCACCGGCGGTGAACCCGGGGAAGGCGTCGGCGAAGTCCGCCCGCGGGAAGGGGCCGGTGAAGGCGGCGTCGAGCCAGCCGTCGACGACCTCCTGGACCTCGTCGACGGCCTTGGTCGTGGCTGCGGTGTCGAGCTTGCCGACGACCTCCCCCGCGCGGGCAGTGGTCGTCAGCGGCGGCGCCGCCGAGGGGCTGCCCGGACCGGCCGGGGACTTCTCGTCGGACCCGCTGCAGGACGCCGCAGCGAGGCTCAGCGAGAGCGCGAGGACGACGCCCGGCGCCATGCTCCTCAGAGGGCTCCGCTCGAGGCTCCTCAGGGGGCTCGTCACACGGGTCCGCACACGGGGACGGTGGCGCACGGAGGGGCCTCGCAGCATGCCCCCATCCTCCGGGACCGGCCCGCGGCCCGTCGTCGCGACACGCCCGCCGCGGGCCGTCCGATGTGCGGTTGCCGACACCCTGTCCGAAAGTCCACCCCAACCTCGGCATTCGGACCGTGGGGGGACTAGCCTTGAGGACGGTCCCAATCCACCCAACCGCGCGCTCATCCGGAAGAGGCGAAGCAAGTCGTGCCGCAGTCCCCAGGCCATCAGACCCCATCCACCACGACGGACCCTGCCGCCGACTTCGGAGCCAACGAGTGGCTCGTCGAGGAGATGTTCGACCGCTTCCAGGCCGACCCCTCGAGCGTCGACCCCGCCTGGGCCGCCTACTTCCGCGCGCAGCACGGCACGGGCAACGGCTCGGCCAACGGCAACGGGACCGCTCCCGCCGCCGCTGCTCCGGCTCCTGCTGCTCCGGCCCCCGCCGCAGCACCTGCTCCGGCCCCCGCCGCCCCCGCGGCTGCTGCTCCGGCCCCCGCCGCCGCGCCCGCGCCGGTCGCCGAGCCGCGCCCGGTGGCCAAGGCCGCCGAGCCCGCGAAGGGCACCAGCGCCCCGGTCCCGAAGGACACCCGCCCGGCGGCGCCGTCGGAGGCCAACGACGAGCCGGTGCTGACGGTGCTGCGTGGCGCCTCGGCCCGCACCGCGCAGAACATGGACGTCTCGCTGACGGTGCCGACCGCCACCTCGGTGCGCACGGTCCCCGTCAAGCTGCTGTGGGACAACCGCATCGTCATCAACAGCCACCTCGCGCGCGCCCGCGGCGGCAAGGTGAGCTTCACCCACATCATCGGCTACGCCCTGGTGCAGGCCGTGAAGTCGATGCCGGAGATGAACGTCGGCTTCGACGTGATCGACGGCAAGCCCAACCTGATCACGCCGGCCCACATCAACCTCGGCCTCGCGATCGACCTGCAGAAGCCCGACGGCTCGCGCCAGCTCCTCGTCCCGGCCATCAAGGCCTGCGAGAACATGGACTTCGCGGCCTTCTGGACCGCCTACGAGGACATCGTCACCAAGGCGCGCGACAACAAGCTCGCGGTCACCGACTTCCAGGGCACCACGATCTCGCTCACCAACCCCGGCGGCATCGGCACCAACCACTCGGTGCCGCGCCTGATGAAGGGTCAGGGCGCGATCATCGGCGTCGGCGCGATGGAGTACCCGCCGGAGTGGCAGGGCGCCTCGGAGGAGGCCATCGCGCGCAACGCCATCAGCAAGGTCATGACGCTCACCTCGACCTACGACCACCGCGTCATCCAGGGCGCGCAGTCGGGCGAGTTCCTCAAGCGCGTGCACCAGCTGCTGCTCGGCAACGACGGCTTCTACGACGAGATCTTCCGCTCGCTGCGCATCCCCTACGAGCCGATCCGCTGGTCCAACGACATCGCGACGTCCCACGACGACGAGATCAGCAAGCAGGCGCGCATCCTCGAGCTGATCCACGCCTACCGCGTGCGCGGCCACCTCATGGCCGACACCGACCCGCTGGAGTACCGCCAGCGCAGCCACCCCGACCTCCGGGTGGAGTCCCACGGCCTCACCCTGTGGGACCTCGACCGCGAGTTCGCCACCGGCTCGTTCGGCGGCGAGGGCCGGCGCTTCATGAAGCTGCGCCACATCCTCGGCATCCTGCGCGACTCCTACTGCCGCACCACCGGCATCGAGTACATGCACATCATGGACCCCGAGCAGCGCCGGTGGATCCAGGAGCGTGTCGAGCAGCCGCACAGCAAGCCTCCGCGCGAGGAGCAGCTGCGCATCCTGCTCAAGCTCAACCAGGCCGAGGCCTTCGAGACCTTCCTGCAGACCAAGTTCGTCGGCCAGAAGCGCTTCAGCCTCGAGGGCGGCGAGACCACCATCCCGGTGCTCGACGAGATCTGCGAGGCGGCCGCCGAGGCCGGCCTCGACGAGGTCGCGATCGGCATGGCCCACCGTGGCCGCCTCAACGTGCTCGCGAACATCGTCGGCAAGAGCTACTCCCAGATCTTCCGGGAGTTCGAGGGCAACATCGACCCCCGCACCGTGCAGGGCTCGGGCGACGTGAAGTACCACCTCGGCGCCGAGGGCGAGTTCGTCAGCGGCAAGGGCGACAACGTCAAGGTCTCCGTGGCCGCGAACCCCTCCCACCTCGAGGCCGTCGACCCGGTGCTCGAGGGCATCGCGCGCGCCAAGCAGGACGTCCTCGACCGCGGCGCGGCCTACCCGGTGCTTCCCGTGCTCGTGCACGGCGACGCGGCGTTCGCCGGCCAGGGCGTGGTCGCCGAGACCCTCAACCTCTCCCAGCTGCGCGGGTACCGCACGGGCGGCACGATCCACGTGGTCGTCAACAACCAGGTCGGCTTCACCACCTCGCCCGGCTCCTCGCGCTCGTCGCTGTACTGCACCGATGTCGCCCGCATGGTGCAGGCGCCGATCTTCCACGTGAACGGCGACGACCCCGAGGCCTGCATCCGCGTGGCCCGGCTGGCCTTCGAGTACCGCCAGGCGTTCAACAAGGACGTCGTCATCGACCTCGTCTGCTACCGCCGCCGCGGCCACAACGAGGGCGACGACCCCAGCTACACCCAGCCGCTCATGTACGACCTCATCGAGCAGAAGCGCTCGGTGCGCAAGCTCTACACCGAGTCCCTCATCGGCCGTGGCGACATCACGATCGAGGAGGCCGAGCAGGTCCTGCGCGACTACCAGCAGCAGCTCGAGCGCGTCTTCACCGAGGTGCGCGACGCCACCAGCCAGCCCTCGGAGTGGACCACCGTCCCCGACTACCCCGAGAAGCCGGCCGGCGACGCGATCACCGCCGTCCCGCTGGAGGTGCTCAAGCGCATCTCGGATGCGTACGTGACCCCGCCCGAGGGCTTCACGGTGCACCCGAAGGTGATGCCGCAGCTGCAGCGTCGCGCCACCGCGATCACCGAGGGCCCCATCGACTGGGGCACCGGCGAGATCCTCGCCTTCGGCTCGCTGCTGATGGACGGCCGCCCCGTCCGCCTGGCCGGTCAGGACTCGCGGCGCGGCACGTTCGTGCAGCGCTTCGCGACGATCATCGACCGCACCAACGCCGACGAGTGGACGCCGCTGTCCAACCTCACCGAGGACCAGGCCAAGTTCCACGTCTACGACTCGCTGCTCTCCGAGTACGCAGCACTCGGCTTCGAGTACGGCTACTCCGTGGCGCGTCCCGAGGCGCTGGTGCTGTGGGAGGCCCAGTTCGGCGACTTCGTCAACGGCGCCCAGACGGTGATCGACGAGTTCATCACCGCCGGCAAGACGAAGTGGCGCCAGGACTCCGGCGTCGTCCTGCTGCTCCCGCACGGCTACGAGGGCCAGGGACCCGACCACTCCTCGGCCCGCATCGAGCGGTTCTTGACGATGGCGGCCGACGAGGCGTTCGTGGTGGCCCAGCCCTCCACGCCCGCCTCCTACTTCCACCTGCTGCGCCAGCACGCGCTCGGGTCGGCCCACCGCCCGCTGATCGTCTTCACCCCGAAGTCGATGCTCAAGCGCAAGGAGGCCTCCTCGGCGCCCGCCGACTTCACCAGCGGCACGTTCCAGCCCTTCATCGCCGACGCGACCGCCGACCCGGCACAGGTCGACACGCTGCTGCTGTGCTCGGGTCGCGTCACCTGGGACCTCATGGTCGAGCGGGCGAAGCGGGAGAACAGCGGCCGGTTCGCTATCGCGCGGGTCGAGCAGCTCTACCCGCGCCCAACGGCCGAGATCCAGGCCGAGATCGCCCGCTACCCCCACCTCAAGGAGGTCCGGTGGGTGCAGGACGAGCCGGCGAACATGGGTCCGTGGCCGCACTACGCGCTCAACGTGTGGCCGCACGTCGAGGCCACCGTCGTGCCGGTCACCCGTCCGGAGTCGTCCTCGCCGTCGGTGGGCACCGTCAAGCGCCACACCGCGGAGCAGAAGGAGCTCCTCGACCGCGCGTTCGCGTGATCGCGTCCTGATCCGCCGACGGCGGCCGG
>NZ_BAAAZH010000008.1:0-70684 GCF_039536805.1 Nocardioides fonticola | reverse complement strand
CCGCCGTCGGCGGTTCCCCCACTCGCACAGGAGGGCCCCGTGTACTTCACCGATCGAGGCATCGAGGAGCTCGAGCGACGTCGCGGCGACGAGGAGGTCACTTTCGCCTGGCTCGCCGAGCAGCTCCAGGCCTTCGTCGACGTCCACCCCGACTTCGAGACCGCGATCGAGCGCCTGGCCACCTGGCTGGCCCGCCTCGACGACCCGGAGGACTGACCTCCTCCGACGCCGGCCCTGGACGGCGTCGTCCGCGCCCGCGAGGATGCGCGGCGTGACCCAGCCCGCCTATCCGCCGACGCCGTGGCGCATGCGCGCCCAACTGTGGATGAGCCTCTTCCGGGTGCCGCATCCGGTCGACGACCTGCGGCCCGCCGGCGTCTACGGCGTGGCGTTCGTGCGGTACGAGGAGGGCAGTCCCCTCACCTACCACGAGCTCCTCGCAGGCCGGATGGTCGATACCGGTGAGCACGGTCGACGGGTCACCATCACCGACATCTGGGTCGACTCCCCGGCCTCGGTCGCCGGCGGCCGGGCCCTGTGGGCGATCCCGAAGGAGCTGTGCACCTTCGCCGAGACCGAGCAGCGCGGACGCCTGCGCAGCCGGGCGTCCTGGACGGCGTCCCTGGCGGGCCGACCGATCGCCACCGCCCGGTTCGGCGACGTCTCCGCGGCGATGCCCCGCACGCCGTTCCGGGGGGAGACCTGGCAGCCGGCGATCGACGATCACGCGGCACCCGTGCTGGGCGCCCTGACCGGGTCGGCGAAGGCGGGGCCGTGCCGGTCGTCCTGGTCGTTCGCACCCGACGGCCCGCTGGGATGGCTCGACGGCGCCCGCCGGCTGGCCTCCTTCCGCAACGCCGACGTGCGGATGGACGTGAGCTGACCCGGTCGGCCCACCCGGGCCACAGACCGCCCACAGATCCTGTCGTGGACCTGGCATGAGGCTGTGACTGCGGCCCGGCGCCTGTGAGTCGGGGTGCGCGCGCTCAACTCGAGCGAGGGGCGTCCGACCGGACGGCCATGAGCATCAACTCCATCGGAAGCTCGTCCTCCCTCGCCGCGGCCACGACCGCGTCGCACCGTTCCGGCCCGCCGGCCGGCAAGGGACCGTTCGACGCGGTCTCCTCCGTCCTCGGGATGTCGGCCGACGACATCGCCTCCGAGGTCTCCTCGGGCAAATCGCTCATGGACATCGCGAACGAGAAGGGGGTGTCCTCCGACAGCCTGCTCAGCGCGCTGAAGGAGGGGGCCCCGGACGACCTGAAGAACGACGCGAACCTCGACCAGGTCGTCGCCCAGATCGCCCACCAGAAGGGCCTCAGCGGCCCGGGCGGCCCGGGCGGCCCGGGCGGGCCCGGCGGGCCGCCTCCCGGCCCGCCGCCCACCGGCGGCGTGCTCGGCGGGGGTCAACTCAACGCGAGCCAGCAGTCGACGCTCGACACGCTGAGCAGCCTGCTCGACATGTCGACCGAGGACCTGACCTCGAGCCTCCAGAGCGGCACGAGCCTCGCCGATCTGCTCCAGCAGAAGGGCGTCGACCTCTCCACGCTCGCGAGCTCCTTGGAGAAGGGCGTGGTCGTCGACTGTCGGGCGTGACCAGTCGTGATCAGTCGTGGTCGTCGGCGGCGCGCTTGGCGGACTCGCGGATCTCGAAGACCTCGGTCGCGAGACCGCCGATCGCCCCCACGACGTCCTTGACGGCCGTGGTGACGATGCCGGCCACCTGACCGACGGTCGAGGCCGTGGCCTCCAGGGCGCTCTGGACGGCGTCCTTGTTGATCTCGGCGCGGCTGAGTCGATCGGGGCCCGTCATGGCCTCAGTCTCCCCCGGACGACGACGACGGGTCCAGGGTGCCGCTCGTCACGGCACCCGGACCCGTCGTCGCTCGTCACCCGTGGGTCGTCGGTCAGGCCGCCGCGGTGGCAGCGGCCGGGGCGTCGGTGCCGACGGGCGCCGGGGCGCTCTGCGCGGGGCGACGGCGTCCGGGCACCGAGAGCTTGACGATCTTCCACGCGACGCTGCCGAGCTGCTTGCTCAACCGGCCGGTGTTGTAGGGCAGGTCGTAGCGCTCGCAGATCTCGCGGATCTCCTCGGCGATCTCCGGGTAGCGACGAGCCGGCAGGTCGGGGAAGAGGTGGTGCTCGATCTGGTGGGACAGGTTGCCGGTCAGCACGTGGAACAGCTTGCCGCCGGTGATGTTGGCCGAGCCGAGGAGCTGGCGGTAGTACCAGTGGCCGCGCGTCTCGTTCTCGCACTCCTCGATCGTGAAGGTCGAGACGCCGGCCGGGAAGTGACCGCAGAAGATGATGTTGAAGGCCCAGATGTTGCGCACCAGGTTCGCCACCGCGTTGCCGGCGAGCGTCATCGGGAAGAGCGGGCCGGTGAGCGCCGGGAACAGCAGGTAGTCCTTGAGCGCCTGGCGCTTCACCTTGCGCATGATGCCGGCGTGCATCGCCTTGTTCTCCTCGATGCGCCGCTTGCCGGAGACGATGTTCTCGACCTCGAGGTCGTGCATCGCCACGCCCCACTCGAAGAACACCATGAGCAGGAAGGCGTAGACCGGGTTGCCGAGGTAGTACGGGTGCCACTTCTGGCCCTCGTCCATGCGCAGGATGCCGTAACCGAGGTCGCGGTCCTTGCCGAGGATGTTGGTGAAGGTGTGGTGGATGTAGTTGTGGCTGGTCTTCCACTGCTCACTGGGGCAGACGTTGTCCCACTCGTACATGCGGGAGTTCAGACCCGGGTCGCCCATCCAGTCGTACTGGCCGTGCATGACGTTGTGGCCGATCTCCATGTTGTCGAGGATCTTCGACACGCTGAGGGCGGCGACGGCCAGCGGCCAGGCCGGCGGCAGGTAGAACAGGGCACGGCCCGCGACCTCGAAGCCGCGCTGGGCCTTGACGACCTTGCGGATGTAGGCGGCGTCCTCCTCGCCGAGGTCGGCGAGGATGCGCTGACGGATCGCGTCGAGCTCGGCGCCGAACGCCTCGATCTGCTCGGCGGTCAGCGGACGGTCGGGACGGATGTCGGTGCTGGCGTCGGTGGTGATGGTCATGGTCACTCCTGAGGACGGGTGAGGTCGGGGTCCGGGCGGGCCGGGAGGATCAGAGGTCGACGACGCAGTCGCCGGCGGGCGAGGAGACGCAGATGCGGATCTCCTCGTCGGGGAGCGAGGAGGTCTCGCCGGTCAGGATGTTGCGGACCGTGCCCTCGCTCTTGCGGGCGGTGCAGGAGAAGCAGATGCCCATCCGGCAGCCGAACTCGGGCGCGAGACCCGCAGCCTCGGCCTGCTCGAGCAGGGTCTCGCCCGTGTTGACGGCCTCCACGCCACTGCGGGCGAAGACGATCTCGCCCTCGACGCTGTCGCCGACGGCGACGCGCGGCGGCTTGAAGTACTCCACGTGCAGCGCATCGGAGCCGTCGTAGGCGGCCTGGACGGCCTCGATCAGCGGGGCGGGGCCGCAGGCCCAGGTCGGCAGATCGCGGTAGCCGGGAATGTGGCGCTCGAGCCAGGCCGGCGAGAGCGCGGGGTCGCCGAGCTCGGGGTGCAGCAGGTGCAGATCGGTGCCGTAGCCGGTGCGGGCCACCTCGGCCAGCTCCTCGGCGAAGATCTGGTGCTGGGGGCTCTGCGCGTAGTGCAGGAAGGTGATCCGGCCCCGGTGGGTGCGACGCTGGAGCGATCGCAGCATCGACATGACCGGGGTGATCCCCGAGCCGCCGGAGATCAGCACGATGTGCTCGGGCATGCGGTCGGGCAGGACGAACTCGCCCTGCGCCTGCGAGAGGTGCAGGATCGCGCCGGGGCGCACCTCCTCGACCAGCCAGCGCGAGACGACGCCGTCGGGGTTGGCCCGCACGGTGATGGTGATGTCGTCACCGGGTCGGGAGTCGGAGCTGGAGATGCTGAAGACGCGGGTCGTGCGACGGGCGCCGGCCACCTCGACGCCGACCTGCACGTGCTGACCGGCGCGGTGGCCGCGCCAGGTGGCGGTCGGGCGCAGCGTCAGCGTGGCGACGGCGGGGTGGCCGGGGACGTCGACCTCGCGGTGGACGTCGACGATGCGGGCGCGGACCTCGTGGGCGGCCCACATCGGGTTGACGATCTCGAGGTAGCGATCGACCCCGTGCGGGGACGTGAGGGCGGCGACGGCGCGGGATCGCAGCAGGGTGCCGGTGATGCTCACGCGGTCCTCCATTTCGGTATACATTCGTACACTGAAAGACTCGGAGATCCGGCCACCCAGGTCAAGCAGGCCAGCCGGTGACAGTGAACACATGTACACGAAACCGGCCGATCGGACGCTCGGGACGACGCCGCTCCCCCGCCGCGTAGACTCCGCTCCCGTGACCGAGACGCCGCTCGGCTCCCGCACGGAGCGCAAGGAGCGCACCCGGCGCGCCATCCTCGACGCCGCGCTCGAGCTGAGCGACGAGACCAGCCTCGTGGCGCTCTCACTGCGGCAGGTCGCCAAGGAGGTCGGCATCGTGCCGACCGGCTTCTACCGGCACTTCGACTCCATCGAGTCGCTCGGGCTGGCGCTGGTCGACGAGTCCTTCGCCTCCCTGCGCGCCATGCTGCGCGACGTCCGCCAGATCGACCCGACCTCGACCGGGCTGACCCCCTTCGCCGCGATCGTCGACCGATCGGTGAGCATCCTGGTCAGCCACGTGCACCAGCAGCGGCAGCACTTCCTCTTCATCGCCCGCGAGCGCGCCGCCGGCCCGCCCGCGGTGCGCGAGGCGATCCGCCACGAGATCGAGCTGTGCGAGCGCGAACTCGCCACCGACCTCGCCCGGCTGCCGGTCACCGAGCCCTGGTCGAGCGAGGACCTGCGCACCCTCTCGAACCTCATCGTGGTCTCGATGGTGGCCACCGCCGAGGCGATCCTGCTCGCCGCGGGGCGCCCCGAGGCCGAGCGGCTGGTGGCCGAGCAGGCGCGCACCCAGCTGCGGATGGTGCTCATCGGGGCCCTGCGCTGGCGCTCGAGCCCGTCGAGCTGAGCGCCGGCCCGTTCGGGACCGACGTCGGGCTCGGCCTCAGACGGTGACGACGACCTCGTCGACCCCGTCGATCTCGTCGTCGGCCCCGTCGTCGGCCCCATCGTCGGACCCATCGTCGGACCCGTCGCCCGCCTCGCCATCCAGGGCGTGGTGCTGCTCATCGGTGTCGAGCGGGCCGCCGTGGGGCATGCCCTCGGCGTCGACCCGCGCAGGCAGCAGCGCCGCGAGGACGACGACCAGGACCGCGGCGGCAGCCCCGGCGAGGAACGCCCCGTGCAGACCGCCGACGAAGGCCTCGGTGTCGGGAACACCGGAGGCGACGAGGTGGTCGGCACGGACGGTGGTGATGACGACGACGGCGGCGGTGCCCATCGCCCCGGCGACCTGCTGGAGCGTGCCGAGGATCGAGCTGCCGTGGGAGTACAGGTGCGGCGGGAGCGACCCGAGACCGAGGGTGAACACGGGCGTGAAGAGCATCGCGAGACCCACCATCATCACGAGGTGCATGCCCACCAGGACGGCGTAGGGCGTGTCGAGGCCGATGCGGGAGAACAGCAGGAGCGAGCCGAGGATGGCCAGCGAACCCGGGACGACGAGCACGCGTGCACCGAAGCGGTCGTAGCAGCGTCCGACCGTGGGACCGAGCAGACCCATGGCGAGACCGCCCGGGGCGACGAGCAGACCGGTCTCGAGAGCCGTGAGCCCCCGGGCGTTCTGGAGGTACTGCGGCAGCAGGATCATCGCGCCCAGCATCGCCATGAAGGCGACGGCCATGACGAGCAGGGAGAGGGTGAACGTGCGCTCCCGCAGCGTGCGCAGGTCCATCAACGGGGAACCGCCGCGCTGGAGGAGGAGCTGGCGCCTGGCGAAGATCCCGACGAGCACGGCACCCAGGACGGCGATGCCGACCGGCACCCACCAGGCCTGCTCGCCGCCGATCTCGCTGATGCCGTAGACGAGGACGGCGAAGCCGAGCCCGGCGAGCACGAGGCTGGGCACGTCGATGCTGCCCGCCTGGGGCTCGCCGACGTCCTCGAGGCGTCGCAGGCCGAGGAAGGAGATCACCAGGGCGATCGGGAGGACGACGCCGAAGATCAGCCGCCACGAGCCGACGCCGAGCAGGACGCCCGACACCGCCGGACCGAGCGCCGGCGCGCACGACATCGCCAGGGTCACGTTGCCCATCACCCGACCGCGGTCGTCGGCCGGGACGACCGTCATCAAGGTGGTCATCAGCAACGGCATCATCACCGCGGTGCCGGCGGCCTGGACGACACGCCCCACCAGCAGCACCTCGAAGACCGGCGCCACGAGGCACAGGGCGGTGCCGGCGCAGAAGGTCGCCATGGCCGTGGCGTAGGCCCGGCGCGTGGTGACCCGCTGGAGGAACCAGCCGGTCACGGGGATGACGGCGGCCATGGTGAGCAGGAAGATCGTGGAGAGCCACTGGGCCGCCCGCAGCGACACCCCGAAGTCGTCCATGAGGTGCGGGATCGCGTTGACCATGATCGTCTCGTTGAGGATGACGATGAACGTCGCCGCGACGAGCAGCAGCACGACCGGCGGCGTGCGCGTGGGGAGCGCCGTACCGGTCGTGGCGGTGGCGGAGGTCATGGGGAGTCCTTCGGTTCGGGTGGCGGAGCGATGCGACGGCGTCACCGGCGTCATCGGCGGGTCAACGGGATCGACCGGCGAGCGCGCGAGGATTCATCGCTGCTCCAGCATCGGCGATGCCACCGACATTCCGCGAGCCGTTATCGCCGCACCGCTCCCACGACGAGCCGGGGATCGCAGGGAGAGGGCGGGCGCCCGGGCTCAGCGGGTGAAGACGATCTTGCCGAAGACGTCGCCCTCGGCCATCGCCGCGAAGCCGTCCGCGGCCTCGGTCATCGGCAGGGTGCGGTCGATCAGCGGCCGCGCGCCGGTGGCGTCGAGCAGGTTCACCAGGGCGGCGAGCTCCCCGCGCGTGCCCATGGTCGAGCCGACCACGCTGAGCTGGAGGAAGAAGATGCGGGTGAGCTCGGCGTCGTCCAGCTTCGGCCCCGAGGTGGTGCCCGAGATGACGATGGCGCCGCCCGGGCGCAGCGCGCGCACCGAGTGCGACCAGGTGGCCCGGCCTACGGTCTCCATGACGGCGTCGACCTTCACCGGCAGTCGGGCCCCGGACTCGAAGACCTCGTGCGCCCCGATCTCCAGGGCGCGGGCCCGCTTGGCCTCGTCGCGGCTGGTCGCGAGCACCTTCAGGCCCGCGGCGCGGCCGAGGATGATGCAGGCGGTCGCCACCCCGCCGCCGGCACCCTGCACGAGCACAGTGTCGCCGGCCTTGAGGTTGCCGCGGGTGAACAGCATCCGGTACGCCGTCAGCCACGCGGTGGGCAGGCAGGCGGCCTCCTCGAAGGACATGGAGGCGGGCTTGGGGACGACGTTCGCGCGCGGCACGACGACCTTCTCGGCGAAGGTGCCCTGGTGGCGCTCGGAGAGCAGCGAGCGCTTCGGGTCGAGGGTCTCGTCGCCGGTCCAGGCCGGGTCGCTGATGACCGCGTGGACGACGACCTCGTTGCCGTCCTCGTCGAGGCCCGCGGCGTCGCAGCCGAGGATCATCGGCAGCTGCTCCTCGCGCAGGCCGACGCCCCGCAGCGACCACACGTCGTGGTGGTTGAGGGAGGCCGCCTTGACCGTCACGGTGGTCCAGCCCTCGGGCGCCACCGGGTCGGGGCGCTCACCGAGCCGCAGCGCGGACAGCGGGTCGTCGGCGGAGAAGGTGTCGGCGTAGACGGCGAACATGGGGTCCCTCGTTCCCTCGGCGCAGCTGCGGAGCTGCGGATGTGCTCAGCGGCGGGCGACGCCGTCGCGGCGCGCGGCCTCGGAGACCGCGGCGGCGACGGCCGGACCCACGCGCGGGTCGAACGGCGAGGGGATGATGTAGTCCTCGGCGAGCTGGTCGCCGACGAGCTCGGCGAGCGCCTCGGCGGCCGCCAGCTTCATGCCCTCGGTGATCGCGGTGGCACGGGCGTCGAACGCGCCCCGGAAGATGCCGGGGAACGCGAGCACGTTGTTGATCTGGTTCGGGAAGTCCGAGCGGCCGGTGGCCACGACCCGCGCGTACTTGTGCGCGATGTCGGGGTGCACCTCGGGCGTCGGGTTGGCCATGGCGAAGATGATCGCCTCGGGCGCCATCCGCGCGACGTCCTCCTCGGGGATGGTGCCGCCGGAGACGCCGAGGTAGACGTCGGCGCCGTCGAGCGCCTCGGCCAGGGTGCCGGTGCGCCCGGTCTTGTCGGCGGTCATCTCGGCCAGCTGGCGCTTGACCGGGGTGAGGTCGGACCGGCTGGAGTGGACGATGCCCTTGCGGTCGGTGACGGCGAGGTCGGTGATGCCGGCCTCGAGCAGGATCTTGGCGATCGCCACACCCGCGGCGCCGGCGCCGGAGATGACGACGCGGGTCGAGGCGGCGTCGCGGCCGGTGAGCTCGAGGGCGTTCTTGAGCGCGGCGAGCGCGACGACCGCGGTGCCGTGCTGGTCGTCGTGGAAGACGGGGATGTCGAGGAGCTCCTTGAGCCGGTCCTCGATCTCGAAGCAGCGCGGCGCCGAGATGTCCTCGAGGTTGATGCCGCCGAAGCTCGGCGCGAGCCGGACGACGGTCTCGATGATCTCCTCGGTGTCGGTGGTGTCGAGGCAGATCGGGACGCCGTCGACGCCGCCGAACTGCTTGAACAGCACCGCCTTGCCCTCCATCACGGGCATCGCGGCGGCCGGGCCGATGTCGCCCAGGCCCAGCACGGCGGTGCCGTCGGTGACGACGGCGACGGTGTTCGGCACCCAGGTGTAGCTCTGGGTGAGGCTCGGGTCGGCGGCGATGGCCTCGCACACCAGCGCCACACCGGGGGTGTAGGCCAGCGAGAGGTCGTCCTTGTCGCGGATCGGGGCGGTGGCCGCCACCGAGAGCTTGCCGCCCAGGTGCAGGTCGAAGACGGGGTCGCCGGCACGCGGGTGCTCCGGGGCGGCGGGCGTCAGGGTGATCTCGGCAGGCTCGGCCATCAGGTCTCGGTACTTTCCACGCAGGTCGGGCGCCGCCGGGCGGCGGCGATGCCCCGCGCACGGGGCGTTGATGAGAACAGCCCGGGCTCGACGCGACCTGTGGGACGCGGAACCCGGACGCGGGTGCAGCTGTGCCGCCAGTCTGGCACAGACGCACCGGCGCCCTCCCGGGCGTCTTGGGATGGGATGGATCACATTGCGGACGCCGGAGTCCGCAGTGCGGGACGGCGTCCCCGCCCTCAGGCACGGGCCGGACCGGGCCCCAGCCGCAGGGTCGGGCGCGGCCACAGCCGACCTCGCACCACCCCGAGGACGTCGTCCGCGGCGACGACCCCGCGGTGCCGCGAGTCGACCCCGACCGCGGGGTCGTCGCTCAGCAGCCACCAGCCGGTCCGCCCGTCACGGGTGGTGCGCGCCTCGACGGCGCGTTTGACGACCAGGGCGCCGTCGGGGAACCGGGCGACGACGATCGCCCCGGGGCGCGGGGGCGCCCCGTGCCGCACCAGGACGCGGTCGCCCGCGTGCAGCGTCGGCGCCATCGAGGCGCCGACCACCCGGGCCGCTCCCCAGGGCAGCACGGACCGGCCGGGTGGGGTGCTGGGCCGCGCTCGACTCATCCGAGTAGTGTCGCGGTGAGGGGACACACCCCGCCCATCGACACCCGAGAGGACCCGCATGTTCGCGCGACTGTTCGCCCCCACCCTCGAGGTCTCGGCCCACTGCGACCTGCCCTGCGGGGTCTACGACCCGGCTCAGGCCCGTATCGAGGCGGAGTCCATCAAGGCCGTCATCGCCAAGGCGCTCGACAGCGACGACCCCGACTTCCGCACCCGCGCCGTCCTGATCAAGGAGCAGCGCTCCGAGCTGGTCAAGCACCACCTGTGGGTGCTGTGGACCGACTACTTCAAGCCGCCGCACTTCGAGAAGTACCCGCAGCTGCACACCCTGGTCAACGAGGCCACCAAGCTCGCCGGCGCCTCGGGCACCAAGGGCACCCTCGACCCGGCCGTGGCCGACCAGCTGCTCGCGAAGATCGACGAGATCGCCGAGATCTTCTGGGAGACCAAGAAGGCCTGATCCGGCCACGAGGCCGGCGCTCCTCCACGGGGGCGCCGGCCTCGCCGCACTCCAGCACTCCCACCGCACCACCACCGCACTCCCCCGCCCACTCCTGCCAGCACCGACGAGGGACACCATGACCGAGACCGCCTCCAGCGACCGCCGCGCCGACGTCGAGGTGCGGGTGCCCGCCGACGGCGCCTACGTCTCGGTGATCCGGACGACGACCGCGGGCCTGGCCGCCCGCCTCGACTTCACCCTCGACGACGTCGAGGACCTCCGCATCGCCGTGGGCGAGGCGTGCGCCGTCCTCCTCGAGCAGGCCGACGACGGCGCCGACCTCGAGGCAGCCTTCTGGCTCGAGCCGGGCGGACTCGTGGTCGAGATCGGCGCAGCGGCGGCGACGCCGTCCGCGCCCGACGAGGACTCCTTCGCCTGGCAGGTCCTCACCACCCTGGCCGACTCGGTGGCCGCCGACGCCCTCCCCGGACGACTCCGGGTACGCATCGGCCACGGCGCCACCCCGCTGGACGCCGGCGCCTGATGGCGTCCCCCGGCGAGGACGAGCTCGACGGACGGCGCGCGTCCGTCGAGGAGACCCGACGGCGCAGCGCCGAGCTGTTCGCCGTCCACCGCGACCCCGACACGAGCGCGGCCGAGCGCGACGCCGCGCGCGACGCCCTCGTACACCTCCACCTGCCGCTGGTCGAGCACTGCGCCCGCCGCTTCCGCAACCGCGGCGAGCCGTTCGAGGACCTCGTGCAGGTCGGCACGATCGGGCTCATCAAGTCCGTCGACCGCTTCGACACCGATCGCGGCGTGGAGTTCTCCACCTACGCCACGCCCACGATCCTCGGCGAGATCAAGCGCTACTTCCGCGACAAGGGCTGGGCCATCCGGGTGCCCCGCCGGCTCCAGGAGCTGCGCATGCAGATCGGCGCGACGAGCGCCGAGCTCACCCAGAGCCTCGGGCGCTCCCCGACGCCGCGGGAGCTCGCCGACGCGATCGGCTGCACGGTCGAGGAGATCATCGAGGGCATCGAGTCGAGCAACGCCTACTCCACGCTCTCCCTCGACGCCAGCGACGACGCCGAGGACGGCGCGGCCTCGATGCTCGACGCGATCGGCGTGGAGGACGAGGGTCTCGAGCACGTCGAGATCCGCGAGTCGATCAAGCCGCTGCTCGAGCAGCTGGCTCCCCGGGAGAAGAAGATCCTGCTGCTGCGGTTCTTCAAGAACATGACGCAGTCCCAGATCGCCGAGGAGATCGGCGTCTCCCAGATGCACGTCTCCCGGCTGCTCAACCGCACCCTCGACCAGCTGCGCAGCTCGCTGCAGCAGTCGGAGTGAGCCGCCGGCGGCGCGGGGCCGGTGCGGGCCCGCGGCGTCGTCCACGGGCCTTCTAGGCTGGAGGTCGTGAGCACCACGACTCCGCAGGTCCCCGCCCCCCTCCAGCTGGCCACCGCCGTCGCCGCCGTGGAGGGGCTCGCGCTCCTGGTCCTCGCGGTCGTGCAGGTGGCCAGCCTCTCCGGCGACCGGGTGGCGCTCGGCGTCACCACGGCCATCTTCTTCGTCGGCTTCGGCGCGCTGGTGCTCGCGTGCGCCCGCGCCGTCCGCGAGCGCCACACGTGGGCGCGGGGGCCGCTGCTCCTCGCCCAGCTGATCACCCTGGGGCTCGCGTGGAACTTCCGCGCCGACATCCTCGTGGCCGCCGTCCTGCTGGTCGTGGGCGCCGCCGGCCTCGCTGGTCTGGTCCACCCCCAGACCACGGCCGCGCTCGCCGACGACCCCGAGGGCGCCGATCACGCCGAGGGCTCCGAGAACACCGGCGGCTGACGTCCGCCGCCGGGAAGCGGCGGAGGCGATCGGAGGCGATTCCCACCGGTCGCCCGCGACCGGATATCGTGCGTGAGGCGCCTGTGACCCACGAGACGGGCGTTCACCCTTGATCTGGAGCCGAATCATTGCCACCCTGTGCGGTGCGCCGTGAAGACGGTCACTTCGTCGTGCCATCCGATCGCGCATCCGCAGACCTTGTCGTTCCCTGGTCTGCACGACACGCTGTGGAAAGAGGGTTCTCCGCCATGGATTGGCGCCACCGCTCCGCGTGCCTCGATGAGGACCCGGAGCTGTTCTTCCCGATCGGCAACACCGGTCCGGCCATCCTCCAGATCGAGGAGGCCAAGCAGGTGTGCCGTCGGTGCGAGGTGCGCGAGCAGTGCCTGCAGTGGGCACTGGAGGCGGGTCAGGACCACGGCGTCTGGGGCGGTCTCAGCGAGGACGAGCGGCGCGCTCTGAAGCGCCGCAACGCCCGGGCGCGCGTCCGCACCGCCTGACGCGGCCCGCAGCCGGTTTCCCGGCAGCACCGGCAGCACAGGTGGTACCGGCAGCACGAGCACAGGGCTGGCACAGCCCTACCGACGCGGGCGCACCTCGATCGGCAGATCGAGGGCGACCCGCGTTCCGCGTCCGTCGGGCCGCCCGCCCAAGGACAGCCGACCGCCCAGCTCGGACTCCACCAGCGTGCGCACGATCGAGAGTCCGAGGTTGGTGGACTCCTCGAGGTCGAAGCCCTCGGGCAGCCCGGCGCCGTCGTCGTCGATGCTGAGCAGCAGCCGTCCCGCCGTGCGGGCGACCTCGACCGTGATGGTGCCGACCAGTCCCTCGACGGGCATGTCCGGCTCCTCGCCGTACCCGTGCTCGACGGCGTTCTGCATGACCTCGGTGAGCACCATCGCCAGCGCGGTGGCGGTCTCGGAGGGCAGTGGGCCGAAGCTCCCCTCGCGCTGCACCCGGATGCGGGAGCCGACGGCGCTGACCTCGGTGACCATGTGCGTGAGCCGGTCGGCGATCTCGTCGAAGTCGACGCTCTCCTCCCCCGCCTGGCTCAGGGTCTCGTGGACGATCGCGATGGAGCCGACGCGCCGCACGGCCTCCTCGAGCGCCGACTTGGCCTCCGGGGCGCTGATCCGACGCGCCTGGAGCCGCAGCAGCGCCGCGACGGTCTGGAGGTTGTTCTTCACGCGGTGGTGGATCTCGCGGATCGTGGCGTCCTTGGTGATGAGCTCCCGGTCGCGGCGGCGCAGCTCGGTGACGTCGCGGACCAGCACCAGCGCGCCGATGTGCTCCCCCTGGGGACGCAACGGGATCGCGCGGGCGATGAGGGAGACGTCGTCCCCGGCCAGCTCGAGGTCACGATGGGCGCGCCCGCCCATCACCGCGCTGAGCGTCTCCTCGTCGGGACGCCGACGCGCCGGCACCAGGTCGCGGGTGACGTCGGGCAGCAGCAGGCCGGTGAGGTCGCCGTTCTGGCCGAGCCGCCGGAACACCGAGAGCGCGTTGGGACTGGCGTAGGCGACCCGGCCCGAGGCGTCCACGCGCAGGAACCCGTCTCCCACGCGCGGGGTGTCGGCGTGGTCGCTGCGCTGCCCGGCACCGGGGAAGTGCCCGGCGCTGATCATCTGGGTCAGGTCGGCGGCCGTCTGCAGGTAGGCCAGCTCCAGGCGGCTGGGCGTGCGGACGCCGAGCAGGTTGGTGTTGCGGGCCAGCACCGCGATGACGCGGTCGGCACGGCGCACGGGGATCGTCTCCACCCGCACCGGCACGTCCTCGCGCCACTCGGGGTCGCCCTCGCGCACGAGCCGGCCCAGGCGGTAGGCCTCGTCGAGCAGCGGACGGCGTCCGCGCGGCATGAAGGTGCCCACGACGTCGTCGACGAACGCGGTCGGGCCGGTCGTGGGGCGCATCTGCCCGGCAGCCCAGAAGCCGTTGTCCTCGCGATCGGGGACCCACAGCACGAGGTCGGCGAAGGAGAGGTCGGCCAGGATCTGCCAGTCGGCCATGAGCAGTTGGAGCCAGGCGATGTCGGCGTCGTCGAGGTCGGTATGGCTCCTCGCGAGCTCGGGTAGCGACGGCACGCGAGGAGCCTACGGCCGTCCGCACGCGGCGGTGTCGGCATCTCGCCGCTCCGCGCCCGGACCACCTCCGAGGCAGCGGACCGGTGGACGGGATCCCGGGTGCCACGGCTCCGGGTCATTTGGCAGGATGGTCCGCATGTCCGGGGCGTATTGGCGGCAGGTGCACGCATCGGGCCTGGCCGTCCCGGGCGACCGCCCCCTCGACGACCTCACCGCCGAGCTCACCGTCATGCTCGGCGCCACCGACCCCGAGATGCGCGACGGCCTCGCCTATCCGACCCTGGCCACCTGGGTCGACCGCGGCGTCTACGACGACCTCCTGATCGGCCTCGGCGACGGCATGGCCGCGGGCCTGGCCGCCGGTCTGGGCGAACAGGGCACCGACACCGTGTTCCGGCGCAGCTTCTCCGCGCTGATCCTCGGCGAGTGCATCGCCCGCGACAACGAGCGCCCCCTCGTGCCCGGCGGCAAGGTGCTGGAGTGGGGCGACCGCCTCGCCACCTGGCTGCTGCGCGAGCGCGACGTCCGCGGGTTCGTGCCCGAGAAGGGGTGGGCACACGCCGTGGCGCACGGCGCCGACGCGCTCGGCACCCTCGCGCAGTCGCCGCACCTGGGCAAGGCCGAGCTCACCGTGCTGCTCGACGTCATCGCCGACCGGTTGGTGCTGCCGGTGGAGCAGTTGTTCGCCAACGGCGAGCCCGACCGGCTCGCCGCGGCGACGGTGCACATCCTGCGCCGCGGCACCGTGCCGATGACCGTGGTCGAGCCGTGGATCAACCGCATCGCGGCCACGGCCGGCGCCCGCGGCTCCTACGACGGCCGCGACCCCTTCCTGGTCGGCGGCAACGCCCAGGCCTTCCTGCGCGCCCTGCACCTCCAGGTGGCGCTCGGCCCCCGACCGCCCGAGAACCGCGCCGACCTCGTGCTGCTCCTCGTCGAGAGCCTGCGCGCCACGAACCCGCAGTACCTCGCCACCCCCCGATGACCGCCCCGATCGACGGGACGACGACCGGGCCCGACGTCGGCGGGCTCGTCGTCCGCCGGGTCCGCGAGGCCGAGCACGCCGCCGTCGGCGCCATCACGGTGGCGGCCTACGCCGACTTCACCGCCGGCCCCGAGGACCCCTACCTCGACCGGTTGCGCGACACCGGTCGCCGCGACCGGGAGGCGGAGGTCTGGGTGGCCCTCGATGCCGCCGGTGCGCTGCTCGGCTCGGTGACGCTGTGCCCGCCGGGCTCGAGCTGGCGGGAGGTCGCGGCCTCCGACGAGGGTGAGTTCCGCATGCTCGCCGTCGACCCGGGCGCGCAGGGCGGGGGCGCCGGGCGTGCTCTCGTGCACCACGCCCTCGCGCGCTTCCGCGCCGACGGTGCCCGCTCGGTGGTGATCTCCAGCCTGCCGACGATGACCACGGCCCACCGCCTCTACGCGGCCACCGGGTTCGCGCGGGTGCCCGAGCGCGACCACAGCCCGATGCCCGGCATCGCCCTGTGGGCCTTCGAGCACGTGCTGCGGCCGACGACGGCGGACGCGATTTCCGACCTGCACGCCGGTCTGGGAGACTGACCCTCGGCCTTCCGCCGGTTCGGTCGTACCCGCGCCGTCCGGCAGGCGCCGACATCGAACACGGAGGAGACCACCATGGGCAAGACCGGCCGCAAGCGTCGCGCTCGCAAGAAGAAGGGCGCGAACCACGGCAAGCGCCCCAACGCCTGAGCTCAGGCGCCCGCCGGGATCCCCCGGCGTCCGCTCGGACCCCCGACCTCCTGGTCGGGGGTTCGCGCATTCCCGGGCCGTCCGCGCCCCTGTAGGAACGGCGCCTCGACGAGCCGCCAGGACAGTTCCGCGAGCACGAACGAGGCGGCCACCAGCGCCACCGCGACCGGCCAGTGCGCCGAGCCGTGCACCCGCGGCAGCACGAGCACCAGCAGCGGGTGGTGCCACAGGTAGAGCGCGTAGGAGCGGCGTCCGACGTGCTCCAGGACGACCGAGCGGCGGCACGGCCGGGCGAGGATCGCGCCGAGCGTGGCCGTGACCGCGATCCACGGCGCCGCCACGAGCGCGACGACGCTGTACCGGTCGACGAACGCCGACCCCACGCACGCCAGCGCGGCGAGTGCCGTCACCACGGCGAGGGGGCGTCGCCACCGTGCCGCGACACGCTCGACACCGAGCAGCGCCAGCAGGCAGCCGGCGAGCAGCGCACTGGCCCGGGTGTCGGTGCCCGCGTAGATGCGGCGGGGCGCGGCGTCGTCGAGGGCCAGATGCACGGTCTGGGCGAGGGAGAGCGCCAGCAGCACCCCGGCGACCACGACCACCCGGCGTCGTCCGCGCGCGGCCGCCAAACCGGCGGCCACCAGCAGCGGCCAGGCCAGGTAGAACTGCTCCTCGACCGCCAGGGACCAGGTGTGGTGCAGGCCGCCGAGGTTGATGCCGGTCGCCGCGGGCCAGTTGTTGACGAACACCAGCGCGCCGAGCACGGTCGCCGGCCGGGCGACCAGCGGATCGCGGGTCAGCAGCCCGGCCACCGACATCGCCGCCAGGAACACCACCAGCGCAGGCAGCAGCCGTCGCGCACGGCGTCCCCAGAAGGCGCGCAGGTCGATGCGGCCGGCGGCGTCGTGCTCGGCCAGCAGCAGCCGGGTGATCAGCCACCCCGAGAGCACGAAGAAGACCGTGACGCCGATCGTTCCCGGGCTGCTCAGATGGGGCAGGCGCAGGTGGTCGAGCACCACGAGCAGGACCGCGAGACCCCGGAGGGCATCGAGATCGGGACGACGTGCGCTCACCCCCTCCCCATCGGCGGCCCGACGGGAGAGGTGAGGCGGGTCAGGACTCGCGGATGCGGACCTGGACCTCGCGGATGCGCAGCAGCACGCGCTGGCGCAGCTCGTCGGGCGCCGGCTCGCTGCACGAGCGGGCGACGATCTGCTTCACCGTGCGCTGGAGGTCGTACTTCGCCAGGCAGGGGTTGCAGGAGTCGAGGTGCAGCTGGACGGCCGCGCAGTCGGCCTCGTCGAGCTCGTTGTCGATGAAGTAGACGATCTGGTCGAGGTAGTCGGCGCAGTCGGAGGGCGCCGTGGCCCCGGCGTGGTCGTGCTCGTGCGTGGTCACGCGTCGGCCTCCTTGTCGGTGCTCGCCGGGATGAGGTCGTTGGCCCGGGCGTAGTCGGAGAGGAGGTCGCGCAGCTGACGGCGGCCGCGGTGCAACCGCGACATGACCGTGCCGATCGGGGTCTCCATGATCTCGGCGATCTCCTTGTAGGCGAAGCCCTCGACGTCGGCGAGGTAGACCGCCAGCCGGAACTCCTCGGGCAGGCGCTGCAGGGCGTCCTTGACCTGGGAGTCGGGCAGGT
This sequence comes from Nocardioides fonticola, assembly GCF_039536805.1. NCBI lineage: Bacteria > Bacillati > Actinomycetota > Actinomycetes > Propionibacteriales > Nocardioidaceae > Nocardioides > Nocardioides fonticola. The sequence goes on along the minus strand of NZ_BAAAZH010000008.1, from coordinate 53,316 downwards.
GCTCGAGCGCCTCGGTCTCGGCGGACTTCAGTCCGGTCGAGGTGTGCGACTCGGCGCGGGCCAGCTGCCAGTCCTCGACGTCCTCGGACATCGACTGCTGCGGCTGCCGCTGCTTCTTGCGGTAGTTGTTGATGAAGGTGTTGGTGAGGATGCGGTACAGCCAGGCCTTGAGGTTGGTACCCGGCTTGAACTGGTGGAAGGAGGAGAACGCCTTGGCGAACGTCTCCTGCACGAGGTCCTCGGCATCGGCGGGGTTGCGGGTCATCCGCATCGCGGCCGAGTAGAGCTGGTCGAGGTAGGGCAGGGCGTCGCGCTCGAAGCGCAGCGACCTCTCCTCCTCGGTCTCAGCCTCGTCGACGCGCACCTCGGCGTCCGGGTCGATCAGGAGGTCGGCCGGGTCGAGGTCGGTGGCGTGGTCGGTCATCGTGGTCAAGCCTACGGCCTCCTTCGTCGAGGGGGACGTCGCGGACGGGCCCGACGGGCCCGCGGCGGGGCGCAGCGCGCTTCCGCTCTCGGTCCTCTCCAGCAGTGCCATCACGCCAGGCACAACCCCCGGCGGCCGCCGGGGATTCCCGACGACGTCGCGACCGCCTCAGATCGACCCGACGAACTCGCCGACGGCCGTCGCCACGAGCTCGAGGACGGCGTCCTGGTCGGGGACGGCGCGGGCGCCCACCTTGAGGCCGTGATCGGCGCCGGGCACGGTCACCAGCCGGTGGCCGGCGGGCAGGTCGGGGAACTCCTCGGGACGGCCGAAGGGGTCGCGCTCGCCCTGCACGACCAGGGTCGGCACGCCCGAGCCGAGCAGTTCGGGCAGCCGCGAGCTCTCGGGCTTCCCGGGCGGGTGCAGCGGGAAGGCCAGCGCCACGCAGGCGGCGGCCCCGAGCGCGGACGCCGTGCGGCAGGCCGAACGCGCCCCGGCCGAGCGTCCGCCGACGACGAGGCGCACACCCGGCAGCAGCGCACCGACGCGGGCCGCAGCTGCGGTGAAGCCGACGTCGAGGGTGGCCGGTGGCGCGGCGACCGGACGACCGGCCACCCGCCACGGCTGCTCGAAGCGGGCCACGACGACGCCGCGGGCGGGCAGTGCCGCGGCGAGGGCCTCGAGGTCGCGGGTGTCGACGCCGTTGCCCGCGCCGTGGCTCACCAGGAGGACGGCGGACGGCGCTCGTGGGCCGGTCGGTCGATCGAGGTGGAGGCGACCGGGCCCGACCGGGGTCTCGACCTCGATCTCCGCGGTCGGCGGGCGCGTCACCGCACGACCTCGGCCCGCACGTCGTCGGGGACGCCCTCCAGCGGCAGCGGGGCGAGCAGCTCGGGCCCGTTGTTGCGCACGCTGTTGACCGCGGTGGAGACCGGGAAGGCCTCGAGCACGCCCGGCGCCGCGGGCGCGAGCAGGTCGAGCAGCTCGGCACCGGAGACCCGCGGGTCGAGCCACCGCTCGCGGGCCTCGGGGGTGACCATCAGCGGCATGCGGTCGTGGATGTGGCCGAGGGAGTCCTCGGCCTCGGTGGTGAGCACGGTGCAGGTCCAGCGGAACCGGGCGGGGTCGTCGTCGGCGCGGGTCGGGTCGCGCCAGATCTCGTAGAGCCCCGCCATCGCCAGCACGCCGCCGTCGCGGGGGCGGATGAAGAAGGGCTGCTTGACCGGCTTGCCGGCCTTCGTCAGCGCGCTCGTGGCGTACCACTCGAAGTAGCCGTCGGCCGGCAGCAGGCAGCGCCGGGCGGCGAAGGCGCGGCGGAACGCGGGCTTCTCGGCGACGGTCTCGCTGCGGGCGTTGATCATGCGGCTGCCGATCGAGGGGTCCTTCGCCCACGACGGCACCAGCCCCCAGGTCAGCACCCGCAGCTGGCGGCGCGGCTCCTCGACCCCGTGCTCGGGCGACGGCGGCCGCTCGAGCACGGCGTAGACCTCCTTGGTGGGGGCCACGTTGTAGTCGGGCGCGAGCGGTGCGGCGACCAGCGACTCGGCCACCTCGAACTCCTCGAGGAGATCCTCGGGACGACGGGAGGAGGCGTAGCGACCGCACATGCCGCGAAGCGTAGTGGCGTGTGTATGAAGTTCCTGGATGGTTCGCGTCGTCAGGGTGCGTGCATCGCAAGGCGGCGTCGCGAAGGGCTACCGGGCGTAACGCGAGCGATGCCAACGCTGCGAGGTGCGTGCCATGGCGGCGCCAACCGTCCAAAGACTTCGTGCACACGCCACCAGGACGCGCCGCCGACACCCGTGCCCACCCGTGCCCACCCGGGCGGACGAGGTGGGGACACCGGCCACGAGCGTCCCGGACGATGGGCCCGACCGGTACGGACCGGTGTCCGCTCTTCGGCGATTCGTCGACGCACCCTCGGCGGCGCGGGTTGGATTCCTCCCATGGGGACGGGGGTGCAGGAGCCGGTGGGTCCGGTCGGGAGCCTCGAGGCGGAGACCGCCTCGGATGCCGACCTGCTCGCGGCCGTGCGCGCCGGCGACACCGACGCCTTCGGCGTCCTCTACGAACGCCACGTGGAGGCCGCCCGCCGCCTGGCCCGCTCGCTCTCCTCCGACGGCGTGGATCCCGACGACCTCGTCGCCGACGCGTTCGCGCAGGTGCTGGGCATCCTCCAGCGTGGCGGCGGACCGGAGTGCGCCTTCCGCGCGTACCTGCTGACCACCCTGCGCCACGAGCACGCCCAGCGTCGTCGCGGCCTCTCCCGGGTCCGGCCGACCGACGACCTCGAGGCGCTCGACTCCGGCGTCCCGTTCGAGGACACCGCGGTGCTCTCCTTCGACCATGCCGCGGCGGCCGAGGCGTTCGGGTCGCTGCCCGAACGCTGGCAGCTCGTGCTCTGGCACACCGAGATCGAGCGGGAGCGGGCCTCCGAGGTCGCCCGGCTGCTCGGCATGTCGCCGGCCTCGGTCTCCGCGCTCGCCTACCGCGCCCGCGAGGGGCTGCGGCAGGCCTACCTCTCCCGCCACCTGGGCACCGGCGAGGACGAGCGGTGCAGCCGTGCCCGGGCCCTGCTGAGCGCCTACGTGCGCGGCGGGACGTCGCGGCGCGACGGACGCGCGGTCGAGGAGCATCTCGAGGAGTGCCGGCCCTGCACGGCCCTGATGCTGGAACTGCGCGAGCTCAACACCTCCCTTGCCGGACTCCTCGGACCCGCCGTCCTCGGTGCGGGGGCCGCCGCCTACCTCGCCGGGGGCAGCGCGATCACCGCCGGCGCGGGCCTGCCCGCCCTCTGGGCGGCACTGGTGGACCGGGTGCGGGCGTTCGTCACCGAGCACACCGCGGCGGCCGCGGCCGCCGGCACGGCCGTGACGGTCGCGATCGGCGGCGGACTCGTGGTCGTCGAGCAGCACCGCGACGATCCCGCACCGATCACCCGGGTGGCGCCCGCGCCGTCGACGCCGTCGGCCACCGCACCCACCGCGCTGCCGTGGAACGGTCCGCGCCGCGCCCGCGTGCTCGAGGCGCCGACCCTGCGCCGCGCACCGCAGCCGGCCCCGGTCGTGGAGGCCGGCCCGGTGCGCAGCGGTGTCAGCGCCCAGCGCAGCTCGCTGCGGGTGCGCGCCACCCGCACCCGCGCGGCCTTCGGCTTCCTCTACCGCGTCACCGTCAGCGTGTCCGGCCTGGCACGCGGATCGAGCGCCCTGCTGACGGTGGCCGCCGACCGCCCGATCGCCACCTTCACCCTCGCCCGCGGCTGCGGCTACGTCGGCATCGGTCGGGCGAGCTGCCGGATCACCCGGACGCCGACCCGCCTCACCTTCGCCGTCGTCCCCTTCCCCGGCCGGGTGACCCGGCTGCTGGTGCGCGCGACCGCGCCCCGCTCGCGCCCCGACCTGGTGCGCCTGCTGCTGCGCCGCTGACCGGCCGCCCGACGCTGTGACCGATCAGCGATGACGCAACCGGCCCGCTCCCTCACCCGTTCATGCGTGGGCCGACCAGGAGCCCCGACCTAGGTTGACGCCATGTCCCTCAGCCGCCGGCTCGCCCGCCCCCTGCTCGCCACCACCTTCGCCGTCGGAGCGGTCGAGGCCCTGCGCTCGGCCCGCGACCTGGCCCCGCAGGCCGCGCCCGTCGCCGACCGCGTCGTCCCGCTCGCCCGCCGGGCCGTGCCGCTGCCCGACGACCCCGAGACGCTGGTGAAGCTGACCGCCGGGGTGCAGCTGGCGGCGTCCCTCGCCCTGGCCACCGGACGCGCACCGCGGCTCGCGGCCGGCGTCCTGGCGGTCACGCTGGTGCCCGCGAGCCTGACCACGCACCCGTTCTGGTCGCACACCGGCGAGCAGCGCCGCAGCGACCTGCGCGGTGCAGCCGTCGACGCGAGCCTGCTGGGCGGCCTGCTCATCGCGGCCGGCGACACCGACGGCCGCCCGGGCGTGGCCTGGCGGGCGCGCCGGGCCGGCAAGGACGCGCGTCGCGAGGCGCGGCACCTGCGCCGGGTCGCGCGTCAGGAGGCGCGGATCGTGAAGGCCAACCTCGGCTGAGCGCCCCCACCGGACGCTCACCCGACCCCCACCGGACCCGGGGGCACCGGCGCCGTCTCGATAGGCTGCGCCGGTGACCCTCGACCTCTGGCCCGCACCGCATGCGCTCGCGCCCGTCGAGGTCGTCGTCTCGCTGCCGGGGTCGAAGTCGCTGACCAACCGCGCGCTCCTGCTCGCCTCGATCGCCGACGGCCCGTCCACGGTGGTGCGCGCCCTGCGCTCGCGCGACACGCTGCTCATGGCCGGCGCCCTCAGCGCATTGGGGTCCACCGTCGACACTTCCGGCACCGACTGGGCGGTCACGCCGGGCCCGTTCACCCGCGACGCGCAGGTCGACTGCGGCCTCGCCGGCACCGTGATGCGGTTCGTCCCGCCGGTGGCGGCTCTCTCCTCGGGCTCGGTCTCCTTCGACGGCGACCCGCACATGCGCACCCGGCCCATCGGCGAGGTGCTCGGCGCCCTGCGGGGCCTCGGGGCCGTGATCGCGGACGACGGCCGCGGTGCCCTGCCGTTCACCGTGTGCGGCACCGGCGCGCTGCGCGGCGGCACGGTCACCCTCGACGCCTCGGCGTCCTCCCAGTTCATCTCCGCGCTGCTCCTGGCCGGCGCGCGCTACGAGCAGGGCGTCGACGTGCGCCACGTCGGCAAGCCGGTGCCCTCGCTCCCCCACATCGACATGACGGTGGCGATGCTGCGCGAGCACGGCGTCGAGGTCGACGACGCCGACGCGAACCGGTGGGCGGTCGCCCCGGGCACCGTGCGGGCCGTCGACCACGTGATCGAGCCCGACCTCTCCAACGCCGCACCGTTCCTCGCGCTCGCTGCCGTCAGCGGCGGCACGGTGCGGGTGCGCGACTGGCCCGCCGAGACGACCCAGGCGGGCGACGCACTGCGCGACATCCTCCAGCGCATGGGGTGCGTCGTCGTCCTCGACGCCGAGGGTCTCACCGTCACCGGCCCCGAGCAGCTGGAGGGCATCGACATCGACCTGCACGACGTCGGCGAGCTCACGCCCGCGGTCGCCGCCCTGTGCGCGGTGGCGGCCAGCCCCTCGCACCTGCGCGGGGTCGGCCACATCCGCCACCACGAGACCGACCGGCTCGCGGCGCTCGCCGCCGAGTTGGGCGGGCTCGGCGCCGCGGTCACCGAGCATCCCGACGGGCTGAGCTTCGCCCCGGCGTCCCTGCACGGCGGGGTGTTCCACACCTACGGCGACCACCGCATGGCCCATGCCGGCGTGATCGTCGGGGCCGCGCTCGGGGCCGATGAGACGGTCGAGGTCGAGAACATCGCCACGACGTCGAAGACCTTCCCCGACTTCGCGGGGTTCTGGTCCGGCCTGTTCCCGAGCGGCGACTGAGGCGCGGCGCGTGGCGGGCCGAGGGGCGGGGCGGTACTCCGAGCACGACCACGAGCACTACGAGCGACCCCGCCGGCGCACCCGCCCGCGCACCAAGGACCGGCCGACCTACGACGACGCCGTCGACGCCGTCGTCGTGACCGTCGACCGGGGCCGGTTCACCCTGATCCTCGACGCCGATCCTGCCGACCCTGCCGTCCCCCGCGAGGCCGACGCGCCCACGCAGATCATGGCGATGAAGGCCCGGCCGCTGGGCCGCAAGGGGGTCGTCGTGGGCGACCGCGTGCGGGTCGTGGGCGACGTCTCGGGCGAGGACGGCACGCTGGCGCGCATCGTCGAGGTCACCGACCGCAGCACCGTGCTGCGGCGCACCGCCGACGACGACGATCCGGTCGAGCGGGTGATCGTCGCCAACGCCGACCAGCTGGTCGTCGTCACCGCGCTGGCCGATCCCGAACCTCGCCCGCGTCTGATCGACCGGGCTCTGGTGGCGGCCTACGACGCCGGCATGTCGCCGCTGCTGTGCCTGACGAAGAGCGACCTCGCCGACCCCGAGACGCTGCTCGCGACGTACCGCTCCCTCGGCGTCCCGTGGGTCGTCACCCGGCGCGGGGGCGACCTGGCCGAGGTGCGCGAGCGGCTGGCGGGGCGCACCAGCGTGCTCGTCGGGCACAGCGGTGTGGGCAAGTCGACCCTCGTCAACGCGCTCGTGCCCGATGCGCGTCGCGAGGTCGGGCACGTCAACGCCGTGACCGGCCGCGGCCGGCACACCTCCACCTCGGCCTACCTGCTCGCGCTGCCGGACGGCGGCTCGATCATCGACACCCCCGGCATCCGCTCCTTCGGCCTGGCCCACGTGCGGCCCGAGAACCTCATCGAGGCGTTCCCCGACCTCGACGAGATGACCGAGGAGTGCCCCCGCGGCTGCACCCACGGCGAGGAGGAGCCCGAGTGCGCCCTCGACGACGCGGTGGCCGCCGGCCAGGCCGACCCCGATCGCGTCGCCTCCTTCCGGCGGCTGCTCGCCGCACGCAGCGGACCGGAGTACTAGCCCGCAGCACGGGGCCGGCGCACGGGGCCGGCGCACCGGGCCGGAGCACTGGCGCCGCCGGGCGCGAGCGGGCTGATCCTCCGATGAGGGGCGACCACTAGGGTTACCAGGCGTGAGCGCCACCCCCGACTACACCGACGACCTCCGCCTGGCCCACGTGCTCGCGGACGACGCCGACTCCCTGACCATGGCGCGCTTCAAGGCGCTCGACCTGCACGTCATGAGCAAGCCCGACCTGACGCCGGTGACCGACGCCGACCAGGCCGTCGAGGAGGCGATCCGCCGCACCCTGGGCCGGGTCCGCTCGCGCGACGCCATCACCGGCGAGGAGCAGGGCAGCACCGGGCAGGGCCAGCGCCGCTGGATCGTCGATCCGATCGACGGCACGAAGAACTTCGTGCGCGGGGTGCCCGTCTGGGCCACCCTCATCGCGCTGGCCGTCGACGAGGAGATCGTGGTCGGGGTCGTCTCCGCCCCCGCACTCCAGCGCCGCTGGTGGGCCTCGGCCGGCGGCGGCGCCTGGACCGGCCGGTCGCTGCTCAAGGCCACCCGCTGCCAGGTCTCCGACGTCCGCCGGTTGGAGGACGCCTCGCTGTCCTACGCCTCCCTCGACGGCTGGGACGAGCGCGGACGGCTCGAGGACATGATCGCGCTCATGCGCCGCTGCTGGCGCACCCGCGCCTACGGCGACTTCTGGTCCTACATGCTGGTGGCCGAAGGGGCGGTCGACCTGGCGGCCGAACCGGAGCTGGAGGTCTACGACATGGCCGCCCTCGACATCATCGTGCGCGAGGCAGGCGGCCGCTTCACCTCCCTCGCCGGCACCGACGGCCCCTTCGGCGGCAACGCGGTGGCCTCCAACGGCCACCTGCACGAGGCCGCACTGTCCTTCCTCGGTGCGCTGCCCGACGACCCCGACGACCCCGACAGCTGGGATCCCGACCAGCCGCGCACCGGGCCCGGCACCGTCTCGGACCTGCGGGCCCACCGCTCGCGGGAGTGAAGGACGCCGGGTGCGTGACGCCCGGCCCTTGTGACCCGGGTCACCACCGGGCTAGCGTCGGGATCCCCTGCGAGGAGGTCCCACGATGAACGTCTCCGACATCCTGCGCGGCAAGGCCGCCGGTGTGCACACGATCGACGCGGCCAGCGGGGTGCGCGATCTGCTGGCCCGACTGGCCGAGCACAACATCGGCGCCGTGGTCGTCAGCTCCGACGGCGTCGCCATCGAGGGCATCGTCAGCGAGCGCGACGTCGTCCGCCATCTCCACCACGACGGCACGGTGGTCAACAACACCGTCGGCGCGATCATGACGCCGGCCGCGGAGGTGGCCTCCTGCTCCCCCGACGACGACCTGGACGCCGTCCTGGCGGTGATGACGCAGCGGCGCATCCGGCACCTGCCGGTCGTCGCCGACGGCGCGGTCGTCGGCATCGTCAGCATCGGCGACCTGGTGAAGGCCAAGATCGACCAGCTCCAGTTCGAGCGCGACCAGCTCGACGCCTACGTGATGCAGGGCTGAGTCGAGAGCTGACTCAGCCCACGATCGCGCGTCGAGCCAGCACCGCTCCGCCGACGACGCCCGCCTCCGGCCCGAAGCGCGCGCGACGCACCGGGGGCACCCGGCGGTGCGAGGCGCCGACCAGAGCCCGGGTGAGGGCGGCGCGGGCCGGGTCGAGCAGCAGCGCGTCGGCGGCCGAGACGCCGCCGCCGACGACGACGACCTCGGGGTCGAAGGCCGCCACCAGGTTGGCGATGCCGACACCGAGCCAGTCGCCCACCGAGGCGAAGGCCTGGAGCGCGACGGCGTCGCCGTCACGTGCGGCGTCGGTGACCATCGGGCCGACGAGGCGCTCGGGGATGCCCCCGCACATGCGCTCCAACGAGGTGCGCTCGTGACCGATCCGCTCGCGGGCGAAGCGGGTGAGCGCATTGCCGCTGGAGTACTGCTCCCAGCAGCCCCGGTTGCCGCACTCGCACGGCAGGCCGTCGGGCACGACCTGCATGTGCCCGAACTCCCCCGCCATGCCGTTGCGGCCGCGGTGCACCCGCCCGCCGATGACGACGGCGCCGCCGATGCCGGTGCCGAGGGTGATGACCAGCGCGTCGCCACCGGCCTCGCCGTGGGCGATCTCGGCGTGGGCGGCGCAGTTGGCGTCGTTGTCGAGCACCACGGTCGTGCCCCAGCGCTCGGCGAGGCGGTCGCGCACGGCCTCCCCGCGCCACGGCAGGTGCGGGGCGAACATCACGCGCTCGCCCTCGCGGTCGACGAACCCGGCGGCCGCCAACCCCACCGCCGCGATCGGGCGACCGTCGGCGACCTCGAGCACCGCCTCGGTCAGCGCGGCCTCGAGCAGGCCGACCTCGACGCGGCGTCCGGGGGTCGAGCGGGCTGCGGTGGCCAGCACCCGGCCCGCGGTGTCGACCTCGGCGGCCAGCACCTTCGTGCCGCCGACGTCGACCCCGAGCACCACCGGCTCGGTCGCCCGGGCCGAGGCGCGGCCCATCGGACGTCCGCTCATCGGCGGGCGAGGTCGGCGGCGCCGATGAGGCCCGCCCGGTTGCCCAGCCGCGCGCGCCGCACCTGGGCGAGCGGGCGGTGGCCGCGGCCGGTGAGGTTGGCGCCGAAGCTGTCGCGCACGGGGTCGAGCAGCAGGTCGCCGGCCTCGCTGACGCCGCCGCCGAGGACGACGACCGCCGGGTCGAGGACGGCGGCGAGCGAGGCGATGCCCTCGCCCAGCCAGCGTCCGAGGTCGCGCAGCTGCTCGATGCAGAACGGATCGCCGGCGCGCGCGAGCTCGGTGATCATCGGGCCGGTGATCGCGGCGGCGTCGCCGCCGGCACGGTCGAGGAGGTGGCGGGCGAGCAGCGAACCGCCGGACGCCGCCCGGCGGGCCTCGCGCACCAGCGCGGACCCGCTGCCGTACTGCTCGAGGCAGCCGTAGTTGCCGCACCCGCAGAGCAGGCCGCCGGGCACCACCCGCAGATGGCCGATCTCGGCGCCGACGCCGAAGGCGCCGCGGAACAGCTCGCCGTCGAGCACCACGCCGCCGCCGACACCGGTGCCGACGGTGACCAGCAGCAGATCGTCGACGTCGTGGCCGGCGCCGAAGCGGAACTCGCCCCAGGCGGCGACGTTGGCGTCGTTCTCGACGACCACCGACAGGCCGGTGCTCTGCTCGAGCTCGGCCTTGAGGTCGACGTCGCGCCAGGCGATGTTGGGCGCGAACATCACCCGGGCCCGGGCCTTGTCGACGTAGCCGGCGGCACCGATGCCGACCGAGGCGATCTCGTGGCGGCTCCCGAGCTCCTTCACCAGACCGGTGACGGCCTTCTCGATCGCCTCCACGTCGGTGGCCGGCGATTCGACCCGCAGCTCCTCGACGATGCCGCCGTCCTCGTCGACGACGCCGCCGAGGATCTTCGTGCCGCCGATGTCGACTCCACAGGTGAGCGTCACGGTGGTGCTCCTCGGATCAGGGGGACGGTGGTCCGTCGGTGGCGGGATCGGCGCCCGGGTCGGCGCCTGGGTCGGCCTCGGGCTCGTCGAGGTCGATGCGCTCGACCCCGGCCGACCGGGGAGCACCGGCGCCGTCGCCGGCCCCGGACTGCTCGGCGACCGCCGCCAGGATGCCCGTCGCGGCCTGCAGGAGCGAACTCGCCGCGCTGGTCAGGTGGTCGCGCACCTCCGGGCTGAGCTCGCGGACGAGGTGCACGGTGCGGCAGATCGGGCAGTAGCGGCACTCGGGCGCGCCGGTCGCGATGCCCTCGTCGAACTGCCGCGCCAAGCCGTGCACGTGCTCGGTGGCCGCGCCGGCGACCCCGGCGAGGCCGTGGGTCCAGTCGGTGCCCTGGTCGCTGGCCCAGCCGGCGAGCGCACCGAACAGCTTGGCGGCCTCCTCGGCGACCGAGCCGACATCGTCGGGTCGACCGGGCCCGCCAGGACCCTCGGGATCACCAGGACCCTCGGGCCCCCCAGGGCTGTCGGGCTCCTCGCCCTGCGGCGGCTCGGTGCTCATCGCGCGCCCCCCGTCGGCGTCGGAGCGGGCTCGGGCTGCTCGACGAACCGCACCCGCAGGGCGCCGTCCTGCACCCGGGCACCCGCCACCCGCAGCCGCGCGAGGCCCGCTGGCAGGGCGAGCAGCCGTCGATAGGAGCCGACCGTGACGACGAGCTCGTCGGCGTGCCGGGCGAGGTCGACGTCGCTGCGCTGCGCGCCGGGGAGGTCGAGCACGAGCACCGCGCCGGCGTCGTCCGCGGCGCGCTCGACGCGGAAGGGGCCCTCGCCCACCGGCGGCGCCCACGGGTCGGGACCCTCGGCGTAGACCGCGGCGGCGACGTCGCGCAGCGCCTCGACGCCCACCGGCTCGCCGCTGCGGTAGACCGATCGCCACACCGGCAGGCCGGCGAAGGACTCCTCGACCTCGGCCAGGACGGCGTCCTGCGCCACGACCCAGCCGGCACGCCAGTCGTCGGCCCCCTCGGCCGGGAAGACCCGGTTCGCCACGACGCCGTCGACCCGGTAGCCGAACAGCGAGAGGGTCGTGTGGCTGCGGCGCGCCTCGGCGACCACCACCTGCTCGGGGGTCAGCACGAGCCGCACGCTGGCCTGCGGGCCCGACAGCAGCGCCTGCACCTCGGCGAGCTCGGCGTGCAGTCGTTCGACCGCATCGAAGACGGAGTCACCCGGCATCGGCACGCCCATGGTGCGCGTCAGCACGGGCTTGAGGGCCTTGATGATGCGGCGCTCGGCCGGGAAGACCCGCTGCATGTACCAACCCAGCGCCTCGGGCAGCGCCAGCAGCCGCAGGGTCTCGGCGGTCGGCGCGCAGTCGACCACGATGGTGTCCCAGCGCCCGGAGAGCACCTGCTGACGCAGCTCGAGCAGCGCCAGCACCTCCTCGGCGCCCGGCAGCACGGTGAGCTCCTCGGCCGCCACCGGGTCGACGCCGGCGACGTCGAGCACGGAGAGCAGGTAGCCCTGGATCTCGGCCCACGACTGCTGGAAGCGCAGCTGCGCGTCGACCTGCTGCACGAACAGGGACGGCGCGACCTCGGTCGGCTCGGCACCGACCGGAGTGCCGAAGGCGTCGGCGAGGGAGTGCGCGGCGTCGGTGCTCAGCACCAGCGTGCGCCGCCCGGTGGACGCCGCGAGGGCGGCGGTACCCGAGGCGATCGTCGACTTGCCGACGCCGCCCTTGCCGGTGAAGAGGAGGATGCGCACGCGGCCGCTCAGGCGAGGGACTCGACGCGCTTCTTCAAGCCCTTGAGCGCGGTGTCGATGAGGATCTTCTCGCCCTTGCGCTTGAGCATGCCGATGAGCGGGATGCTGACGTCGAGGGCGAGCCGGTAGGTGACCTCCGTGGTGCCGTCGCCCCGGTCGCGCAGCAGGTACGCGCCGTCGAGCGCCCGCAGCATCTTGCCCTCGGCGAGGGTCCAGGTGACGCCGCGGTCGCCGTCCCAGACGTAGGCCAGGGTGTACTCGTCCTTGATGGGCGCCACGTCGAGGGAGAAGAAGACCTTCTCGGCGCGGCCGTCGGGGTGGGAGGCGACGACGTCGGCGACCGTGACGCCCTTGGCCCAGGCGGGGTAGGCGGCGAAGTCGGCGATGACGGCCATCACCGCGGCCGGCGCTGCGTCGACGACGATCGACGACGTGGTCTGCTCGGCCACAGGACCTCCTGGAGAGTGCGGGCGGGGGCGGGCGCTGACACCCGGATCGCCCGGGCAGCGTACCGGATGGGGAGGGTCGATGTTCCTCGGCGGTAACCTGACCGGCGGCCCTCGACCGCACACCGAGGTCGGAGCGGGCCCGAAGGAGGAGCAGTGCGCGAGTTCGCCACGCCGACGACCGTCGAGATCCCCACGATCGGCAACCTCACCGACGACGTCGTCCGCAACGGTGCCGAGGCCCCCGAGGCCGTCGTCTTCAACCGTCCCGCCCCCGGCGGCGGCTGGGAGGAGGTCACCGCGGCCGGGTTCCTGGCCGAGGTCCGCGGGGTCGCCAAGGGGCTGGTCGCGGCCGGAGTCGAGCCGGGCGACCGCGTGGCCCTGATCTCCAAGACGCGCTACGAGTGGACCCTGCTCGACTACGCGATCTGGTTCGCCGGCGCGGTGACGGTGCCGGTCTACGAGACCTCCTCGCAGGAGCAGATCGCCTGGATCCTCGGCGACTCCGCCGCCGTCGCCGTGATCACCGAGACCCCCGACCACCTCGCGCGGGTGACCGCCGTGCGCGCCGACCTGCCCGAGCTGCGCCAGGTCTGGTCGATCGGCGAGGGCGCGGTCGACGTCCTCACCCGGCTCGGCGCCGAGATCGCCGACGACGATCTGGAGAAGCGCCGCACCCAGGCCGGGCCTCAGGACCTCGCGACCCTCATCTACACCTCGGGCACGACCGGGCGCCCCAAGGGCTGCATGCTCACCCACGGCAACTTCATGACCGAGCTGGGCGTGGCCGTCGACGAGCTCGAGCGCCTCTTCGAGACCGAGGGCGCCTCGACGCTGCTCTTCCTCCCGTTGGCGCACGTGTTCGCGCGCATCATCCAGATCGGCTGCGTGAAGTCGCGGGTGCGCCTGGGTCACAGCGCCGACATCAAGAACCTGCTCGACGACCTCCAGGGGTTCAAGCCCACCTTCATCCTCGCCGTCCCGCGGGTCTTCGAGAAGGTCTTCAACACCGCCTCCCAGCGGGCGACGGCCGACGGCCGCGGCGCGATCTTCGACCGCGCCGCCGACGTCGCGATCGCCTACTCCCGGGCCCTGGACGCCGGGCGGGTGCCGCTGCGCCTGCGCGCCCAGCACGCCGTGTTCTCCCGCCTCGTCTACGCCAAGCTGCTGGCCGCCCTGGGCGGCGAGTGCACGTTCGCCGTCTCCGGCGGCGCGCCCCTCGGCGAGCGGCTCGGCCACTTCTACCGCGGCATCGGCCTGACGATCCTCGAGGGCTACGGCCTCACCGAGACCACGGCCGCCGTGACGGTCAACCTGCCCGACGCCCTCAAGATCGGCACCGTGGGCCGTCCCATCGGCGGGACGACGGTGCGCATCGCCGACGACGGCGAACTGCTGTTCCGCGGCGGCCAGGTCTTTGCCGGCTACTGGGGCAACGAGGAGGCCACCGCCGAGGCGCTCGAGGGCGACGGCTGGTTCCACACCGGCGACGTCGGCGAGATCGACGACGAGGGCTTCGTGCGCATCACCGGGCGCAAGAAGGAGATCCTGGTGACCGCGGGCGGCAAGAACGTGGCCCCCGCCGTCCTCGAGGATCGGCTGCGCGCGCACCCGCTGGTCGACCAGTGCATCGTGGTCGGCGACGGCGAGCCCTACATCGGCGCCCTGGTGACCATCGACCGCGAGTCGTTCGCGGCCTGGGCGGCCACGCACGGCAAGACCGGCGGCGTGGAGGCCCACCTCGACGACCCCGACCTGCGCGCCGAGATCGAGGCCGGCGTCGAGGAGGCCAACAAGGCGGTCTCGCGGGCCGAGTCGATCCGTCGCTTCGCGATCCTCGCCGAGGAGTGGACCGAGGAGGGCGGCCAGCTCACGCCGAGCCTGAAGCTCAAGCGCCAGGTCGTGATGCGCGAGCAGCGCGCCGAGGTCGCCGCGCTCTACCGCTGACCCTCCCGCGTCCGGGGGCGTCGCCGAGGGTCGCTGGGGGTCGGGACGAACGACCTGCCCGGCCCGGCGACTCGCCTGATGCGGAATCGGTCGCCGATCAGGTGCTCGACCTTCGGATCCGGTTCTCACGCGTCACAGACGCACGCGATCGGTGCGGGAGGAAGCCTTAGGGAAAGCTCTCAGGTGGGCGCGACTTTGACCGAAACAGACCACGACCGACCCCTGCGATCCCTAGCATGGTCGGCGGAGGGGGCACCGGCCCCGCAGGCGTGACTCATGGCGCCGGCATGTGGAGTTGGGAGGCTCCACGCGTCGGCCGACGCAGAAAGGTACGGCGTTGGATCGACGCAGAGTGCTGCTGATCGCGGCGGCCGTGGTCGCCGCTCTCGGCACGGTGCTGGTGTTCCTGTACGTGCGCGGTGCCGACAACCGCGCCGAGGACAAGTTCGCGACCACGCAGGTGCTGGTGGCCAAGGCTCAGATCAACCAGGGCGAGACCATCGCCTCGGCCGCCGCCAACGGCAAGCTGGCCCTCGAGCCGATCGCCGCGGGCCAGGTGCTGCCGGGCGCCGTCACGACCACCACCGGGCTCGACAGCCTCGTCGCGCTCACCACGATCTACCAGGGCGAGCAGATCATCCCCCAGAAGCTCGGGGACGACGCCGCCGCCAGCTCGGCGCTCCCGATCCCCGCCGGCAAGCTCGCGATCTCGGTCAACCTCAGCGACCCGGCCCGGGTGGCCGGCTTCATCAACCCCGGCGCCGAGGTCGCGGTCATCTACACCGGCACGAACCCCACGAGCGGCACCACCTACACCCGCACGCTCCTCGACCGGGCCACTGTGCTCGGCGTCGGGTCGAGCACGCCCACGCCGGTGAGCGGTCAGACCGCCCAGCAGCCCGCCGAGACGGTCTCGCGCACCCTGCTCACCCTCGCCGTCTCCCAGCTCGACGCCCAGCGCATCCTGTTCGCGCAGGGCAACGGCGAGCTCACGTTCGCGCTGCTGACCAAGGACGTCAAGGTGAGTTCCCAGGTCAGCGTCGACGCCACCAACCTCTTCAAGTAGCCGCTCATGCCGATCGTCGTCGATCCCGAGGGCCCCTCGGTCACCGCGCTGCTCACCGCGCTGCCCACCGGCACGCAGGGTGTGGAGTCGGCCGACCGCGTGCGCGCCTGGCTGGGCCAGCACCACGACGAGTACGTCGTCGTGGTCGGTCCGCACCTCCCCTTCGCGGAGGCCGCCGCGCTGTGCGAGGAGCTGCGCATCTCGCGGCCGACCGTGAGCGTGATCCTCGTCCGCGACCAGCTCGACACCGAGGTGCTCACCGGCGCGATGAAGGCCGGCGCCCGCGACGTCGTGGCGACCCAGGACGTCGCCGCGCTCGGCGCCGCGGTCGCGCGCGCCCACCAGCTCTTCGTGGCTCTGCGCGGCCCGGGCGGGGCGACCCAGATCGGGTCGGTCGTGACGGTGTTCTCGCCCAAGGGCGGCGTCGGCAAGACCACGATCGCGGTCAACCTCGCCCTCGCGCTCAACCAGGGCGGTGCGCGCCGGGTCTGCCTGGTCGACCTCGATCTGGCCTTCGGCGACGTCGCCATCACCATGCAGCTCTTCCCGAGCCACTCCATCGAGCACGCGATCGGCTCGGAGAGCACCCTCGACGGCGACCAGCTCGACGCGCTGCTGACCCGGCACGTCGATTCGCTGATGGTGCTCGCCGCTCCCGCCCACCCCGACGTCCGCGAGCGGGTGACGCCGGCGCTGGTCTCGAAGGTGCTGCGCACCCTGCGCGAGAGCTTCGACTACGTCGTGGTCGACACCGCGCCCGCCTTCGACGAGCAGGTGCTGACCGCGCTGGACGAGACCGACGAGTGCGTCATCGTGGCCACCCTCGACGTCCCGACGCTGAAGAACGTCAAGGTCGCCCTGGAGACCCTCGACCTGCTCGACATCGCGCAGGGCCACCGCCACCTGCTGCTCAACCGCGCCGACGACGCGGTGGGGCTCTCCACGGAGAAGGTGGAGGCGATCTTGGGCATGAAGGTCGCAGCGCAGGTGTCGACGGCGATCGAGATCGCGGCGTCCACCAACTCCGGCACCCCGATCGTCGCCGAACGGCCGTCCCACCAGGCGAGCACCGCCATCTGCGCGCTGGCCGCCACCATCAGCGGCGACACGGTCGCGGCGCCGGGTGAGACGCCGAGCCTGGGCGTGACGACCCACGCTGCCACCCCGCCGTCCGCGCGCCCCGACGCCGACGGCGAGGCCGGCAAGGTGCGTTCCCGCTTCCGGATCCGGAGGTAGCCAGATGAGTTCCCTCTCCGACCGGCTCGCCGCAGCACGCGCGGCCTCGGGCGAGACCGAGCCCGCCGACGCCGCCGCGGCCGGCACGACGCCGTCCACCGACGCCCCCGGCAGCCCGGGCGCGCACGCGGCCCGCGAGCGCGCCGAGCAGCCCGCCGAAGCGCCGGTCACCACGACCGCCGGACGCCGCCGGGCGCAACCGACCGAGTCGGCGTTGAGTTCGCGACGCGCGGCCGCCCAGCAGAGCGGCGACCGCATCGAGGAGCTGAAGAGCAACGTGCACGCCGAGCTGCTCAAGCAGCTGGGCCCGCACCTCTACGACTCCGACATGGACCAGAACGAGCTCGACCAGCGGGTGCGCAGCGTGCTCGCCGACGTGCTCGGCTCCCAGGAGCGGCCGCTCTCCACGAGCGACCGCGCCCGGGTCACCCAGGAGATCAGCGACGACATCCTCGGCTACGGGCCCATCGAGCCGTACCTGCGCGACCCCGACGTCTCCGAGGTGATGGTCAACGGCCACCGCAGCATCTGGCTCGAGCGCCGCGGCCGTCTGGTGCCTGCCGACGCCCAGTTCGCCGACGAGGGCCACCTGCGCCGCACGATCGACAAGATCGTCTCGCGCATCGGCCGTCGCATCGACGAGTCCTCGCCCATGGTCGACGCCCGCCTGCCCGACGGCAGCCGCGTCAACGCCGTCGTCCCGCCGCTGGCCGTCGACGGGTCGGCGCTGACGATCCGCAAGTTCGCCACCGACCCGCTCGGCGTCGAGGACCTCATCGGCTTCGGCAGCCTCACCCCGCAGGTCGCGGAGTTCCTCGACGCGTGCGTGCGCGGTCGGCTCAACGTGATCGTGTCCGGCAGCACCGGCGCCGGCAAGACCACCACGCTCAACGTGCTGTCGTCCTTCATCCCCGACGACGAGCGCATCGTCACCATCGAGGACGCCGCGGAGCTGCAACTCAAGCAGGAGCACGTCGTGCGCCTGGAGTCGCGCCCGGCCAACATCGAGGGCAAGGGCGCGGTGACGATCCGCGACCTGGTGCGCAACTCGCTGCGTATGCGTCCCGATCGCATCATCGTCGGCGAGGTCCGCGACGCCTCCGCGCTCGACATGCTCCAGGCGATGAACACCGGTCACGACGGCTCGATCTGCACCCTGCACTCCAACGGCCCGCGCGACACGCTCTCCCGCATGGAGACGATGGTGCTGATGGCCGGCATGGACCTGCCGATCCGCGCTATCCGCGAGCAGGTGGCCTCCGCCGTCGACCTCATCGTGCACCAGACCCGCTTCAAGGACGGCTCGCGCCGCATCACCCACGTGACCGAGGTGGAGCGCATGGAGGGCGACGTCATCACGCTCCAGGACATCTTCGTCTTCGACAACTCCCTCGGCTTCGACCGCGAGGGTCGCAGCCTGGGTCGCCTGCGCCCCACCGGCCTGCGGCCGAAGTGCGTGGAGAAGCTGGCCTACGCCAACGTCACCGTCGACCCGATGCTCTTCGCCACGGACCGGTTGTGATGCCGCGCCGCTCCCCCGCCGTCCTCACCCGGCTCGCCGGCGCCGCGGCGGTGCTCGCGACCCTGGCCGCGCCGGTGGCGGCTCCGGTGGCCGCTCAGGCGGCCGACGACGCCACGCCCGGCGCCGCCATCAGCCACGTGCAGACCGTCGACGGCGGTCTCGACGTGCTCGTGTCGGTGCCCGCCGGCAGCGACGTCGACCTCGCGTCGGTCGCGATGACCATCGACGGGGTCGAGGCCGACGCCACCGCGCAGCAGGCCAGCGGCTCCGACGCCGTCCGCCGCACCACCGTGCTCGCGATCGACACCAGCAACTCCATGCGCGGAGCACGGTTCGACGCCGCGAAGCAGGCCGCCGAGACCTTCCTCGACAGCGTCCCCGACGACGTCTACGTCGGCATCGTCAGCTTCGCCGGCGACGTCACGACCGCCCAGACGCCCACCCTCGACCACGAGGCGGCGCGGTCGGTGCTCGACTCGCTCACCCTGAGCCGCGAGACCCGGCTCTACGACGGCGTCCTCTCCGCGATCACGGTCGCCGGCACCGAGGGCCAGCGCAACCTCCTCGTGCTCTCCGACGGCGCCGACACCACCGACACCCGGCTCAGCTCGGTGCTCGACGCGGTACGGCGCTCCGACACGCTCGTCGACGTCATCAGCCTCGACACCGCCGGCGCCGCCACGAACCCCGACCTCGAGGAGCTCGCGAAGGCCGGCGACGGCGCGGTCATCCCGGCCACCAGCGACGCCCTGCGCGCCGCCTTCGCCGACGAGGCCGACGCCCTGCAGCGGCAGATCCTGGTGACCGCCCCGCTGCCCGCGGGCCTGACCTCCACCGAGGCCACCGTGGCCGTCACCCTGCCCACCGCCACCGGCACCCTGGAGGCCGACGCGTTCGCCACCGTCGCGAAGGCCGCGGCGACCTCCGCGCCGCTCGCCGTCCCGACGATCGACGCCGGCGGCCGGTCGCTGCCGTCGTGGGCGCTCTACGCGGGCGTGCTCGCGCTCGGCGCGGGCCTGGTCGGCGTCCTCATGCTGCTCGTGCCCCGTCCGCCGCCGCCGATGTCGGCAGCCGACAGGGTCACCGCCTACACCGCGAGCACCGCCGGCATCGGGGCCGAGCGCCCGCACCTGCGCATCGACACCGACCAGGCGCTCACGCAGGCCAAGGACGCCGCCGCCACCATGCTGCGCCGCAATCGCGATCTCGAGAGCCGCATCGCACGGCGCCTCGACGCCGCCGGCAGCGAGCTCAAGCCGGCCGAGTGGCTGCTCCTGCACGTCGGGATCTTCCTCGGGGTCGGCCTCATCGGGGTGCTGCTGGCCGCCGGCAACATCGTGCTCGGCGTCTTCGTGATCCTGCTCGGCGCGATCATGCCGTGGGTGGTGCTCGTCGTCCGCGGCTCGCGTCGCCGGCGCAAGTTCGACTCCGTGCTGCCCGACACCCTGCAACTGATGTCGGGGGCGCTCGCGGCCGGTCTCTCCCTCCAGCAGGCCGTCGACACGATCGTCAAGGAGGGCTCGGACCCCATCGCCTCGGAGTTCCGGCGGGTGCTGGTCGAGACCCGGCTCGGGGTGCCGGTCGAGATCGCCCTCGACGGCGTGGCCGAGCGGTTCGGCAGCAAGGACTTCGAGTGGGTCGTCATGGCGATCCGCATCCAGCGCCAGGTCGGCGGCAACCTGGCCGAGCTGCTCGACACGGTGGCGGCCACGATGCGCGAGCGCGAGTACATGCGCCGCCAGGTGGCCTCCCTGTCGGCCGAGGGCCGGCTCTCCGCGTGGGTGCTCGGCCTGCTGCCGCCCCTGTTCCTGCTCTACCTCGTCGTCACCCAGCGCAGCTATGTCGAGCCGCTGTTCACCGACCCCCGGGGCTGGTTCATGCTGGCCTTCGCCGGCCTGTGGCTGGGCATCGGCGTGTTCTGGATGAGCCGCCTGGTGAAGGTGGAGGTCTGAGCATGATCCTGCTCTTCGTGCTCGGCGTGCTGCTCGTCGTCGCCGCGCTCGTGCTGATCTCGCTGGCGCTGAAGCCCGAGGACCCCAACGCCGGCGTCAACCGGTCGCTCGAGGTGCTCGAGGCGATGACCGCGGCCCCGCAGGAGCTGCGCCAGGAGGCCGATCGGCCCTTCAGCGAGCGGGTGGTCGAACCCCTCCAGGCGCGGGCGCTCTCGCTCGGACGCCGGCTCAGCGGATCGGACTCCACCGAGCGCATCCGGGCCAAGCTCGAACTGGCCGGCAACCCCGAGGGCTGGAGCATCGAGCGGGTCGTCTCCGGGAAGGTGATCATGGGCGTCAGCGCGCTCCTGGTCGCCCTCGCGATCTCCTTCGTGCTCGGCACCTCCCTGCCGGTACGGGTGGTCATCGTGCTCGTCGGCGGCGTGCTGGGCTTCTTCGGCCCCGACCTGTTCCTCTACCAGCGCACCTACGAGCGCGCCGAGAAGATCCAGCGGGCCCTGCCCGACGCCATCGACCTGCTGACCATCTCGGTGGAGGCCGGCCTCGGCTTCGACGCCGCCGTCCAGCAGGTCGCCCGCAACACCCAGGGGCCCCTGGCCGAGGAGTTCGCCCGCGTGCTGCAGGAGATGCAGCTGGGGCAGGGCCGGGCCGCCGCGCTGCGCGCCATGGGCGACCGCTCCCCCGTCGAGGACCTCCGCTCGTTCGTCGGGTCGATGGTGCAGGCCGACTCCTTCGGCGTGCCGATCGCGCAGGTGCTGCGGGTGCAGTCGGCCGAGATGCGGGTCAAGCGCCGCCAGCGGGCGGAGCAGAAGGCCCAGCAGGTGCCGGTCAAGATGACCGTCCCGCTGATCTTCTTCATCCTCCCCACGCTCTTCATCGCCGTCATGGGACCCGCGGTCCTCACCGTGCTGGACAGCTTCGGCTGATCCCACGGCGGCACGCCGTACGTGCGCGAGGCCCCCGACTCGCCGATAATCACTCCCGCGGAGACCGACTCCGAGGGGCGCATCGGAAGGGGGCAGGGTGACCATCGCGGAACGGCAGTTCTTCCGCCTCGCCGCGGCTGCCCGCACCTTCGTGTTCGTCGCCCTGGTCGGCAGTGCCGCCTACGCCCGGGACGAGGCGGCCATCCGGGCCCTCGGCCTGGTCGGCCTGTTCTGGGTGCTCCTCCAGCTCGTCGAGCTGCGGCCCCGACCGCTGCTGGGTCTGAGCTCGGTGCTCGAACCTCTCGTCGTCGGCACGGCCTGCGGTGTCGCCCTGCACGACAGCACCGCCGCGGTCGGCGTCCTGGCGGTGCCGGCGTTCACCGGCGGTCTCTACCGCGGCCTGCGCGGCATGGGCCTGGCCCTCTCGGCCCAGCTGACCGCGATCGTCGCGCTGTCCTTCCTCGTCTTCGACGGCATCTCCCCCGACCAGAGCGTCGCGGTCTTCACCTGGACCGTCACCGGCCTGGGCCTCGGCCTGGTGGCCTGCTTCGTGCGCAGCGCCGTCCTGCGCAGCCATGACCCGCTGACGCCGTACTACTTCGCCCAGACCCTCATCCGCCAGCTGATCGGCCTCAGCGGCGAGCTGCGCTCGGGCCTCGACCCGGCGATCCTGGGCGGTGCGATCCTCGGCAGCGTGGGCGACGAGGTGCCGACCTCGGCGCTCGCGCTCTACGTGCCGCGTGACGACGAGCTCGTCCCCCTGGTCACCAAGAGCCTCGACGACGCCGCCGACCTCGGGCCCCACCTGGCGCTGGCCGAGCGCGCGTGGGCCGGCCAGGAGACCCTGCTCGAGGACGCCGACCACTTCGCGCTCGTGCTCGTCACCGGCGCCGGCCGGGTGGGTGTCGTGGCGGGCAGTCGCGTGCTCACCTCCGGGAGCGAGCCGCGGCTCCCCCGCGACCTCCACCGCCGTCTCGACCGGGCCCTGCATCCGCTCGCCGTCCAGCTCGACACCGCGCTGCTGTTCTCCCGCTTCCGCGACTCGGCGACCGCCGAGGAGCGTCGCCGGCTCTCCCGCGAGATGCACGACGGCGTCGCGCAGGACATCGCCTCGCTGGGCTACCTCGTCGACATGATCGCGGCCACGCCCCCCGGCCCGCGGCACGACGAGCAGATCGAGCTCCTGCGCCAGCGGATCTCCGCGGTGGTCGCCGAGGTCCGGCGCACCGTCATCACGCTGCGCACCAGCGTCGGCAGCAGCGAGAGCCTGGGCAGCGCCATCGGCTCGATCGCGCGCAACCTCAGCCAGGTCTCCGGCATGCCGATCACGGTCACCCTCGACGAGCAGCCGACCCGGCTGCGCCCCGAGATCGAGGCGGAGCTGTTCCGCATCACCCAGGAGGCGCTCAACAACGCCGTCAAGCACTCCGGGTGCACCCAGATCACCGTGCACTGCCAGGTGCAGCCGCCCTCGGCGTCCATCACCGTCACCGACAACGGGCGGGGCATGGGCATCGGGCGCTCGGACTCCTACGGGCTGGGCATCATGCAGGAGCGGGCGCACCTCATCGGCGGCATACTCAGCATGGCCGAGACACCCGGCGGCGGACTCACCGTGCGCTGCGTGCTCGGCAACGGTCTGCGCGAGGTCCCGGTCGACGCGACGGACGCCGACACGGCGGACGCCGAGGACGCCGTGGACGCCGAGGTGGCCGAGGCCGTGGAGGTGGAACGGTGACCGGGAACGTCCCCGAACGGGGTCCGGCAGGGCGAGAGGACGCACGATGACTGACAAGACCCGGGTGGTGCTGGTCGACGACCACGAGCTCATCCGCAACGGCCTCTCGGGGGTCTTCGACCTCCAGGACGACATGGAGGTCGTCGGGGTGGCGGCGAGCGTCGCCGAGGCGCTCACCCGCTGCGCCGAGCTGCGTCCCGACGTCGTCGTCACCGACCTCCAGCTCCAGGACGGCACCGGCCTGGACATCGTGCGCGCCCTGCGCAAGCAGAGCGACACCATCGGCCTGGTCGTGCTGACGATGCACTCCGGCGACGACCAGATCTTCGCCGCCATGGAGGCCGGCGCCTCGGGCTTCGTCGGCAAGGACGCGCCGTCCACCGAGGTCGTCAAGGCCGCCCGCCATGCACGGGTCTCGCCCCGGTCCTTCGTGTGCGCGGGCCTCGTCCAGGCGATGATGCGCCGCTCGGCGGCGGAGTCCACGCGGCTGACCGACCGCGAGCACGAGGTGCTGCTGCTCCTGGCCGACGGCCTGGGTGCGGCGCAGATCGGCCAGAAGCTCTACCTGAGCGAGTCGACGGCCAAGTCGCACATCGCGAAGATCTACCAGAAGCTCGGTGCCACGAACCGCGCCCAGGCCCTGGTCACCGCGATGCGCATCGGCCTGCTCTCCAGCATCAAGCCCGCCTAGGTGTACCCGGCCAGGGCGGAGCCGTCTCGTCTCCCTCGCCCGAAGGGGTAGTCCGAAGTGACTACGCGTCTCGGGGCCTTCACCTGATCCTGCATCGGTGGACGGTCCGGCAGGATTCTTCTCGTGAGGTCCTCCGGGGCCTGACCGGCCGGGGACCGAGCCCCCACCATCAGGGGCAGGAGCCCCAGCACCACTGCCTCGTCACCATGGGAGAACTCTGATGATCGAATACCTGCGCCTGCTGCTCAGCGGCCGCCGCCCCTCCGCCGACGAGCGCGGCGCCTCCGCCGTCGAGTACGGCCTGCTGATCGCCGGCATCGCCGCGATCATCGTCGTCGCCGTCGTCGCGCTCGGTCCGGTCGTCAAGAAGGCCTTCACGACCACCTGCTCCAACATCACCAGCGGCAACTCCGCGATCGCCACCGGCACCTGCTGACGTGAGGAGGGGCTCGGGCCCCTCCGCCGTCATCCGCCACGAGATCCGCGAAGGAACCGCATGACCGAGTACACCGACCCGACCACGTCGAGCGAGCGCACCCGCAGCGAGCGCGGCGCCTCCGCCGTCGAGTACGGCCTGCTGATCGCCGGCATCGCCGCCATCATCGTGGTCGCCGTCGTCGCCCTCGGCCCCGTCGTGAAGAACGCGTTCACCGGCACCTGCTCGGCCATGACCGGCGCGGCCACCGCCGTCGGCGCCGGCAACACCTGCTCCTAGCACCACCCGCCGTCAGTCCCCGAGCGGCCACGCTGCCGCCGGACGAGGCCACCAGACCACTTCCTGGGGAGGGAGTGCAGGCCCTCGCCGAGTCGGACCTGCTGGTGATCGACACCCGGTTCTCCGGGTCGCGACCACCGGCCGGATCCTCTCGGCGAGGGCCATCCTCCATTTCCGGGCATCCTCACCCGCCGCCGCCCGACCGGGCGCCGAGGCTCAGCGGGCGGCCGGCTCCTCGGCCGGCTCCTCGGCCGGCTCCTCGGCCCTCTGCTCGAACCGCTCCGCGATCGCGATGCGCTGCATCGTCGTGGGATGCGACCCGAACCAGAACTGCGACCACGCCGGCGGCGTCGGGTCGGAGACGGCATGCAGGTTGAGCTCCTCCTGCATGGCGATGAAGGACGCCGGATCGCGGGTCGCCTCCAGAGCGCCGACGTCGGCACGGGTCTCGATGAGCCGGCTCAGCCCGTTCTGCACCGGGCTGGCCAGGAAGCTCGCGATCGCGAACAGCGCCAGGAGTCGCGGCACCGAACCGGGCTCCCCCACCTTCCGTCTCCCGAGCACCAGACCCAGCAGGCCCACGCCGAGCGCCGCACCCGACGCACCGAGGAGCGAGCCGGTCAGCACGTCGTCCCGGCGGGCGTGGGTGAGCTCGTGGGCCACGACCGCGAGCACCTCGTCCTGCGGGAGCTCGTCGACGAGGTTGTCGTAGAGGACGACCCGTCGGGTGTCGCCGAAGCCGGAGACGTAGGCGTTGAGGGTGGTCGTGCGGCGGGAGGCGTCGGCCACCAGCACGTCGTCGATGTGCACGTGCTCGGTGTCGGCCAACTGGAGGATCCCGGTGCGCAGCGAACCGTCGGGCAGCGGTTGGAAGGAGTTGAAGAGCGGCTCGACCACTACCGGGTAGACGAAGGAGCCGGCCATCACCAGCGCCGCGAACAGCCCGCCCGCGACGGCGGGCCAGCGGCGCGGGAAGCGGCGGATGCAGGCGAGGAGCACCACCACTGCCAGCGAGGTGGCGACGATCTGCACCAGCTCGCCGACCGCCAGGTCGCGCGCGAAGCCGCTCCAGGACTGGCGGGTGATGCCGTAGTCGCGGGCGTGGATGCGGAACGCGACGGCGAAGGGCAGGGTGATCAGGCGGCCCAGGAGCACCGTGATCGCCACGGCGAGGGCCGCGCGCGCCCACCAGCGCCCGGGCAGGCGGTCGACGACCCGGCGTCCGGTGTCGGTCAACCCCCACCAGGCGGCGACGGCGAGGGAGACCGCCAGCGACCCCCAGCTCCACACCCGGGCCCACCGGGAGTACTGCTCGGCACGGTCGATCTCGGCGAGGGAGAGGAAGCGGGTCGGGTCGGCGGCCGCCACCGACCCGCCGGGGACCGGATGCCAGGGGATGCGCCACCACGCGACGAGGGCGAAGACGACGCCGGCCAGGAGGACGACGACGAGGGCGGTGCTCCGAGCCGGCCGGGGCTCGCTGGTCCGAGAGGAGCTCACGACGCCAAGTCTGACAAACGCTCCCGCCAGGTCGAGGTGAGCTGCGCCAGGGTCAGTCCGGTGACCTGTCGCAGCGTGGCCGCGAAGGGCGCGCCGGCGCCCGCCCGGTCGTAGAGCCGCTCGAGCCCGACCGTGCCGACCCGCTCGCCGATGATGACGCAGGCGATCCACGCGCTCTCGTAGGTGGCGTCGAGCCCGGAGGCCTGCACGGAGAAGTCGGCGGTGCTCGGCAGGGCCCGGGGGACGCCGGACCGCCGGGTGCGCGCGATCAGCTCGGCGGCGGTGGTGGTGATCGGGAGCGCGACGTTGCGCAGCGCGACGTAATCGGCGAAACCCTCCACCAGCCACAGCGGCGCCCTGCTGGTGACCGCGCCGGTGGCGGCATGGGTGGTCTCGTGCGTCATCACGACCTGGGCGCCGGCGCGGCGCAGCTGGTCGAACTGCTCGGGGTTGACGAACACGTGCACGGGGGCGTCGGCGGCGTCCGAGCCGTCGACCGGTGCCGTGACCGCGGCGATCCCGGCGTAGGTGCCGCTGGAGGCGTCGAGCATGCGGTCGAGCTGGGGCTCGGTGGCCGGCACCTCGACGACGAGCCGGCTCTGGGGCATGTCGAGGGTGCGGGCCACGCTGGCGATCGCGACCCGCGCCAGCCGCGCGTACCGGTCGGCCCGTGCCGACACCGCGACCTGCACCAGTGCCTCGCCGGCCCGCCGCACGGTGATCGGACCGCTCAGCCACAGGGGGGACCGGTCGCCTCCCCCACCCGCGGAGACGATCCCGACGCCGGAGGCATCGGACTGCAGGACGAAGGAGACCTCGGCCTGGGCCGAAGTCGGGTCGAAGCCGGCGATGCGCCATCGCACGTCGGCGACAGCGCGCCAGCGTCCCTCGGCGTCCGGTGCGGTGCTCTGGTCGACGTAGCGGATGTCGAGGTCGGTCAGGGAGAGGTCGCGCGCGTTGGCGGCGATCCCGGCCAGCCGACGGGCCGCAGCCGGGTCGTCGGCGGGTGCGAGCCGGGCGGCGGCCTCCGGATCGCCGGCCCGCAGCGCGTCGGCGAACCGGGTGAGGGCGGCAGCCGCGAGGCCCGGCGCGACGTCCTCGGCCGCTCCGCTGGGCTCGGTCGAGGACGGCGGACGGGCGACGTAGGTGTCCTGTCCGCGGGTGAGCACCAGGAGGACGGCGACCACCGCGACGACGGTCGTCAGCACCAGCCCGCGCAGCAGCCAGGGGCGGCGCGGGCGCGTCGGGATGTCCGGGGCCGTGCCCGGATCCGAGGGGACGACGACCCCGGTCAGCGGCTCAGCCCGGTCGGACGGCGCCGACGTACGGCATCGAGTGCAGGCTGGAGACGGTGACGCCCGTGCCGGGGTTGGCGGCGTGGACGATCATCCCGTTGCCGATGTACATGCCCACGTGGCTGATCGGCGAGTAGTAGAAGACCAGGTCGCCCGGGCGCAGGTCGCTCTCGGCGACGTGCGGACCCGAACCGAACTGGGCGCTCGAGGAGTGCGGCAGCGCCACCCCCGCCTGCGCCCAGGCCATCATCGTCAGACCCGAGCAGTCGAAGGCGTTCGGGCCGGCCGCGCCGTAGACGTAGGCGTCGTGCACCTGGGCCATCGCGTAGGCCACCGCGGCGGCGGCACGACCGCTGGCCGGCACGTCGCTGGGGATGCGGATCTCGCCGCGGGAGAGGATCGCGGCGCGCTCCTCCTCCTTCAGGTCGGCCAACAGCGCCTGGGCCTGGCTCAGCTTGGAGTCGATGGTCTTCTTCGCCGACGCCAGCTCGGAGCGGGTGGCCGCGACCTGGGCGGCCCGCTTCTCGGTGGCCTCGGTGCGGATCGCCAGCGCCTTCGCCTGGTTGGCGTAGGTGTCGTACATCTGCTGCTGGAGCTCGTCGTAGGACGACAGCGTGGCCAGCTTCTGCAGGAAGGCCGACGGGTCGTCGGCGATGACCATCTCGCCCACGGCGGAGAGGTTCTGGCCCTCGTACTGGCTCACGACCGAGTCGCGGACCCGCTCGCGGACCTGCTCGAGCGCCTTGTCCTGACGCGCCTGGTCGGCCCGCAGGACGCCGAGGTCGCGCTGCAGGTCGGCGAGCTCGAGGCGCGCCTGGTTGTACCGCTCCGAGGCCTGCTCGGCCTGGCGGTAGAGGGAGTCGACCCGGGCCTGGACCGACGAGATGTCGGGCTTGGCCGACGCGGGGCCGGAAGGGATGAGTCCAGCGACGGCCACGAGGGCCAGACCGGCAGCTGCGCTGCCGAGTCGTTTCCGTCCGAGGTGCACGAGCGGGCGGTCTCCTTGGTGTCGTACGCCTACCGGGTGAGCTGACGGGTTCGGGCACGACTTGCCCTACCCCCGCTCCTCGGCCGTCGGCCGCCTTGCGAGGGATTCACCCCAGAGTGGTTGGTTCCCCGGCTCCCGGATCCCCCGATGGATCCGGAACTCAGCGCGGTGTCCGCGTGGACCGGTGCGGCCCACTGCGACGGACACCTGGCAGGTGAGGCTAATCGCGACCGGAGGGCCCCGCCAATTCGTCCCGGCATGTCGCGCCGTGAATTTGGTCCCCTCTCAGCCCCGTGCGCCTCAGGCGTCACGTACGTCACACGCGTCACGCCGATTCGACCTCGGGTGCCGTCACCGCCTGCACCAGACGCAGCGGCGGCACGAGTCCGCCCGCGGCCAGCAGGTCGAGCGCCCGGCGCTCGTCGTCGTCGAGGCACAGCTCCGGCGGCGGGCCGAGGAGCACGGTCACCACGCAGTCGTGGCAGGCCAGGCTCCGCACCACGCAGGTGTCGCAGTCGATTCGCGTCGTCATGGGAAGGACGGTGACAGCGACCACCGACAAACCGTCGAGCGGCGTGTCGCGGCGTGTCGGCGCGAACCGCCGCGCCGCGACGATCAGCGGGCGAGCAGGTCGAGCAGGGCCCGGGCGCCGACGGGCCGTGCGGCGGCCCGGGCGGCCCGGTCGGCGACCTCGCCGTCATCGCTCACGACGAGGACGACGCGCCCGGCCGGCTCGGCCTCCGCGAGGCGGCCGACGACCTCGTCGGCGATGACGCCCCGCGGGCTGAAGACCACCCGCAAACCCCGGGGCGGGTGGACCGGCGGCCGCGAGCCGGCCTCGGCGGCATCGAACACGACGGTGGTCTCCGCACCCGTGCGGGCCACCAGCGGCGCCAGCGCGGTCAGCAGGCGCTGGCGCTGGACCTCCAGCGAGGACGCGGGCCACGCGGCCTTGCTGACGTTGTAGCCGTCGACGATCAGCCGCGAGCGCGGCATCGTGAGGTACCGCTCGAGCAGGGACGCCGTCACGGCGACGCGGCCCGCCGTCGCGCCGCCGACGGCGCTCGAGGCGGCGTCCTCGGCCTCCAGGGCGGCCTCGACGCGGGCGGCGGGAGTACCGGCCACCGACGGCAGCGCCAACTCGCGGCGCAGACCGCTCGCCGCCTCCAGGACGGTGTCGAGGAGCAGCCGCGCCCGCACGCTCGCCTCCTCCCGCTCGGCGCGGGCCGCGCGTGCGGCCCGGCGTGCGCCGGCCTCGGCTCCCCCGTCGCGCTCGGCCGTCTCCAGCCGGGCGCGCAGATCGGCGGCCTCGGCCGCGGCCGCCCCGGCCCGGGCCTCGGCCCGGGCACGGTCCGCGGTCGCGGTGGCGATCTCCTCCTGCAGGGCCGCCATCGCGGCGGCCGCCTCCTGCTCGGCGCCGTCGCGCGCCTCGCGGCGCAGTTCGCCGACCCGGCGCCGCAGGGTCGCGACCTCGGCCTTGAGCTCGTCGACCTGCTGTCGGTGGGCGGCGCGCGCCTCGCGCAGCGCCTGCTCGGCCTGCTCGGCCCGGGCGCGCCACCGCTCCTCGCGCGCCCGCTCCTGCTCGGGCGAGGGGGCCTCCCGGTCGGCGACCTCGGCGATCTCGACGCGACAGCGCTCCTCCCAGCCCTCCGGACGCACGAGCCAGTCCAGGGCGGCGGCCTCCGCGGGGTCGTCGAGACCGCCGCTCTCGAGGGCGGCGATCCGTGCCGAGCGGCGCGACTGGACCTGGGTGGCCACCCGCTCCCGGACGGCGTCCTCGCCCAACCCCTCGACGATCGCCGTGGCGCCCAGGCGCGCACGGCGGGCGGGGGCGAAGGCGGCCACCCGGCGCAGCGCGGGCGGCAGGGCGGGGACGTCGGGCAGCACCTCGGCGGCGAGGGCGACCACCCGGGTGCGAACGGCGCCGGGCAGCTCGTCGAGTCGTGGAGCCACCATGCCGCCTCCCCTCCGATCGCCGCGCCGACGGGCACGACCGGGGCCCTCGCCCGGTCCTTCCAGCCTAGTGGCGCGGGCGGGATCGGACGCCGTCGTGCGCGTCGCCCGCGGATTGTCGGCGGCCCCACCTAGCGTGCCGATCATGACCATGACCGCCGAGAACCGCTGGGAGGTCCAGCGCAGCTTCGACGAGCTCGGCCGGCCGCTGCGCGAGGTCACCTTCTGCGTCGTCGACCTCGAGACCACCGGGGGATCGGCGGCGGGCGGCTCGATGATCACCGAGATCGGCGCGGTGAAGGTGCGTGGCGGCGAGGTCCTCGGCGAGTTCCAGACGCTGGTGAACCCGCGCTCGGCGATCCCCCCGTTCATCGCGGTGCTGACCGGCATCTCCGATGCGATGGTCGCCGGCGCGCCGTCCATCGAGACCGTGCTGCCCGCGTTCTTGGAGTTCGCCTCCGGCTGCGTGCTGGTGGCCCACAACGCCCCCTTCGACGTCGGCTTCCTCCAGCACTTCGCCCGCGAGCAGGGGCGCGCCTGGCCGCGGTTCGAGATCGTCGACACCGCCCTGCTGGCCCGACGGGTGATCACCCGCGACGACGCCCCGAACTGCAAGCTCGCCTCCCTCGCCCGCGCGTTCGGCTCGGCCACGACCCCCGACCACCGGGCGCTCACCGACGCGCGGGCCACCGTCGACGTGCTGCACGGGCTCATCGGCCGGCTCGGCACGCTCGGGGTCTCCACGCTCGAGGAGCTGCAGACCTTCTCCTCCCGGGTCAGCGCGGCCCAGCGCCGCAAGCGCCACCTGGCCGAGGGCCTCCCCCACGCGCCGGGCGTCTACCTCTTCAAGGACCCCCGCGGCCGGGTGCTCTACGTGGGCACCTCCCGCGACGTGCGCACCCGGGTGCGCAGCTACTTCACCGCCTCCGAGACCCGTTCGCGGATGGGCGAGATGATCAAGCTCGCCGACAGCGTGGAGGCCATCGCCTGCGCGACCACCCTGGAGGCGGCGGTCCGCGAGCTGCGCCTGATCGGCGAGCACAAGCCGCCCTACAACCGGCGATCGCGCTTCCCCGAGAAGGTGCACTTCGTCAAGGTGACCCCCGAGCCGTGGCCGCGGCTCGCGCTGGTCACGCGGGTGCTCGACGACGGCGCCGACTACCTCGGCCCCTTCTCCTCCCGCGCGGCGGCCGAGAAGTGCGTGGCCGCCCTCCACGAGTCGTTCCCGGTGCGGCAGTGCACCGACCGGTTCGGACGCCGTCCCCGCCGCACCCCCTGCGTGCTGGCCGAGATGGGCCGCTGCCTCGCGCCCTGCGACGGGCGGGTCGATGCGGAGACCTACGGCGCGGTGGTCGAGCGCCTGCGCGAGGCGGCCTTCCGCGACCCCGACGCCGTCGTCCACGTGCTCGAGGCGCGCATGGAGGGCCTGGCGCAGGGCGAGCGGTTCGAGGAGGCCGGCGTGCACCGCGACCGGTTGACCGCCTTCCTCCGGGCCGCCGCCCGGCATCAACGCCTGCGCGCGCTCACCGCGTGCCCCGAGGTGGTCGCCGCGCAGCGCGACGACGACGGCACGTGGTCGGTGCATGTGGTGCGGCACGGCCGACTCGCCGCGGCCGGGGTGATCCCCCGCGGCGCCGACGCCCACCGCTACGTCGCCGAGCTGCGGGCGAGCGCTGAGACCGTGCGCCCCGCCCTGGGCCCGGTCCCCGCCGCCGCACCGGAGGAGACCGAGAAGGTGCTGCGCTGGTTGGAGGCGCCCGGCGTCCGGCTGGTCGACATCGACGGCGAGTGGACCTGCCCGGTCCGCGGGGCGCACCGCCACCTGCCCCGCCACGACGCCGTGGAGGAGTCGCGGCGCTCGCTCGTCCCGTTCGGCGAGCGTCGACCGCTGCGTCCGATCGGCCCCACCGTCGGCTGATCCCGGCGCGGCGCGCGCGGCGCCCGCGACAGGTTCAGCTGGAACGGCCGACGACCGGCGCCGATGGCCTAACCTCGGCCCATGATCACCGCGATCGTGTTCGTGCACGCCGATGTCGCCCGCATCCCCGAGGTCGCCGAGGAGATCGCCTCGCTCGACGGCGTCTCGGAGGTCTACTCCGTGACCGGCGAGATCGATCTGATCGCGATGGTGCGGGTGCGCACGCACGACGAGATCGCCTCGGTGGTTGCCGACCGCCTGAACAAGGTGCCGGGCGTCGTCTCGACCCAGACCCACATCGCCTTCCGGGCCTACTCCCAGCACGACCTCGAGAGCGCCTTCTCCCTCGGCCTGGACTGACGCCGCGCCATGGTGACCCGACTGGTGCGCGGGGTGATCCCCGCGATCCTGCTCGCGGTGACCCTCGTCGTGGTGGCCCTGCGGCAGCTGCGCCAGCCGATCAACCTCGACACCTTCTTCCATCTGCGCATCGGGCAGGAGTTCCTCCACGGCTGGACGCCGTGGGACCCCGGCAGCCTGACGCCGTACGCCACCCGGTCCTGGTTGCCGACGCAGTGGCTGAGCCAGATCGTCCTGGCCTGGGCCGAGGACGTCGGCGGGCTGCGCGGCGTCCTGTGGCTCGCGGCGGCGGTCTCGGTGGTCTACGTCGCCGTCCTGGTGCGGGCCTGCCTCCAGGAGGCGCCGCTGCTGGTGGCGGCGCCGTTGGCGGCGGTCACGCTGCTGGCCTCGCTCACGGCGCTGTCCGCTCGACCGCAGATCGTCAGCTACCTCCTCGCCGTCGTCACGCTGGCGGCGTGGCTGCGCACGGCGCGCGACGGCCGCCTGCGGTGGTGGCTCGTGCCGCTCACCTGGCTATGGGTGCTGCTGCACGGCATGTGGCCGGTCGGCATCGCCACCAGCCTCGTCGCCGCGGCCGGCCTCACCCTCGACGCCCCGCCCGCGCAGCGGCGCATCCGCGCCCGCGCGTTCGGCGTGGGGCTGGGCTCGGCCCTGGTCGCCGGGCTCACCCCGGTCGGGCCGGGCGCCTACGGCGCCGTGCTGCTGGTCGGCAGCCGCGCCAACTACTTCTCCGAGTGGGCGCCGCCGGACTTCACCCGCTTCCCCGCCCTCGCGCTGGCCGGCCTGCTGCTGCTGACGCTGGCGGTGCGGGTGCGATCGGGGCGCGACACCTGGACTGCCGACCTGCTGCTGCTGACGGCTGTCGGATGGGCGCTCTACTCGAACCGCACCACGCCCATCGCCACCGCGATGCTCGCCGTCCTCCTGGCCCGCCTGCTGGGCCGGCTGCGCACCGCCACGGGCACCGACGCCGACGCCGGCACGGCAGGCGCCGAGGGAGCCGGCTCGCCCCGCGCCCGACGGATGCTCCTCGGCGGTGCGGCGGCGACGATCCTGGCCGCGGCCGGGTTCGCGGCGGTGATGCCCGATCCGCACCCGGTCGAGCCGGACTGGCTGGCGCCGACGGCGGCCGCGCTGCCCGACGGGACGCCGATCCTCACCCGGATCGAGTTCGGCAGCTACCTCGTCTGGGCCTACCCCCGCCTCGACGCCGCGTTCAACGGGTACGCCGACGCCTACACGACCGACGAACTCGATGACATCTTCACCCTCCAGGACGTCGGCGACGGCTGGGAGGCGATCGTGAGGCGCGACCGGTTCGACTACGCGCTGCTGCCCGACGACGACGCGTTGGCCTACAACCTGCGGCTGGCGGGCTGGCGGGTCCTGCACCACTCCCAGGACGTCGAGTTCCTGGTGCGCCCCGGCGCCCCCGACCCGGCCGCGAGCTGAAGCCGGCCAAGACGGGCCGATACGAGCCGGGACGAGCCGAGACGGGACGGCCGAGACTCAGGCGGTCGCGGCGATCCAGCGCTCCAGCGTGGCCGCCGCGTCGCCGCCGTCGATGGCGGCGGCGGCGCGCTCCATCCCGGTGCGCAGCGAGGCGACGACATCGGCCCCCGGCTCGGCGTGGATCGCGAGCGCGGCGCCGGCGTTGAGCACGACGGCGTCGCGCACCGGCCCGGCCTCGCCCGCGAGCACCCGTCGGACGACGTCGGCGTTGAACGCGGCGTCGCCGCCGCGCAGGCCCTCGGCCGTCCCGGGAGCGAGGCCCAGCTCCTGCGGGTCGACCACCGCGGTGGTCACCTCCCCCTCGTGCACGACCCAGACGTCGGAGACGGTCGTGGTGGTGAGCTCGTCGAGACCGTCGCGACCGCGGAACACCCAGGCGTCGACCCCGCGGGAGGCGAAGACCCCCGCCATCACCGGTGCGGCGACCGGGTCGGCGCAGCCGATGGCCTGGGCGCCGGGGCGGGCTGGGTTGGTGAGCGGTCCGAGCAGGTTGAAGCTGGTCGCCACCCCCAGCTCGCGGCGGGGTACCGCCGCGTGCCGCATGGAGGGGTGGAAGGCGGCCGCGAAGCAGAAGGTGATGCCGGCCTCCTCGGCGACCGGGCCGACCCGGTCGAGGGGCAGGTCGAGCCGGACGCCGAGCGCCTCGAGCACATCGGCGGCGCCGGACTTCGAGGACGCCGAGCGGTTGCCGTGCTTGACCACCCGCGCGCCGGCGCCGGCGGCGACGATCGCGGACATCGTGGAGATGTTGACCGACATGGAGCGGTCGCCGCCGGTGCCGACGACGTCGAGGAGCCGGCCGGGCACGCTCAGCGGCTGGGCGTGGGTCAGCATCGTGTCGGCCAGCGCCGTGAGTTCGCTCACCTGCTCGCCCTTCGCGCGCAGCGCGATCGCGAAACCGGCGATCTGCGCCGGGGTCGCCTCACCGGCGAGGATCTCCCCCATCGCCCAGGAGACCTGGTCGGGGGTCAGGTCGGTACCGGCGACCAGGCCGCCGATGACATCGGGCCAGGTCGTCGTCGTGGCGGTCACCGGATCAGCCGGTCGCGACCGAGCCCGAACGCGCCGGCCGCAGCAGGCCCACGACGGTCTCGGCGAGGTGGATCGGGTCGATGGGGTGCGAGACCGCGGCGTCCGCGCGCGACCAGGTGGCCAGCCAGGCGTCCTGCGGCCGCCCGGTGAGCACCAGGAGCGGCGGGCAGCGGAAGATCTCGTCCTTCAGCTGCTTGGCGATCCCCATCCCGCCCGCCGGCACGGCCTCGCCGTCGAGGATCGCCAGGGCGATGCCCCCGGCGTCCATCGTCGCGATGACGACGGGCTCGGTGGCGACCTCGACGTACTCGAACTCCGGGAGCTCGGGATGCGGGCGTCGCCCGAGGGCGAGGATGACCTGCTGGCGGGTGGTCACGTCGTCGCTGTAGACGAGGACGCGCAGCGTCTGGTCCGAGGAGGTCTGGCTCACGGGCGCGATGCTAACGCGGTCCGTCCCCGGCGGCCACGGAGCCGGGACGATCGTGGTCCTCGAACCGTCCGGATCCGGTCCGAGGACCCCTGCGGGCGCCGCCCCCGGGCCCTCCGACCCGGGCCCTCCGACCCGATGACACGGTCACCTGTGAGACAGATGGGGGTCGGCGTGGCTTCGGCCATGCGGCAGGCCATAATGGGTCTGTGGCGACCACGGCAACCATCCCTGCATCCCGTCTGCACGGGCACCATGACCGACCGAGCATGGTGAGCGTCGGAACCATCATCTGGCTCTCCAGCGAGCTGATGTTCTTCGCGGCGCTCTTCGCGGCGTACTTCACGATCCGGTCGGTGAGCCCGGAGCTGTGGGAGGTGAACACGGAGGCGCTCAACGTCCCGTTCGCCGCCGCCAACACCACGATCCTGGTGCTCTCCTCGCTCACCTGCCAGCTCGGCGTCTTCGCCGCCGAGCGCGGCCAGGTCGGCCGGTCCGGTTCGCTGCTGAACTTCCGCGGCTGGGGCCTGCGGGAATGGTTCATCCTGACCTACCTCATGGGCGCGGTCTTCATCGGCGGCCAGGCCGTCGAGTACACCGAGCTCGTCCACGAGGGCATCACGATCCAGGACTCCGCCTACGGCACGATGTTCTACCTGACCACCGGCTTCCACGGCATCCACGTGACCGGCGGTCTGATCGCGTTCCTGCTGGTGCTGGGCCGCACCTACCTGGCCCGACGCTTCACCCACGAGCAGGCGGTCAGCGCGATCGTCGTCTCGTACTACTGGCACTTCGTCGACGTCGTGTGGATCGGGCTCTTCGCCACGATCTATCTCGTCAAGTAGTCCCGCCGTCGCCCGCCGCTTCCTTCAAGCAACGAGGACAAGTCACATCGTGCGTCTTTTGAATCGATCCGCCGGCCGGCTCTCCCGGCACCGTCGGGGTCCCCTGGCCGGGCTCTTGCTGCTCGTCATCGGACTCGGTCTCACCGGCGGTCTCTACGCGACGTTCTCCCCGGCCCAGGCGGCCAAGGAGGACTCCCAGTCCATGAAGGTCGAGGAGGGCCGCAAGCTCTTCCTCGTCGGCTGCTCGTTCTGCCACGGCCAGAACGGCCAGGGCATCTCCACGATCGACGGCAACCAGCTCGGCCCGTCCCTCGTCGGCGTCGGTGCCGCGGCGGTCGACTTCCAGGTCGGCACCGGCCGCATGCCGATGGCGCAGCCGGGTGCCCAGGCGCCGCGCAAGAAGGTCGTCTACACCCAGGACGAGATCGACGCGATGGCCGCCTACGTGGCCTCGCTCGGCCCCGGCCCGTCGGTGCCGAACGCCTCCGACTACAGCCTCGACGGGCTCTCGGAGGAGGAGCGCCAGGCGGCGATCGTCCGCGGTGGCCAGATCTTCCTCACCAACTGCACGGCGTGCCACAACTTCGAGGGCTCCGGCGGTGCCATGCCGCGCGGCGGCTACGCCCCGAAGATCCGCGGCGTCGAGCCCCGCTACATCTACGAGGCCCTCCTGACCGGTCCGCAGAACATGCCGAGCTTCAGCAACGGCAACCTCTCGCCGGAGGAGAAGCGCGACGTCATCGCCTACCTCGGCTCGCTCAACGACGAGACCGGCTACGGCGGCTTCAGCATGGGCGGCCTCGGCCCGGTGGCCGAGGGCCTGTTCGCGTGGATCGTGGGTATCGGCGGTCTGGTCGGCTTCGCCGTCTGGATCGCGGCCCACACCACGCGCTCCTCGAAGAAGAAGAAGGAGGTCGCGGCGTGATCGACCACAGCGACAAGCTCCCCGAGCTCGCGGCCGAGGAGCCGATCCCGAACCCGGGCCTGCCCGAGCACCAGTGGCGTCCCACCGACGTCGACGAGAAGGCCGAGAAGCGCGCCGAGCGCCAGGTCGCGGCCCTGTTCGGCCTCTCGGCCGTGTGCACCGTGCTGTTCGTGGTCTCCTACCTGGCCTTCAAGGTCGGGGACGAGTGGGACTCCTCGCTCGGCCTGGGCGCCTCGAACGTGGCGCTCGGCCTGACCCTCGGTGGCGCACTGCTCTTCATCGGCGTCGGCGTGATCCAGTGGGCCCGCAAGCTCATGGGCGACCACGAGATGGTCGAGATGCGCCACCCCGCCGCCTCCTCGCAGGAGGACCGCGAGGCCACGATCGCGGCTCTGCAGGCAGGCCTGGAGGAGTCCGGCATCGCCCGGCGACCCCTCATCCGCAACTCGCTCCTCGGCGCGGTCGGCCTCCTCGGCGCGCCCGCGATCGTCCTGCTGCGCGACCTCGGTCCGCTGCCGGGCGACAAGCTGAAGAGCACGATCTGGACCAAGGGCATGCGCGTCGTGCGCGATGTCGTCGGTACCCCGATCAAGGCCGCCGATCTCGAGATCGGCGACCTCGTGAACGCAGCACCCGAGGCCCTCTTCCCGACGGAGGAGAACGGCTACCCCGAGATCGAGGGTGTCGAGCTCAACCAGCAGAAGGCCAAGGGTGCCGTCATCGTCGTCCGCATGGAGCCGACCGAGCTGAAGCCCGGTCGGGGCCGTGAGAACTGGGACGTCGACGGCATCGTCTGCTACTCCAAGATCTGCACCCACGTCGGGTGCCCGATCTCGCTCTACGAGCGCACCACGCACCACGTGCTGTGCCCCTGCCACCAGTCGACCTTCGATCTGGCCGACTCCGCCCGGGTGGTCTTCGGGCCCGCTGCCCGCCCCCTGCCCCAGCTGCCGCTTGCAGTCGACAGCGAGGGCTACATCATCGCCCAGAGTGACTTCCTCGAGCCGGTCGGCCCGAGCTTCTGGGAACGAGACAGCAAGGACATCGGCGACCAAGGCGAGGCTGATCTATGAGCATCGACACCAGCAGGGTCGCGTCGAGCAACCGCACGACGCCGGCCAGCGCCAGCAAGCCGAACCGAGCCGGAGCCGTGGCCACCTGGGCCGACGAGCGTCTGGGCCTCGGTACGGCGATGAAGAAGAACCTGCGCAAGGTCTTCCCCGACCACTGGTCCTTCATGTTGGGCGAGATCGCCCTGTGGAGCTTCGTGGTCCTCCTCCTGTCGGGCATCTTCCTCACGCTCTGGTTCACCCCGAGCATGGGCGAGGTCACCTACCAGGGCTCCTACGACCAGCTCCGCGGCATCCCCATGTCCGAGGCGTACGCCTCGAGCCTGCACATCTCCTTCGATGTGCGCGGCGGACTGCTGATGCGTCAGATGCACCACTGGGCGGCCATGCTCTTCGTCGCCTCGATGATGGTGCACCTGCTCCGCGTGTACTTCACCGGCGCCTTCCGCAAGCCGCGTGAGCTCAACTGGGTCATCGGCTCGCTGCTGCTGCTGCTCGGCACCCTCGAGGGCTTCACCGGCTACTCGCTGCCCGACGACCTGCTCTCGGGCACCGGTATCCGCGCCGCCGACGGCTTCATGAAGTCGATCCCGGTCGTGGGCACCTACCTGTCGTTCTTCCTCTTCGGCGGCGAGTTCCCCGGCGAGGCGATCATCCCGCGGCTCTACATCATCCACGTGCTGCTGATCCCGGGTCTGCTGCTCGCGCTCATCGCGGCCCACATGCTGCTGCTCGTCTACCACAAGCACACGCAGTGGCCCGGTCCCGGCCGCACCGAGGAGAACGTCGTCGGCTACCCGATGCTCCCGGTGTACGCCGCCAAGGCCGGTGGCTTCTTCTTCATCGTCTTCGGCGTCACCGCGATCATGGGCGGTCTGCTCTCGATCAACCCGGTGTGGAAGTTCGGCCCCTACGACCCGACCAAGGTCACGGCCGGCTCGCAGCCCGACTGGTACATGGGGTGGCCCGACGGCGCGCTGCGCATCATGCCCGGCATCGAGTCCCACTTCTGGGGCCACACGATCGCCTGGAACGTCTTCCTGCCGATCATCATCCTGCCGGGCCTGATGTTCACGATCCTCATGCTCCTGCCGTTCCTGGAGTCCTGGATCACCGGCGACAAGCGTGAGCACCACCTGCTCGAGCGTC
This sequence comes from Nocardioides fonticola, assembly GCF_039536805.1. Taxonomy (NCBI): domain Bacteria; kingdom Bacillati; phylum Actinomycetota; class Actinomycetes; order Propionibacteriales; family Nocardioidaceae; genus Nocardioides; species Nocardioides fonticola. The sequence goes on along the minus strand of NZ_BAAAZH010000008.1, from coordinate 13,994 downwards.
CGCGCAACGCCCCCACCCGCACGGCCCTGATGGTCTCGCTGATGACCTTCTACGGCCTGCTGTGGGCGGCCGGCGGCAACGACATCATCGCCATCAAGCTGCACGCCAGCATCAACGCGATCACCTACTTCATGCGCGTGGCCGTCTTCGTCGGCCCTGCCCTGGCGTTCGTGATCACCCGTCGCTGGTGCATCTCGCTGCAGCGTCACGACGAGCAGAAGCTGCTCCACGGCTACGAGACCGGCATCATCATGCGCTCGGCCGAGGGTGGCTACAGCGAGCGTCACCTGCCCCTGTCGGAGGAGGCTGCGTACAAGCTCACCGCGCGCGACCGCGACGAGGTGTACGTCCCGCAGCTCAAGGTCGACGAGAACGGCGTGGCCGCCCCGGTCACCCGCCTCGAGGCCCTGCGCGGCAAGCTCTCCGAGCTGTGGTTCGCCGACACCGTGCAGAAGCCGACCACCGAGGAGATCGAAGAGGCCAAGCACCACTTCGAGCACGAGCTCCACGGGGCCGACGAGCACGACACCGTCGAGGCGATCGAGGGCGGCAGCCGCAGCCACTGACACCTCGTGCGACCATAGGGGGCCGATCCGGAAGGATCGGCCCCCTTTCGCATGTGCGCGGCACGATCTGAGGGGGCCGCCTCCGGTCCACCTGCCCCACCCACGCCCTACTCGGAGGGTCCTCACCCATGCGCGTCCTGCGCTGGGCGCCAGCGACGGCGCTCCTCGTGTTCTTGTCCATCCGGCTGCTCGACCTGGCGCTGTTCGCCTACTTCGGCCACCACCAGGCGCCCCTCCAGGCGGGAAGCGGCGCCGTCTTCCCGGCCCAGCGCAGCGGTGACGGGCTCGCCGACATCCTCACGAGCTGGGACGGCCAGTGGTACCGCCGAATCGCGGAGGAGGGCTACCCGCGGACGCTTCCGACGGATCACGGTGTCGTGGTCCAGAACGCCTGGGCGTTCTACCCGGCCATCCCCCTGCTCGTCGGTGCGACGACTGCGCTCACCGGCCTCCCCTTCGCGTGGGCGGCCTGCGTGCTCGATCTGGCCTGTGCCTGCGCCGCCGTCGTGGTGCTGCACCGCATGGTCGCCCGGCACTCCTCCCCCACCGCCGCCACGTGGACCGTCATCGGGCTCGCGATCGCTCCCGCCGCCCCGGTCGTCCTCATGGCCTACACCGAAGGGCCGGCCCTCCTGGTGCTGGCGCTCGCCCTGGAAGCGCTCAGCAGGGAGCGGTACCGCAGCGCCGCCGCCTGGACCCTCGTGCTCGGGCTCGTACGTCCGATCGCCCCCGCGATCGGTCTGACTGCGGTCGGGCTGGCGCTCATACGTCGGCGGAGGTCGACATCACCAGAGCCGGACTGGCGTGGTGCGACGCTCGTCGCGGGAACCTCGCTCGTCTCCTTCGCGGTCTGGCCGCTCACGGCCGCTCTCGTGACCGGCCGCGCCGATGCCTACACCGCCACGCAGGCGAACTGGCTCGCCGACTCCGCGGCGCTCGTGGACCGCTCCTGGCTGCTCAGCGCCGTGTCCCTGCAGCGACCGGCGCTCAGCCTCGCGGTCGCCCTCGCCGCCGTGACCCTCATCTGGCTGGTCTCGCGCCGGGCGGCGCGTGCGGCGTGGCCCGCCGAGCTGCGGGCCTGGGCGGTCGCCTACGCCTTCTTCATCGCCCTCAGCACGCGCCCCGTCTCCAGCATCACCCGCTACCTGCTGCTGACCGTCGTGCCGTGGTGGCCCGCACCCGAGATCGCGACGCGACCGCGAGCGATCCAGGTGCTGGGGATGATCCTCGCGGTGCTGGTCGCGGTGCTGGGGCACACGTGGTGGATCGCGATCTACGTGCGATCGACGGTCACGGGCCCCTCCCCCAGCTTCCCCTGAACCCGCAAGGCCGCCCGGCAGGCGCAGCCGGTCAGGGCGTCGTGGACGGCCGGGGAGGGAGGCTCAGCCCAGCGCCGAGGCCTTCTGGTAGGCCGCGAACGACTCGTTCCAGTCGCCGTAGCCGTTGTCGAGGGTCATCGGACGGTCGGTGCCGGTGGTCTCCACGACGTCGCCTCGACGACTGAGGTCGTAGAGCCACTTCGCGTTGTCGGTGCTCATGCCGGTGCAGCCGTGGCTGACGTTCGCGTAGCCCTGGGAGCCGACCGACCACGGAGCGGCGTGGATGAACTCACCGGAGTAGGTCAGTCGCATCGCCCACTGCACGTTGTCGAGGTCGTAGGCCTCCGAGCCGGTGATGCCGACGGTCTCGGAGTTCATGCGCTTGGAGGCGAACTTCTCGATGATCACCTTGACCCCGGAGCGGGTGGTGAAGCCGGGCTTGCCGGTGGTGATCGGGATGGTGCGCACGAGCTTGCCGTTGCTGAAGACCTTCATCTGGTGGGTCTGCGCGTCGACCTTGTAGATGTGGGCGTCGCCGACCTGGAAGTTGACCTCGCGGTCCTCCTGGCCGTAGATGCCCCCGCCGGCCGGCACGCTGTTGACGTCGACGGCGACGTGCACGTCGGTGCCGGCCTTCCAGTAGGTGCGCGGACGCCAGTGCACCTCGGTGTCGCTGAGCCAGTGCCAGGATCCGGCCTGGGCCGGGGTGGAGGTCACCGTCATGTGCTTCTCCATGGAGGCGCGATCGGTGACCGGGACGTCGAAGGTGACGATGACGGGCATGCCGACACCCACGGTCTCGCCCTCGAGCGGCGCGATGGAGGCGTAGGTCTGCTGGTCGAGGGTGAGTGCCTGGGTGCGGAACCGGGTGAGGGTGCGCACCGGCGTGCCGTCCTCGGAGTCGGCGAGGGTGCGGACGCGGTAGGTGGCCCCCGGCTCGAGGAGCTGGTCGGCGGTCCAGGTGCTGCCGTTCACCGTCCCGGTGATCGTGCCCGCGCTGGAGGCGACGCTGACCTGCTTGAGCGTGCCGCCCTTCGCCACGGCGGTCAGCCGGGTGTCGACCCGCACGTCCTCCTCGCCGTCGCCGACGTTGAGGGTGACCACCGGAGCCGAGGTCTCGGCCGCGGCACCCGTGGTCTGCGGCGAGGCGGCGGGATCGGACTCCTGCGAGGCCGCACCGGTCGAGCCGCCGAAGTCGCAGGAGGCGAGGGAGGCCGCGACGGGAACCACGGCGAGTGCGAGCGCGAGACGCTGCAGGCGGGTCAGGTGCGTGGACATCGGTACGGGCTCCCGGGATCTCGGTGTCGGTCGGTCTGCTGCGGAGACGTCGCGCGGCGGCGGTCGGTTGTCGTCGACGAGGATCGCTTCCGGAGCGGTGACCCGTCTCCAGGGTAAAGGTCCTCGAGGACATTCCCCGACTCGGCATGCGACGAGGGCCCCCCGGAACTCCGGAGGGCCCTCGTCGGGGACGTCAGCAGTACTCAGTGAGCGTGCTCGCCCCGGTAGTACTCGAACACCAGGCCGCAGACGGCGATCGCGCCGATGACGCCGCCGATGATCGCGAGCCACCAGGCCTTCATCGCCAGCGCGAACACGATGACGCCGAGCGTCAGCGCCGCCCAGAGCGGCCACCACGAGTAGGGCGGGAAGAAGCCCAGCTCGCCGGCGCCGTCGGCGATCTCGGCGTCCTTGCGGTCCTCCGGACGGGGGTCCATCCGGCGGGCCTGGAAGCCGAGGTAGAAGGTGACCATCGCGGTCAGCAGGGTCGTCATCGTCAGGGCCGAGGTGCCGGTCCAGTCGCCTCCGTGCTCGGAGGAGTCGGTCACCAGCCAGTAGGCCGGCGTGACCAGCACCAGGAAGACGGTGCAGACCGCGAAGATCCAGGTCTCGGACTTCATCAGGCGTCGCCCTCCCGCTCGTTCTCGTTGAGGAGGTCGTCGATGTGCTCGGCGCGACCCTCCATGTTGGGGGCGTCGACGCCGACGCCGTCACCGTTCTCCTCCAGGTCCAGCGCCGCGATCTCCGGGTGGTGGAGGTCGAAGGCCGGCGACTCCGAGCGGATGCGCGGGATCGTGTGGAAGTTGTGGCGCGGCGGCGGGCAGGACGTCGCCCACTCCAGCGAGCGGCCCCAACCCCACGGGTCGTCCATCTCGACCAGCGGGTTCCGCCGCGAGACGTAGACGTTGTAGAAGAACGGCAGCATCGAGAGGCTGAGCAGGAACGCGCCCACCGTCGAGATCTGGTTCAGCGTGGTGAAGCCGTCACCGGGCAGGTAGTCGGCGTACCGCCGCGGCATGCCCTCGACACCCAGCCAGTGCTGGACCAGGAAGGTCGTGTGGAAGCCGATGAAGAGCAGCCAGAAGTGCAGCTTGCCCAGGCGCTCGTCGAGCATCCGGCCGGTCATCTTGGGCCACCAGAAGTAGAAGCCCGCGAACATCGCGAACACCACGGTGCCGAAGACGACGTAGTGGAAGTGGGCCACCACGAAGTAGGAGTCGGAGACGTGGAAGTCCAGCGGCGGGCTGGCCAGGATGATGCCGGTGAGACCACCGAAGAGGAAGGTCGTGAGGAAGCCGATCGACCACAGCATCGGGGTGTCGAAGCTCAGGGATCCGCCCCACATCGTGCCGATCCAGTTGAAGAACTTCACGCCGGTGGGCACCGCGATGAGGAAGGTCATGCCGGAGAAGAACGGCAGGTCGACCGCGCCGGTGACGAACATGTGGTGGGCCCACACGGCGACCGAGAGGATCGCGATGCCGAGCGTGGCGCCGACCAGGCCGATGTAGCCGAAGATCGGCTTGCGGCTGAAGACCGGCAGGATCTCGGTCACGATGCCGAAGAACGGCAGCGCAATGATGTAGACCTCCGGGTGGCCGAAGAACCAGAACAGGTGCTGCCACAGGATCGGGCCGCCGTGGGCGGCGTCGAAGACGTGCGCGCCCAGCTGGCGGTCGGCCTCGAGGGAGAGCAGCGCGCCGGCGAGCACCGGGAACGCGATCAGCACCAGGAGGCTGGTGATGAGGGTGTTCCAGGTGAACAGCGACATCCGGAACATGGTCATGCCCGGGGCACGCATGCAGATGATCGTGGTGATGAAGTTGACCGCACCGAGGATCGAGCCCAGACCGGCCATCCACAGACCCATGATCCACAGGTCACCGCCCACGCCCGGGCTGCGGACGGCGTCCGAGAGCGGGGTGTAGGCGAACCAACCGAAGTCGGCCGCGCCCTGCGGGGTCAGGAAGCCGGAGGCCGCGATGAGGCCGCCGAACAGGAACAGCCAGTAGCTGAACATGTTGAGCCGCGGGAACGCGACGTCGGGCGAGCCGATCTGCAGCGGCATGATCACGTTGGCGAAGCCGAAGAACAGCGGCGTCGCGAACAGCAGCAGCATGATCGTGCCGTGCATCGTGAACAGCTGGTTGTAGACCTCGTCGTTCACGACCTGCTGGCCCGGGTAGGCCAGCTCGCTGCGGATGAGCAGCGCCATGATGCCGCCGATGATGAACCAGGCGAACGAGGTCACCAGGTACATCTTCCCGATCAGCTTGTGATCGGTCGTCGTCATCATGCGGACGAGCTGCTGGCCGAGCGGCTTGCGCCGCTCGATGGTCACGGTGGGACTGGCGACGGCGGTCACTCGGTCTCTCCCTCGGTCGGAAGGCCTGCCTGGGTCGTGGCGTCGGATCCGCCCAGCAGGGGCTGGTCGGACACGTAGCCATCGGCGACGCGCTCCTGGAGGTAGGCGTCATAGTCGGCGGGCGAGACGATCTTCACGTTGAAGAGCATCCGCGAGTGGTAGACGCCGCAGAGCTCGTAGCACTTGCCGGCGAAGGTGCCGGTGCGCTTCGGCGTCACCTGGAAGGAGTTCGTGCGGCCCGGGATGACGTCCATCTTGATGAGGAAGCCCGGGACGCCGAAGTCGTGGATCACGTCGGGAGAGGTGAGCTGGAACCGGGTGATCTCGCCGACCGGGAGCACCAGCGTCGGGATGTAGGACGCCGTGCCGCTCTCGTAGGCGAACTTCCCGTTCGGCAGCGGGTAGTTGAAGGTCCAGCTCCACTGCTGGCCGACGACCTGCACGATCTGGTCGGGCTTGGCGTCCTCGTCGAGCACGATGTTCTGCACGCGCACCGTGTGGGCGAAGAACACGATCACCATCATCACCGGGGCGATCGTGTAGAAGATCTCCAGCGGGAGGTTGTAGCGCGTCTGGACGGGGATCTCGTCGTCGCTGCGACGGCGGTACTTGACCACCACCCACGCGATGAGGCCCCAGACGATGACGCCGGTGACGAGGGCGGCGATCCAGGCGCCGCGCCACAGGTCCAGCGTGCTCTGACCCTGCTCGGTGACGGGGTCGGGCATCGCGAGACGCTTCCATTCGCCCGTGGTCTCGGACGAGCATCCGGCCAGGGCCAGGATGCCGATCAGCACGGCGGGCAGGGCGACGAGACGACGGACGCCTCGGTTACCTGCGGCGCGCCGGGGGAGCTGCAGACTCAACGGCTGAGCCTTCCTCTCAAGCGTTCTTAACGGCTTTCACAGTACCGGAGCCGGGGCGGGCGGAAGGCAGCGGGGCCGGTACCGTTCCAGTGTGCGGTCATCGCAGGACGTTAGGCCAGGGCCCATAGGCCCGACGGGGCCGTCCGATCTGGACGCCGCGGCCTCCACAGCCCTCCATCCGGCCGCCCGCGAGACCCTGCTCGCAGCCCTCGATCACGGCTGGGCCGACCCCCGCAGGCTGCACAAACAGGCGCGGGACGCCCGCCTGCTCCTCGACAACGCGCGCGAGGTCGTGGCCGCGGAACTGGGCCTGCGACGCGACGATGTGACGTTCACCTCATCGGGCACCGACGCCGTCCATCGGGGCCTCCTCGGCCTGCGGCTGGCGCGCTCGCGGGTGGGCCGGCACGCCCTCGCGAGCGCCGTCGAGCACTCCGCCGTCCTGCACGCTCTGGAGTGGGCCGCGGCGACCGACGGGGGGTCGCACGACCTGGTGGCGGTCGACCGGCACGCCCGGGTCGACCCCGACGCCGTGCGCGAGGCCCTCTCCCCCACCACCGCCGTGGTCGCGGTCCAGGCCGCCAACCACGAGGTCGGCACCCTGCAGCCCGTGACCGCCGTCGCCGAGGCCATCGGCGACGTCCCGCTCTTCGTCGACGCCTGCGCGGCGGTCGGACACGTCGACCTGCCCGCGGGCTGGGCGGCGGCGGCCGCCTCGGCCCACAAGTGGGGCGGGCCCGCGGGCGTGGGTCTGCTGCTCCTGCGCCCGGGCACGCGCTGGCGTTCGCCCTTCCCCGCCGACGACCGGGTCGACCCGCGATCGAGCGGCTTCGAGAACGTGCCGGCCGCGCTGGCGGCCGCCGCCGCGCTCCGGGCGGTCGGCACGGAGCGCGCCGAGGTCGCGGCCCGGCAGCGGCGGCTCATCGACCGCGTGCGAGGGGTGGCGGCCGGCATCGAGGACGTCGACGTGGTCGGCGACCCCGACGAGCGGCTCCCCCACCTCGTCACCTTCTCCTGCCTCTACCTAGACGGCGAAGCGCTCGTGACCGCCCTCGACCGGCGCGGGTTCGGCGTGGCGAGCGGATCGGCCTGCACGGCCTCGACGCTCGAGCCGAGCCACGTGCTGGCCGCGATGGGCGCGCTCACCCACGGCAACGTGCGCCTCTCGCTGCACCGCGACACCGACGAGGAGACCGTGGAGGCCTTCTGCCGGGCGCTGCCGGAGGTCGTCGCGGAGCTGCGGCGATGAGCGGGTCGACCGGGCTGCCGGCGACCGCCGATCTGGAGCTGGACTGCCGCGGGGAGCCCTGCCCGCTGCCGGTGATCCGGCTCGGGCGCCGCTACACGGAGTTCGCGCCGGGGGCGGTGCTCGCGGTCGTTGCCGACGACGTCGCCGCCCGCTACGACGTCCCGGCGTGGTGCCGCATGCGCGGCCAGGAGTACCTGGGCGAGGACGTCGCCGAGGACGGTGTCGCGCGGTACTGGGTGCGGCGCACCCTCTGAGCCGTCAGCGCGGGATCGCCCAACCCCGGCTCAGCCTGGATCCACCGGTGCGCCGCGTAGCGAGCGGCACCAGGCGGGTGGCCTGGCAAGGCGCCGGCGCGACGGCGGTCTGGTTGCACCATCAAGCGTCGGCAACGAAGCCAGGGCGCCCGGATGGTGTCGCGCAGTAGCGGGGAACCGGTGGATTCAGGCTCAGCCCAGGTGCGGCGCGATCTCCTCGGCGGCGGCGTCCCCGTAGGAGGCGCGCACCCGGGCCACGAACTGCTCGGCGGTGAAGGAGTACTCCTGGGTGCCGACGGTCTCGACGACGTAGGCGGCGAGCACGCAGCCGACCTGGGCGGCACGCTCCAGGCCCAGACCCCAGGCGGTCGCGGCGAGGAAGCCGCCGCGGAAGGCGTCGCCGACGCCGGTCGGCTCGACCGCGGTCACCCCGGCCGCGGCCGCCACGACGACGTCGTCCTCGCCCGCACGGCGGATCCGCACCCCCGCGGCCCCCAGCGTCGTCACCTGGACGCCGACCCGCGCGAGCACCTCCTCGGCGCTCCATCCGGTCTTCTGCTCGATGAGGTGCGACTCGTACTCGTTGGAGAACAGGATCGCCGCACCGTCGACGAGCGGGCGGATGAGGTCGCCGTCGCTGAACGCGAGCTGCTGGCTGGGGTCGGCGATGAAGCGGTATCCGCGCTGCCGGCACTCCTCGGTGTGGCGCAGCATGCCCTCGGGGTCGTCGGCGCCGATCAGCACGTAGGCCGGCTCGCCGACCTTCGCGACGATGGGGGCCAGCTCGATGAGCCGCGCCTCGCTCATGGCGCCCGCGTAGAACGAGGCGAACTGCGCCATGGTCGTGTCGGTGGTGCACACGAACCGGGCGGTGTGCTTGGACTCCGAGACCCGCACGTGGTCGCACACGACGCCGTGGCGCTCGAGCCAGGAGCGGTACTCGACGAAGTCCTCGCCGGCCGCGCCGACCAGCACCGGGCGCAGGCCCAGCCGGGCCAGGCCGAAGCAGATGTTCGGGCCGACGCCGCCGCGTCGGATCTCCAGGTCGTCGACGAGGAAGGAGACCGAGAGCTTGTCGAGCTGCTCGACGACGAGGGACTCCTCGAAGCGTCCGTTGAAGGTCATGAGGTGATCGGTGGCGATGGAGCCGGCGATCAGCAGCGGGGCGTGCGGTGTGGGTTCGGACACCCGGCGAAGACTACCGACCGATACGGCGGTGGCCCCTGTTGACCTTCTGCTCGGTGAGCTCGGCGAGCGCGGCATCGGAAGCGCCGGCGGCCGCGCCGCCGTCCGGCCCGCTGGGGTCAGTGACCCCACCTTCGAGCCACGCGAGATCGACCCCCGTAGCGAGCGCCCACGCGATCAGTGCAGGTCGGCGGGGCTTGTACCGGTCGCCCTCGTAGTTGTTGATCGTCTTCTCGGAGATGCCGGCGGCCACTGCGAGCTCGGCGACGGTGTAGCCCGCCGAGACGCGGGCCTTGCGTAGAAGGTCGCCCTGAGTCCAAGTCGGGATGCGACCGCTGATTGTCGGCTGCGTGGTCATATGTCGAAGTTACGACAAGTTGCGCGGTTGCGCAAGAAAATCCGGGCGCGCCCCATTGCAGACAACTTGCGTAATCACGTAACTTCCCCGCCATGCCGACCAACTTCGCCGAGGAGCAGTTGAACGTCGCAGAGGCCGCCAAGGAGCTCTGCGTGTCTCCGCGCACCGTGCAGTACCGCATCGCCAACGGCAAGCTCAAGGCCACCAAGGTCGGCGCCGGCAAGACGTCGGCCTACCTCATCGCCCGCTCCGAGGTCGACCGCGCGAAGGCCGCGTCGTGAGCGCCTTCGACGCCTCCGGGCTCCCGGTCGGGAACGACTGCGACGAGCGCCACCCGGCGACCGGGCGCCGTTGCATCCGGCTCGCTGGCCACACCGATCCGCGGCACTACGCGATCGGGACCTCGAACTCCCTGGAGTACTTCACCCCCGCGGCCGTGGTCGCGGCGGTGTTCCAGCCTCCGGTTGACCGAGCCGTCGACGTCGTCCCCGAGAACGTCGCGGCTACCGGCGGTCCCGGAGTGGGTGCGGCGGCGCTGGAGGGCGCCGCCGCACCCTGCATCCCGGTCCACGAGTGGACTCCCGCGCCGGGCTGGAAGATCACCCCGTTCGGCGCGATCGCGATCGTCGCGCCGGCCGCGGCCGCGGTGCTGTGGTGGGTCCTCGACGTCGCTCGCGGCCTGGTCTCCGGAGCGATCCGATGACCGCCCGCACCCTTGTCGTCGGCCTGGTCGGCGAGGCCACCGCCGAGCAGCTCGACGTCCTCCGCCAGCTGGGCGACCGGCTCGGCGTCGAGGTGGCCGTGATCGACGGTTGCTCAGCCCTCGCGCTGTTCGAGGGCGTCGACGCGGTCAGCCAGGGCCGCGAGACGTTCGGTGAGCGCATCGAGGTTCTCAAGGACTCGTTGCAGCGTTCCAACGATGACCTTCGTGTTCTTCACGGTGAGCTGGGTCGTCTCGCTCTGCTCCTCGAGCAGCGCCAGGAGCTGCTCGACGTCACGCGCACTGATCTCCGCCATGGGGATCTCCTGTCTTCGGTTGTGGGGACTTCCGAAGGTACGAGCGTGGCGGGACCCGAGGGTCCCGCCACGCCGTTCGGTCCCTCGCCGCACCCGAGCCGCCCAGTCCCGGCGTCGCTCGCGCAGTGGCTCGACCAGTTGCTCCCGGACGGGGAAGCGATCGAGCGCCGCATGCGGGAGCTCGAGGAGCGCTTGGAGCGACTGCTCGAGCGCAGGTCCAAGGCGATCAGCGATGCCATCGCCGCGAACGCTGACCGCCGCCTGGGACGGCGCCAGTGAGCGCCCGCGAGCTGGTCCGTCGGGGTTCACGTCACCGGCCCGCGCTGCTGCTGGCGCGGCCGGAACGAAGGACGCCGTCCACTGCCGGTGACCTCCGTGCACCGGTGCGCGTCCTGCCCCGGCGGACCTTCCCCACCTCGAGCTCCGTGCGCCCGATCTCGGGGACGCACGGCACAGCGGCCGCGGCCGCCGTCCGGCTGCACCGACCCGCACGCCGCGCAGCGTGCGCCCGCAGACCGGCACGACCCGCGGCCACCCCCGGCCGGCACGGCGGCGCCTCCCTCCCTCCCGCGTCGCCGTGCCGGCCACCCCACGACCTCCAGCTGTGAGGCCTGAACCGCCCGCACCGCAGCACCCGCTACCGATCAAGGAGCCCCCCTTGAGCATCGACATCCAGACAGGCCCCGACGCCGGCGTGACCGCTGGCGAGGCGGCCCGCGACGAGGGCATGGCGACCGCCGTGTACGCCGCCGACCCGCGGGTGATCCTGGCGATCGACGCCGCGATCGCCCGCGCGAACGCCTCCGCACGCCCCTGGTCAGCCAACACGATCCGGAAGGCCTGCCCTGAACCGGGCTCGCAAGGCCTGATCGGCGCCCGGGTCCGCGCGGCCGCGACCCGCCGCCCGGTCGAGCAGATGCCCGTGGGCTACGAGCCCTCGGACCTGCCCTCGACCCACGCCCACCCGATCCGGGTGTGGCTCGGCGTGGAGGCCTACCGCGCCGCCTACCCCAACCGTCCGATCCCGGAGTGAGGAACACCGCCATGACCGACTACACCGCCGAAGAGCTGGTGGACACGATGATCGCGCGATTCGGCCGCGACGAGGACACCTGGTCCTTCACCTGCCCTTCCTGCGGGGACCGCGCGACCCTGGTCGACTTCCGACGAGCGCTGGCCGAGCACCCCCGCACTAGGTCCGGCACGCCGGTCGCCGCGGAGGACATCCACGGCCAGGAGTGCATCGGCCGAACCCTCGGCGCGCTGAACCGCACCGACGAGTCCCAGGCCCGGCTCCGCAACCAGGGCAAGGCCCGCGGCTGCACCTGGGCCGCCTACGGCCTGATCCCCGGCCCCGACTTCCTGATCCGCCCCGACGGGCGCCGGGTGCCGATGTTCGCGCCGTCCACGGTGCTCGCGCCGGTCGAGACCGTCGTCCCGATGGGCGGTGTCCTCTGATGGCCACGCCCGCGAAGAACACCACCCCGGCGAAGCGCACGACGTCCCGGCCGACCCCGGCCGAGCTGCCGGCCGAGTCCCGGTCCGCGCACCACACCGCCTACGACTCGATGCTCCTGCTCGACGACGTCCACCCGCACCCGAAGAACGTGCGCCGCGACGCGGCCGCGGACGCCGAGCTGGTCGAGTCGATCCGCGAGCAGGGCCTCCTCCAGCCGCTCGTCGTCGCACCGGTGTCCGACAGCGCCGGCTACGTCCTGATCGCCGGCCACCGGCGCCTCGACGGGCTGCTGAAGGCCGGGTACACCCACGGCCCCGCGGTGATCCGGCACGACCTGGTCACCGAGGCCGACCAGGTCGCCGCGATGCTGGTCGAGAACGGCCGCCGCAAGGACCTCACCCCGCTCGAGGAGGCCGAGGGCTACGGCCAGCTCCGTTTCGACTTCGGCTGGAAGCCCGGCGACATCGCGAAGGCGTCCGGCCACCACGTCGACACCATCAACAAGCGGCTGCGGCTGCTGAAGCTCGACGACAAGGTCAAGACCAACCTCCACCAGGGGCAGCTCACCCTCGACGACGCCCTCAAGGTCGCCGAGTTGCCCGCCGCCGAGCAGACGAAGGTGGCGAAGGCCGCCGGCACCAGCAACTTCCGGTGGGAGCTTGAGCAGGCCAAGAACCGCGCGAAGAACAAGGCCGCGTTCGACAAGAGGGTCGCGGAGCTCAAGGCCGACGGGATCCCCCAGGTGAAGCTCCCGGCCGGCTGCTCGGATGCCTGGTCCCCGCAGGCCCGCGAGGCCGGCATCACCCCGCTCAGCTCGACGTTCTCCGCGAACCACGCCGACCACCCCGGCTGCCTGGGCTGGTACGAGCGCAAGACGTGGGCCGGGTCCGAGGTGTCCTACGTGTGCACCAACAACGCCTCCCACGACCAGCAGCTCGACGAGCGCCGCGCCGCCGAGGCCGCCGCCGCGGACACCGCTCGCCGTGAAGCCGCCGAGGCCGAGGCCGCCAAGACCGTGGCCCGCAACCTCCGGGTCGACACCGTGCTGGCCGCGATCAAGCCCAGCACCAAGCTCGACCCGAGCCTGGTCGGTCTGCTCCGCGTCGTCACCCTGCACCTGCTCGACGACGCGGCCGCGGGCGCCTCCTGGCCGTATCGGATCGGCGAGCGGTACTTCGAGGTCGCCGGCATCCCCGACGACCAGCGATGGGGCATCGACCGGCTGTGGAAGGGCGAGGACCGCGACCTCTACCGGCACCACGTCGCGACCGCGATCCACGGCACCACCCAGGCGCTGCTGCGCACCTTCGCCACCCTCGCCGTGCTGATGGTCGAGGACGACGTCGACGCCACCGAGACCGCCGCCGGCACCCGGACGATCCAGCCACGGGAGAAGCTCGCCACCGTCACCGCCTACCTCGACTACCTCGAGCAGCTCGGCCACGACCCCACCGAGGACGACAAGGCCCACCGCGCGGCCGCCGAGCAGATCGACGAACTCCCCTCATGACCGGCCTCATGACCGGCCACCTCGACGGCCTGCTGCAGCTCCTCAGCGACCAGGTCGACCGGCACGGCCTCTACCTGATGTTCGCGACATTCGTCGGGTTCATCGTCCTCGCCGCCGTCATGTGGGGCGGCACCCCGCTCCTCCCCCACGACCACGACGACCTGGCCGACCACAGGGCCGACGAGCTGGCGCCGACACCCCTCGGTGGCCGTTCGCGCCGCTACTTCCAGTGCCCGTCCTGCGGCGCCCGCTCCCACCACCCCGCCGACCTGCGCCACGGCTACTGCGGCCGCTGCAAGGCCTACACCGGCCGCCCCGACGGCCTCGACATCCACACCGACCACCGGAGGACCGCATGACCACCGACCAGCCCACCGACGCCGACGCGCCCACCGACGAGGAGGTCGTGGTCCCCGACGAGGGGGTCGTGGTCCCCGACCACGGCCCCGACAGCGCCCTCTTCGACGAGACCGACCTGCCCCCGATCGAGGAGGCCGAGCTCGGGAAGCTGCTCGGGATCTTCTGCTGTGGCTGGATCTCCGGCTTCGTCTCCTCCGCCCTCACTGCC
>NZ_BAAAZH010000007.1:0-25532 GCF_039536805.1 Nocardioides fonticola | reverse complement strand
TGGCCGAGCTACTGGCAAACCCGCCAGCAGCATGACCGTTGCTACGACCACGTGACTCCGCCGGGAAGTTTCCCCTGAGAAGTGAGGGAGTCACCGGTGCACCGGTGATTCCGACGCACGTCTGCGCCCGCACCTGTCCAATCCCCGGTCCCCAGGTCCCACCGACGCGGGACGACGGGCCCGCGAGGGCGGGGCAGGCTCCCCTGACCGACCCCCGTGAGCACGCGAGAGGGTCGGGGTGCGGCCCTCCTCCCGGCGTCCTCCCGGCACGCCTGCGGACACCTGTCCGGCCGACGCATTTCGGCAACGATCGATTGACGTAAATGCGCAGGTCAGGACCGGATCCGTCCGAGCAGGGGGTGGGGTGGAGGTCGGGGTTCGGCAGTGGCAGTATGTGTCCCACGCCACTTCGTGATTCTCTTCACAAGGTCACATGCCGGACGTCGAGAGCCCCGTGCGGAGTGGAACGAGGAAGGAAGAGCGATGGGTCTGTACACCCCGGTTCTGGTGCTGGCGGCGCTCGCCGCCGGGTTCGCGATCTTCTCGATCCTGACCAGCCTGTTCGTCGGCCCCAAGCGCTACAACCGCGCGAAGCTCGACTCCTACGAGTGCGGCATCGAGCCCACGCCGCAGCCCGTCGGCGGCGGTCGCTTCCCGGTGAAGTACTACCTCGTGGCGATGCTCTTCATCGTCTTCGACATCGAGATCGCCTTCCTCTACCCCTTCGCCGTCCACCTCGACGCCATGCGGGCCTTCGGTCTGGTCGAGATGGCCCTCTTCGTGGCCACCGTGTTCGTCGCCTACGTCTACGTGTGGCGCCGCGGCGGCTTGGAGTGGGACTAGGCCGACGGGCGAAGGCCGAGCGTCCGCCACACGACCGCCACCACGACCACACGACCGCGGCACACGGAGGAGAACCAGGCATGGGTATCGAGGAGAAGCTCCCGAGCGGCGTACTGCTCACCTCGGTCGAAGGGCTGGCCGGCTACATGCGGAAGGCGTCGTTCTGGCCCGCGACCTTCGGTCTGGCCTGCTGCGCCATCGAGATGATGACCACGGGCGGCCCCAAGTACGACCTCGCCCGGTTCGGCATGGAGGTCTTCCGTGCCAGCCCCCGGCAGGCCGACCTCATGATCGTCGCCGGTCGCGTGAGCCAGAAGATGGCGCCGGTCCTGCGCCAGATCTACGACCAGATGCCCGACCCCAAGTGGGTGCTCGCCATGGGCGTGTGCTCCTCCAGCGGCGGCATGTTCAACAACTACGCGATCGTCCAGGGCGTCGACCACGTGGTGCCGGTCGACATGTACCTCCCCGGCTGCCCGCCGCGCCCGGAGATGCTCATCGACGCGATCCTCAAGCTGCACGACCAGGTGCAGCACACCAAGCTCGGCGCGAACCGCCAGGCCGAGATCATCGAGCAGGAGGCCGCCGCGCTGGCCGCCCTGCCCACCTCGGAGATGAAGGGCCTGCTCCGATGAGCGACGACGCCGTCACCCCCCAGGACACCCACACCGTCGAGGCCGGCGACTCCGGCGACTCCGGCGCGTCGGCCAGCCCCGCCCAGCTCGGCGAGCAGCAGGCGCTCGGCGAGCGGCACGGCATGTTCGGCGTCCGCGGCAGCGGCGACACCAGCGGCTACGGCGGCCTGGTCACCCAGATCGCCCTCCCGCCGGCGTCCCAGCGGCCCTACGGCGGCTGGTTCGACGACGTCGCCGACGCCCTCGAGCAGGCCACGGCCGCCGCCGGCGTCGAGCGCGCGATCGAGAGCGTCGTGGTCTTCCGCGGCGAGATCACCTTCCACGTGCGCCGCGAGCACCTGACCGCCGTCCTGCGGGCGCTGCGCGACGACGCGGCGCTGCGCTTCGAGCTCTCCAGCGGTGTCAGCGGCGTCCACTACCCCGGCGACACCGGCCGCGAGCTGCACGTGGTCTACCACCTGCTCTCGATGAGCACGAACCGTCGCATCCGGGTCGAGACCACCGCCCCCGACGCCGACCCGCACGTGCCCAGCACCGTGGCGATCTACCCGACCCACGACTGGCACGAGCGCGAGACCTACGACATGTTCGGCATCGTCTTCGACGGCCACCCCGCCCTCACCCGCATCCTCATGCCCGACGACTGGCCGGGCCACCCGCAGCGCAAGGACTACCCGCTCGGCGGGATCCCCGTGGAGTACAAGGGCGGCTCGGTGCCGCCTCCGGACCAGCGACGGAGCTACAACTGACATGAGCGCCGACATCAACGAGGACCTCTACGCCGGCTCGTCCGACACCACCGACGGCCGCGTCTTCACCGTCACCGGCCAGGACTGGGACTCCATCACCGCCGGTCTCGACATGGACGCCGACGAGCGCGTCGTCGTCAACATGGGTCCCCAGCACCCGTCCACCCACGGCGTGCTGCGGCTCATCCTCGAGCTGGAGGGCGAGACGGTCACCGAGGCCCGCTGCGGCATCGGCTACCTGCACACCGGCATCGAGAAGAACATGGAGTTCCGCACCTGGACGCAGGGCGTCACGTTCTGCACCCGGATGGACTACCTCTCGCCGTTCTTCAACGAGATGACCTACGTGCTCGGCGTCGAGAAGCTCCTCGAGGTCGAGGACCAGATCCCCGAGAAGGCTCAGGTCATGCGGGTGCTCCTCATGGAGCTCAACCGCATCTCCTCCCACCTGGTGGCCATCGCCACCGGCGGCATGGAGATCGGCGCGCTGACCGTCATGACCATCGGCTTCCGCGAGCGCGAGCTGGTGCTCGACCTCTTCGAGCTCATCACCGGCCTGCGCATGAACCACGCGTTCATCCGCCCCGGCGGCGTCGCCCAGGACCTCCCGCCCGGTGCGCTGGACGAGATCCGCGGCTTCATCGCCCTCATGCGCAAGCGGCTGCCCGAGTACGCCGACCTGTGCAACGCCAACCCGATCTTCAAGGGCCGCCTCGAGGGCGTCGGACACCTCGACCTCGAGGGCTGCCTCGCCCTCGGGCTCACCGGCCCGGTGCTGCGCAGCACCGGCTACCCGTGGGACCTGCGCAAGGTGCAGCCCTACTGCGGCTACGAGACCTACGACTTCGACGTCCAGACCTGGGACACCTGCGACTCCTACGGCCGCTTCCGGGTGCGCCTGAACGAGATGTGGGAGTCGCTGCGCATCGTCGAGCAGGCCGCCGACCGGCTCGCCAAGCTCGAGGGCGCGCCGGTGATGATCGCCGACAAGAAGATCGGCTGGCCCAGCCAGCTCGCGGTCGGCTCCGACGGCATGGGCAACAGCCTCGACCACATCCGCCACATCATGGGCGAGTCGATGGAGGCGCTGATCCACCACTTCAAGCTGGTGACCGAGGGCTTCCGGGTGCCGGCCGGCCAGGTCTACGTGCCGGTCGAGTCGCCGCGCGGCGAGCTCGGCGCCCACGTGGTCTCCGACGGTGGCACGCGCCCGTTCCGCGTGCACTTCCGCGACCCGTCCTTCACCAACCTCCAGGCCACCAGCGTGATGAGCGAGGGCGGCCAGGTCGCCGACGTCATCGTCGCCATCGCCTCCATCGACCCCGTCATGGGAGGAGTCGACCGATGACTATCGACCAGAAGACCCGCGAGGAACTGACCGAGATCGCGGGTCGCTACCCCGAGGCCCGTTCGGGACTGCTGCCCATGCTGCACCTCGTCCAGTCCGTCGAGGGCCGGGTCACCCCCGAGGGCATCGAGGCGTGCGCCGAGGTGCTCGGCATCAGCGCGGCCGAGGTCAGCGGCGTCGCGACCTTCTACACGATGTACAAGCGCAAGCCGGTCGGCGACTACCACGTCGGGGTGTGCACCAACACGCTGTGCGCGGTCATGGGCGGCGATGAGATCTTCAGCCGCCTCAAGGAGCACCTCGACGTCGGCAACGACGAGACCTCCGCCGACGGGAAGATCACCCTCGAGCACATCGAGTGCAACGCCGCGTGCGACTACGCGCCGGTGATGATGGTCAACTGGGAGTTCATCGACAACGCGACGCCGTCCTCGGCGGTCGAGCTGGTCGACGACCTCCGCGCCGGGCGCGAGCGGCACGCCACCCGCGGCCCGAAGCTGGCCACCTGGCGGGAGAACGAGCGGGTGCTCGCCGGTTTCCCCGACGGCCGCGTCGACGAGGGTCCGGGCGCCGGCCCGTCCAGCCTCGTCGGTCTCGGCATCGCCCGCGAGCGCGGGTGGACCGCTCCGGCCGCCGGCGGCACCGCCGCGGCCCCGCAGCCCGACACCGCCCTCGAGGCGGCCGCCCAGGCCGACACCTCGCGCGCGGAGTCCGAGACCCTGCAGGAGGACACCGATGACTGACACCGCGAGCACGCTGACCCCGGTCCTCACCGACACCTGGGACGCCGAGCGCTCCTGGACGCTGGCCACCTACGAGCAGCACGGCGGCTACCGCGCGCTGCGCAAGGCACTCGGCATGGCGCCCGACGACATCATCACCGCCGTCAAGGACTCCGGCCTGCGCGGCCGCGGCGGCGCAGGCTTCCCGACCGGCATGAAGTGGTCGTTCATCCCGCAGGACAACCCGAAGCCGAAGTACCTCGTCGTCAACGCCGACGAGTCCGAGCCGGGCACCTGCAAGGACATCCCGCTCATGATGGCCAGCCCCCACACCCTCGTCGAGGGCGTCATCATCAGCTCCTACGCCATCCGCGCCAACCGGGCCTTCATCTACATCCGCGGCGAGGTCGTGCACGTCATCCGCCGCGTGCAGGCCGCGGTCGCCGAGGCCTACGCCGCCGGGCACCTCGGGAAGAACATCCACGGCTCGGGCTACGACCTCGACGTCGTCGTCCACGCCGGTGCGGGCGCCTACATCTGCGGTGAGGAGACCGCGCTGCTCGAGGGTCTCGAGGGACGCCGCGGCCAGCCGCGCCTGCGTCCGCCGTTCCCCGCGGTGGCGGGCCTCTACGCCAGCCCGACGGTCATCAACAACGTCGAGTCGATCGCCTCGGTGCCCAGCATCATCGACCGGGGTGCGGAGTGGTTCGCCTCGATGGGCACCGAGAAGTCGGCCGGGTTCGGCATCTTCTCCCTCTCGGGGCACGTGAAGCGGCCCGGCCAGTACGAGGCTCCGCTCGGCATCACGCTGCGCCAGCTCATCGACCTCGCCGGCGGCATGCGCGAGGGCCACGAGCTGAAGTTCTGGACCCCGGGTGGCTCCTCCACCCCGCTGCTCACGCCCGAGCACCTCGACATCCCGCTCGACTTCGAGGGCGTGGGGGCTGCCGGGTCGATGCTCGGCACCCGTGCGCTCCAGCTCTTCGACGACACCGTGTGCGTCGTCCGGGCGGTGCTGCGCTGGACCGAGTTCTACAAGCACGAGTCGTGCGGCAAGTGCACGCCGTGCCGCGAGGGCACGTGGTGGCTGGTCCAGACCCTGGCCCGCCTCGAGCGCGGCGAGGGCAGCGAGGCCGACCTCGATCTGCTGCTCGACCAGTGCGACAACATCCTCGGGCGCTCGTTCTGCGCCCTCGGCGACGGCGCCACTAGCCCGATCTCCAGCTCCATCAAGTACTTCCGCGAGGAGTACCTCGCCCACCTCACCCACGGCGGCTGCCCCTTCGACCCCGCCCGATCGACCGCCTGGGCCGGTCAGGAGGTCCCCGCATGACCGCCGTCGAGAACACCCCGCAGGCCGTCGACCTGGTCACCGTCACCATCGACGGCATCCAGGTCTCGGTCCCCAAGGACACCCTGGTCATCCGCGCCGCCGAGCAGGTCGGCGTCCAGATCCCGCGGTTCTGCGACCACCCGCTGCTCGCGCCCGTCGGCGCCTGCCGCCAGTGCCTGGTCGACGTCCCGGACGCCGGCAACGGCCGCGGCTTCCCCAAGCCCCAGGCCTCCTGCACCCTGCCGGTCGCCGACGGCATGGTGGTGAGCACCCAGCGCACCAGCGAGGTCGCCGACAAGGCCCAGCAGGGCGTCATGGAGTTCCTCCTCATCAACCACCCGCTCGACTGCCCGGTCTGCGACAAGGGCGGCGAGTGCCCGCTGCAGAACCAGGCGATGTCCAACGGCCGCGAGGAGTCCCGCTTCGCCGCGACGGCCGGGGTGAAGCGAACCTTCCCCAAGCCGATCAACCTCAGCCCGCAGGTGCTGCTCGACCGCGAGCGCTGCATCGTGTGCCAGCGCTGCACCCGCTTCGCCGCCGAGATCCCGGGCGACCCCTTCATCGCCCTGGCCGAGCGCGGCGCCCAGCAGCAGATCGGCATCGCGGAGGATGCCCCGTTCCTGTCCTACTTCTCCGGCAACGTCATCCAGATCTGCCCGGTCGGCGCGCTCACCTCGGAGTCCTACCGCTTCCGGTCGCGCCCCTTCGACCTCATCTCCACCCCGAGCGTCGCCGAGCACGACGCCTGCGGTGCGGCCATCCGCGTCGACCACCGTCGCGGCAAGGTGATGCGCCGCCTCTCCGGCGACGACCCCGAGGTCAACGAGGAGTGGATCACCGACAAGGACCGCTTCGCCTTCACCTACGCCACCCAGGCCGACCGGCTCGCCCACCCGCTGGTGCGCGACCGCGTCGAGGACGGCGGCGACGGCGAGCTGCGTCCGGCGTCGTGGACCGAGGCGTTCGCCGTGGCGGCCCGCGGGCTCGCGGCGGCCGGCGGCAGCGCCGTGCTCACCGGCGGCCGGCTGACCGCCGAGGACGCCTACGCCTACGCGAAGTTCGCCCGCGTCAACCTCGGCACCAACGACATCGACTTCCGGGCCCGGCCGCTCTCGGCTGAGGAGACCGCGTTCCTCGGTGCCCACGTGGTGCTGAAGCGCGAGGTCGAGTACGCCGACCTCGACGCCGCGCGCACCGTCGTCCTCGTGGGCCTGGAGCCCGAGGACGAGGCCGGCACCCTGTTCCTGCGGCTGCGCAAGGCGGTGCGCCACCACGGCCTGAAGGTCGTCACGGTCGCGCCGTTCCTCTCGCGCGGCTCGGCGAAGCTGGGGGCCACGCTCGTGCGGGCCGTGCCCGGTGAGGAGGGTCTCGCCCTCGAGGACGCCGCCGGCGAGCTCGCGCTCGGCGCGGACGCCGTCCTGCTGGTCGGCGAGCGCCTGGCCACCTCGGCGGGCGCCCTCTCCGCGGCCGCCGCCCTGGCCGAGCGCACCGGCGCCAAGCTGGCCTGGGTGCCGCGCCGCGCCGGCGACCGCGGTGCGGTCGAGGCCGGCTGCCTGCCCACGCTCCTCCCCGGCGGCCGCCCGGTCGGCGACGCTGCCGCCCGTGTCGACGTCGCCACCTCGTGGGGCGTCGACTCCCTGCCCGAGCGGCCGGGCCGCGACGCCGACGCGATCGTCGCCGCCCTCGCCGCCGGCGAGCTCGGCGGGCTGGTGATCGCCGGCGTCGACCCGCGCGACACCGCCGACCCGGCCGCCACCCGCGCCGCGATCGAGGCGGCGTCCTTCGTGGTGGCCCTCGAGATCCGCGAGACCGAGGTGACCCGCGCCGCCGACGTCGTCTTCCCCGTCGCCCCGGCCTCCGACAAGGCGGGCACGTTCGTCACCTGGGAGGGCCGCCCGCGGCCCTTCGAGCAGGTGCTCGCCAACCCGGCGTCCCTGCCTGACCTGCGCGCCCTCTCCGGCATCGCCGACGAGCTCGCGGCCCTCGGGCACGGCCGCCGCCTCGGCTTCCGCACCGTCGCCGAGGCGCGTGCGGAGATGACCCAGCTCGGCCCGTGGGACGGCGCCCGGCTCACCCTCGCCGGCGTCCCGACCGCGGCCGCGCCCGCCGGGCCCGGCTCGGCACTGGCGACCTGGAAGCAGCTGATCGACAACGGCTCGATGCAGGACGGCGACAAGTACCTCGCCGCCACCGCGCGCGTGCCCGTCGCGAAGGTCTCCGCCACGGTGCTGGCCGCCGTCGGCGAGACCGTCGTGCTCACCGGCGACCGCGGGTCGGTCACCCTGCCGGCCGAGGCCGCCGACCTGCCCGACGACGTCGTGTGGGTGCCGGCCAACTCCTTCGGCGCCGGCGTCCTGGCCGATCTCGCCTCGCCCGGCAGCCGGGTGACGGTGAAGGGAGTGGAGCAGTGATCCTGGCCACCGCGGTGAAGACCGCCGACGACCTCTCCGACTTCGGGCACGACCCCTGGTGGGTGATCCTGCTCAAGGCGGTGCTCATCTTCCTGGTGCTGGTGCTGCTCACCCTGTTCAACATCTGGTGGGAGCGCCGGGTCGTGGCGCGCATGCAGCACCGCATCGGCCCCAACGTGCACGGCCCCTTCGGCCTGCTCCAGTCGTTGGCCGACGGCGCGAAGCTGATGTTCAAGGAGGACATCATCCCGACCGCCGCCGACCGGGTCGTCTTCATCACCGCGCCGATCCTGTCGGTGGTGCCGGCGTTCGTGACCTTCTCGGTCATCCCGTTCGGCCCCGAGGTGAAGATCCCCTTCACCGACACCTACACCCGCCTCCAGCTCACCGACATGCCGGTCGCGGTGCTGTTCGTCATGGCGGTGGCCTCGATCGGCATCTACGGCATCGTGCTCGGCGGCTGGTCGAGCGGCTCGACCTACTCGCTGCTCGGCGGCCTGCGCTCGAGCGCCCAGATGATCTCCTACGAGGTCGCGATGGGCCTCGCGCTGGTCGCGGTGTTCATCTACGCCGGCTCCATGTCGACCTCGGCGATCGTCGACGCCCAGGACGACCTCTGGTTCGGCCTGATCCTCGTGCCGTCGTTCGTCATCTACGTGATCGCGATGATCGGCGAGACCAACCGGGCGCCCTTCGACCTCCCCGAGGCCGAGGGCGAGCTCGTCGGCGGCTTCCACACCGAGTACAGCTCGATCAAGTTCGCGCTGTTCTTCCTCGCCGAGTACGTCAACATGGCGACCGTCTCGGCGCTGGCCACCACCCTGTTCCTCGGCGGGTGGCGCGCGCCCTTCTGGATCGACAGCTTCTGGGCCGGCGCCAACCAGGGCTACTGGCCGGTGCTGTGGTTCTTCGGCAAGGTCCTGTTCTTCATCTTCATCTTCATCTGGCTGCGCGGCTCCCTGCCCCGCCTGCGCTACGACCAGTTCATGGCGTTCGGCTGGAAGCGCCTCATCCCGGTCTCGCTGGCCTGGATCTTCGCGGTCGCCACGCTCCGCGTCGCGCGCCTCGAGGGCTGGTTCGACCAGCGCAACCTGCTCATCCTCATCGGCGCCGCGCTCGTGGTCTTCCTCGGGCTGTTCTTCGTCGGCGAGAAGACCCCCGAGGACGACGCCACCGCGGTCGCCGTCCCGGTCACGCCGCGCGCCGGCGGGTTCCCGACCCCGCCGATGCCGGCGGGCGGCGCCGTCCGCGGTGCCGCCGCCCCGCTCACCTTCCCGACCCGACCCGTCGGGTCGGCCGCCGGCACCGCCACCGGCACCGCCACCGCCACCGGCCCCGAGGAGAACTGATGGCCGACCGACCCTCCGAGGGCAAGACCCTCAAGGAGCAGTTCTGGGACCCCGTCGCGGGGTTCGGCGTCACCTTCCGCACCATGTTCAAGAAGGTCGTCACCGAGCAGTACCCCTTCGAGAAGATGCCGACGGCGCCCCGCTTCCACGGGCGGCACCAGCTCAACCGCTGGCCCGACGGCCTGGAGAAGTGCGTCGGGTGCGAGTTGTGTGCCTGGGCGTGCCCGGCCGACGCGATCTACGTCGAGGGTGCCTCGAACACCGACGACGAGCGGTTCAGCCCCGGTGAGCGCTACGGCCGCGTCTACCAGATCAACTACCTGCGCTGCATCCTGTGCGGCCTGTGCATCGAGGCGTGCCCCACGCGCGCGCTCACGATGACCAACGAGTACGAGCTGGCCGACGACAACCGCGCCGACCTCATCTACGAGAAGTCCGACCTCCTCGCGCCGCTGCTGCCCGGCATGGAGCAGCCGCCGCACCCGATGCGCCTGGGCGCCGACGAGGGCGACTACTACCGCGGTGCCTACGCGGTCTCGCCGAAGGAGACCGGCACGGTCGCCGCGACGGGGGAGGCCTCGTGACCGCCTTCTGGATCCTCGCCCCGATCATGGTGATCGCCGCGCTCGGCATCCTCGTGGTGCGCCGCGCGGTGCACGCCGCGCTGCTGCTGGCGGTCGTGATGCTCTCGCTGTCGGTGCTCTACCTGGCCGCCGACGCGCCCTTCCTCTTCGCGGTGCAGATCATCGTCTACACCGGCGCCATCCTCATGCTGTTCCTCTTCGTGCTCATGCTCGTCGGCGTCGACGCCTCCGACTCCGTGGTCGAGACGATCCGCGGCCAGCGGGTCATCGCCGCGATCGGCGGGCTCGCCCTCGGCGTCCTGCTGCTGTTGGGCCTCACCCAGCTCAGCCTCGGCCCGGCCGTCGGCCTCGACGGCGCCAACGAGGGCGGCAACATCCAGGGCCTCGCCAACGTGATCTTCAGCCGCTACGTGTTCGCCTTCGAGGCCACCAGCGCGCTGATCATCACCGCGGCCGTCGGTGCGATGGTGCTGGCCCACCGCGAGCGGCTCACGCCGAAGAAGTCGCAGGCCGACCTCGCCGCCGAGCGGCTGCGCGAGTACGCCGAGACCGGACGCCACCTCGGTCCGCTGCCTCCTCCGGGCACCTACGCCCGGCACAACGCCGTCGACACCCCGGCCCTGCTGCCCGACGGCACGCCGTCCGAGCTGTCGGTCTCGCGGGTGCTGGCCGCGCGCGGCACGGTGCGCAACGCCCCCGACCTCGCCGACGACATCGAGCAGATCAACGCCACGCTCGAGCCCGGCGCGAGCGCTCCCGCCCAGGAGGACGCGTGAACGACATGACCCAGGCCTACGTGGGGCTCTCCTCGATCCTGTTCACCATCGGCGCCGTCGGCGTGCTGGTGCGCCGCAACGCGATCGTCGTGTTCATGTGCGTCGAGCTGATGCTCAACGCCTCGAACCTCGCCCTCGTGGCCTTCGCCCGCCAGCACGGCAACCTCGAGGGGCAGGTGGCCGCCTTCTTCGTGATGGTCGTCGCCGCCGCCGAGGTGGTCGTGGGCCTCGCGATCATCATGACCATCTTCCGCTCCCGCCGGTCGGCCTCGGTCGACGACGCGAGCCTGCTGAAGTACTGACGGGACGGGTGAGTTCACGACCATGTTCGCTCTGAACGAGGCCACCTCCATCCCGGTGGTCGATCCCGCCTCGGCCAGCGGCGTGTTCAGCCTCCTGTGGCTGATCATCGCCCTGCCCCTGGCCGGTGCGGCGATCCTGCTGCTCGGCGGCCGGCGCACCGACCCGTGGGGGCACCTGCTGGCCACCGCGATGCCGATCGGCTCCTTCATCATCAGCCTGGCGATGTTCGTCTCGGCCGCCGGCAAGGAGGAGGGCGAGCGCCAGTACGTCCAGCACCTGTGGAACTGGGTCGACGTCGGCAGCCTGCACGTCGGCATGGACCTGCTCTACGACCCGCTCTCGGCGCTGTTCCTGCTGCTGATCACCGGCGTCGGATCGCTCATCCACGTCTACTCGATCGGCTACATGGAGCACGACGAGCGCCGTCGCCGCTTCTTCGCCTACCTCAACCTCTTCGTCGCCGCGATGCTCATGCTGGTGCTCGCCGAGAACTACCTCGGCGTGTTCCTCGGCTGGGAGGGCGTCGGCCTGGCGTCCTACCTGCTCATCGGCTTCTGGCAGCACAAGCACTCCGCGGCCGCCGCGGCCAAGAAGGCCTTCGTCATCAACCGTGTCGGCGACATCGGTCTGAGCCTCGGCATCGCGCTGATGTTCACGACCTTCTCCACCACGAGCTTCACCGAGGTCAGCGCGCTCGCGGGCGGTGCCTCGGAGAAGACGCTCACCGCGATCGGCGTCCTGCTGCTGCTCGGCGCGTGCGGCAAGTCCGCGCAGGTGCCGCTCCAGGCCTGGCTGCTTGACGCGATGGAGGGTCCGACCCCGGTCTCGGCGCTCATCCACGCCGCCACCATGGTCACCGCCGGCGTCTACCTCGTCGTCCGCTCGAACTTCATCTTCGAGCGGGCACCCGACGCCCAGACCGTCGTGGTCGTGGTCGCCACCGTGACACTCCTGTGGGGTGCGGTCATCGGCTGCGCGAAGGACGACATCAAGAAGGCGCTCGCCGGCTCCACGATGAGCCAGATCGGCTACATGATGCTCGGCGCCGGCCTCGGCGTCGCGGGCTACGCCTTCGCGATCTTCCACCTCATCACCCACGGCTTCTTCAAGGCCAACATGTTCCTCGGTGCCGGCTCGGTCATGCACGGCATGGACGACGACGTGAACATGCGCCACTACGGCGCCGTGCGCACCGCGATGCCGGTCACCTTCCTCACCTTCGCGATGGGCTACCTGGCGATCATCGGGTTCCCCGGCTTCTCCGGCTTCTGGTCGAAGGACAAGATCATCGAGACCGCGCTGACCGAGAACTGGATCGTCGGCCTGTGCGCGCTCCTCGGCGCCGGCGTCACCGGCTTCTACATGACCCGCCTCATGCTGATGACCTTCGTGGGCCAGAAGCGCTGGCAGCCCGGCGTCCACCCGCACGAGTCGCCGAAGGTCATGACCGGTCCGCTCATCGTGCTGGCCGCGCTCTCGGTGCTCGGCGGCGTCCTGCTCGCCGGCGACTGGATCGTCGACTGGCTCGCCCCGGTCGTCGGTACCCACGCCCACGAGGAGCCGCCGATCCCGGCGCTGGCGATCACCGCGATCGCCGTCCTCGTCGTCGCGGTCGGCGTCGGCATCGCCTGGATGCTCTTCGGGCAGCGCCCGATCCCCGACACCGCCGCGGAGGACGTCTCCTTCGCCACCCGGGCGGCCCGCGCCGACCTGTACGGCGACGCGATCAACGACGCCGTCGTCGTCCGGCCGGGCACGGCCCTCGTCGGTGCGGTGCTGCGCACCGACGGCGTCGTCGTCGACCGCACCCTGACCGGCGGTCCGGTGCTCGTCGGCGGTCTCGGAGGGCTCCTGCGCCGGGCCCAGACCGGCTACGTCCGCTCCTACGCGGCCTCGATCCTCGGCGGCTCGCTCGTCGTGGTCGTGGCCCTCCTGGTGGTGAACTTCTCGTGAGCTTCCCGATCCTGACCACGGCGGTCGCCGTGCCGCTCGTCGGGGCGGTGGTCACCGCCGCGGCACCCCGCCTCGGTGTCGCGTCGGCGGCGGCGATCAAGCAGCTCGGCCTGCTGTTCTCCGGCATCGCGCTCGTGCTCGGCGTCGTCATGGCCGCGCAGTACGAGACCGACGGCGGTCTGCAGTTCACCGAGACCCACACCTGGATCGAGGCCCTGGGCGTCCACTACGCGCTCGGTGTCGACGGCCTGAGCCTGCTGATGGTGCTGCTCACCGTCGTCCTCGTGCCGATCGTGCTGCTCGCCTCCTGGCACGACGCCGACCACATCGCCGAGCGCGAGGGCGACTCCTTGGGCACCACGGCCACCTTCGTGGCCTGGGCCCTGGCGCTGGAGGGTCTCTCGCTCGCGGTGTTCGCGGCCAGCGACGTGTTCCTCTTCTACGTCGTCTTCGAGGCCACGCTGATCCCGGCGTACTTCCTCATCGGCTCCTTCGGCCACGGCGACCGCGGCTTCGCCGCCCTGAAGTTCCTCATGTACCAGCTCGGCGGCGGCCTCGTGCTGCTCGCCGGCGTCATCGGGCTCTACGTCGTCTCGGCGCAGAACGGCACCCCGAGCTACCTCGTCTCCGATCTGGCCAACCTGCCGATCGACCGCGAGGCGGGCCGCTGGCTGTTCGTCGCCTTCTTCATCGCCTTCGCCGTGAAGGCGCCGCTGTTCCCGGTGCACACCTGGTTGGCCGACACCACCCAGCGGGCCACGCCCGGCACGAGCGTCCTGCTCGTCTGCGTGCTCGACAAGATCGGCACCTACGGCATGCTGCGCTTCTGCCTGGGGCTCTTCCCCGAGGCCTCGCAGTGGGCGACCCCGGTCGTGGTCACCCTCGCCCTGATCTCGATCGTGTACGGCGCGCTGCTGGCGATCGGTCAGGACGACGTGCTGCGGCTCATCGGCCTGACCTCGCTGAGCCACTTCGGGTTCATCACCCTCGGCATCTTCGCCTTCAGCAGCCAGGGCCAGTCCGGGGCGATCCTCTACATGGTCAACCACGGCATCGGCACCGCCGCGCTGTTCATCGTCGCGGGCTACCTCATCCGCCGTCGCGGCACCACGCTCATCAGCGAGATGGGCGGCTTCGAGAAGGCGACGCCAGTGCTCGCCGGCGTGTTGCTGGTCGCCGGTCTGGCCACGCTGTCGCTGCCCGGCCTGAGCCCCTTCATCTCCGAGCTGCTGGTGATCATCGCGGCCTTCGACCAGCACTGGTGGGTCGGCGCGGTCGCGGTGTCGGGCATCGTGCTCGCGGCCATCTACGTGCTGTGGGCCTACCAGCGCATCATGACCGGCCCACCGCGTGAGGACGCCGGCGAGGTGCGCGACCTCGGCGTCCGCGAGATCGCGGCCGTCGTCCCGCTCGTCGCGCTGCTGATCGGTCTGGGCTTCTACCCCAGGCCGCTCTTCGAGGCCAGCAACCCCTACGTCAGCGACCTCATGCAGCACGTCGGGGTCACCGACGACGCGCCGTCGGTCGATCCCGCGATCTACGAGGCCGGCCACGACCAGGCGGAGGAGAACAACTGATGGAGTTCACCAAGCCCACGATCGAGTACGCGCAGCTCTGGCCGCTCATGCTCGTCCTCGGCGCCGCCTGCGTCGGGGTCGCCCTCGAGGCGTTCCTCCCGCGCGGTCGCCGGCTCCTCCCGCAGCTCGGCCTCACCCTGGGCGCCCTCGTGGCGGCCCTGGTCGGCACGATCGTCGTCGCCCGCGGGCTCGACCCCGTCGGCGGCCCGACGTCCGAGGGCGGCGGTCGCGGCATCGTCGGGGCCATGGGCTCGGTCGCCGTCGACGGCCCGGCGGTCTTCTTCTGGGGCCTCATCCTGATCTTCGCCATCGGCGGTGCGCTGCTGTTCGCCGAGCGTCGTCTCGACGGCGGGGTCTCGGCCTTCGCCGGCCAGGCCGCCACCGTGCCGGGCACCGAGGCCGAGAAGGCCACCCAGGACCTCGAGCACACCGAGATCTTCCCGCTGCTGCTCTTCGCGGTGGGCGGCATGATGCTCTTCCCCGCGGCCGACGACCTGCTCACGATGTTCGTCGCGCTGGAGGTGCTGAGCCTCCCGCTCTACCTGCTGTGCGGTCTGGCGCGTCGGCGCCGGCTGCTGAGCCAGGAGGCGGCGATGAAGTACTTCCTCCTCGGCGCGTTCTCCTCGGCGTTCTTCCTCTACGGGCTCGCGCTCATCTACGGCTACGCCGGCTCGATGCAGCTCGCTGCCATCGATGCAGCGATCCGCAACGACTCCGACAACCGCGCCCTGCTGGTCATCGGTCTCGGCATGCTGTGCGTCGGGCTGTTCTTCAAGGTCGGTGCCGTCCCGTTCCAGGCCTGGACCCCCGACGTCTACCAGGGCGCGCCGACCGCGGTCACCGCCTTCATGTCGGCCGGCACCAAGATCGCGGCCTTCGGCGCGATCCTGCGCCTGCTCTACGTCGGCTTCGGCGCCGACCGCTGGACCTGGCAGCCGATGCTGTGGATCGTCGCGATCCTCTCGATGGTCGTCGGCGCCGTCCTCGCGATCGCCCAGACCGACGTCAAGCGCATGCTGGCCTACTCCTCGATCGCGCACACCGGCTTCCTGCTCACCGGCGTGCTCGGCGCCCAGCCCTTCAGCGAGCTGGCGAAGGGGCAGGTCACCTCGCTCCAGGCCGTGCTCTTCTACCTGACCACCTACGGTTTCGCGATGCTCGGTGCCTTCGCGATCGTGAGCCTGGTGCGCGACGCCTCGGGCGAGTCGAACTCGATCGCCCGCTGGGCGGGTCTCGGACGCCGTTCGCCTTTGGTCGCCGGTGCGTTCGCGTTCTTCCTGCTCTCGATGGCCGGCATCCCGCTGACGGCCGGCTTCGTCGGCAAGTGGGCCGTGTTCACCGTCGCCATGTCGGCCGGTGCGTGGCCCGTCGTCCTGGTGGCGATCGGGTCGAGCATCGTGGCGGTGTTCTTCTACGTGCGCCAGATCCGGGTGATGTTCTTCGTCGAGCCGGCGGCCGACGCCGACATCGCCACCGTCACCCGGCCCTCGTTGCTCACCTCGGCGACCATCGCGGTCGGCCTGCTCGGCACCGTCGTCCTGGGCATCGTGCCCGGCCCGGTTCTCGATCTCGCCGCCCATGCGGGACAATTCGTCAGGTGAGCTCCCCGCAGTCCGTCGCCCTCGCCCTCCCCGTCACCGACGAGGCCCTGGCCGAGCGGCTCCGGAGCCGGATGGCGCTGGTCGAGGACGCTCTCGCGGGCCACGTGCGGGGTCGTACGGCCTACGTCAGCGAGGCCGCCAGCCACCTGCTCGCCGCCGGCGGCAAGCGGTTCCGTCCGCTGCTGGTGCTGCTCGCGGCCGAGGCCGGCCCCCGGCCCGACGCCCCCGAGGTGCTCACCGCCGCCTGCGTCGTGGAGATCACCCATCTCGGCTCGCTCTACCACGACGACGTCATGGACGAGGCCGCCCTGCGCCGCGGCGCCGACTCGGCGAACTCCCGCTACGACAACCTGGTCGCGATCCTCACCGGCGACTTCCTCTTCGCCCGCTCCTCCGAGCTCACCGCCGAGCTCGGCGCCGACGCGGTGCGCATCCAGGCCCAGACCTTCACCCGGCTCGTCGAGGGCCAGATCCTCGAGACGGTCAAGCCCGGCCCGGGGGAGGACCCGCTCGCCCACTACCTGGAGGTCGTGGCGGGCAAGACCGGCTCGCTGATCGCCACCTCGGCCCGCTACGGCGCCCGGTTCAGCGGTGCGGGCCCGGAGATCGAGGAGGCCCTGGCCGCCTACGGCGAGATCGTCGGCGCCGCGTTCCAGCTCTCCGACGACATCCTCGACATCGCCTCCGAGAGCGACGAGTCGGGCAAGACGCCCGGCACCGACCTCCGCGAGGGCGTGCCGACGCTGCCGGTGCTCATGGCGCAGGCCTCCAGCGACCCCGCCGATGCCCGGCTGCTGGAGCTGCTCGGCGCTCCGCTGGTCGACGACGACCTGCACGCCGAGGCCCTCGACCTGCTGCGCAAGCACCCCGCGATGGACCAGGCCCGCAGCTACGTCGTCGGTGAGGCCCAGCGCGCCAAGGCGCTGCTCGGCGTCCTGCCCGAGGGTCCGGTGCGTGCCGCCCTCGAAGCCTTCGCCGACCTCGTGGCGCTCCGCACCGCCTGAGCCGCTGCCGGAGCCGCTGCCGGAGCCGCTGGCCGGCGCCGGAGGTCTCAGGCCGCGGTCGAGGCCCCGACGCCGAGCTCGACGGACCGGCGCTGATGCCGCACGGCCTCGACGGTGAAGAGCACGAGCGCCGCCCACACGAGCGCGAAGCCGATCCAGCGGCCGGTCGGCATCGTCTCGTGGAACCACGTGATGCCGAGCAGGAACTGCAGGATCGGGGCGAGGTACTGCAACAGTCCGAGGGTCACCAGCGGCACGCGTGTGGCGGCCGCGCCGAAGCACATCAGCGGGACCGCGGTGACCACGCCCGCCGAGGCCAGCAGCAGCGCATGACCGGTGCCCTCGGTGCCGAAGGTCGAGGAACCGCCGGCCGCCAGGACCGCGAGATAGCCGATCGCGAGGGGAGCCAGGAACGAGGTCTCCACGGTGAGGCTCTCGATGGCGCCGACGCCGGCCGACTTCTTGGCCAGTCCGTAGGTGCCGAAGGAGAACGCGAGCACCAGCGCGATCCACGGCGGGTGGCCGTAGTCGACGGCCAGGACCAGCACCGCGACGGCGGCGATGCCGAGGGCCGCCCACTGGAGGAGGCGCAACCGCTCGCGCAGCACGATCACGCCGAGCAGGACCGTGACCAGCGGGTTGATGAAGTAGCCCAGCGCGGTCTCGACGACGTGGTCGTGGGTGACGCCGTAGATGTAGGTGCCCCAGTTCGAGGTGATGGTGACCGCGGCCCCGAGCAGGAGCAGCCGGGTGCGCCGATCGGCGACCACCGCGCGGACGGCGGCCGTACGGCGACCGATCGCGACGATGAGCCACATCGTGATCAGCGACCACAGCACGCGGTGGGCGAGCACCTCGATCGCGCCGGCCGGCTCGAGCAGCGGGAAGTAGAGCGGGAAGGCGCCCCACATGACGTAGGCGGCGACGCCCAGCAGCACCCCGCGTCGTGACTCACCCACGCCGCGACCCTACGGCCTGGGACGGCGTGGGAACGACCCCGGGAACGACCCGGGGAACGACCCCGGGAACGACCAGGGCCCCGAGGCGATGCCTCGGGGCCCCGGTGCGGAGCGTCGGACGGGTCAGACCACGGTCCAGGTGTCGCCGCCGCCGATGAGGCCGGCCAGCCGCTCGCGCGCGTCGCCGCTCGCCGCCGACGTGGCCGAGGCGACCTGGGCGCGGGCCTGGTCGTCGTAGGTCGGCCGCTCGACCTGCCGGAAGATGCCGATCGGGGCCTGGTGGAGCACCCCGGCGTCGGTGAGCCGGCTGATGGCGAACGCGGTGGTCGGGTCGGGGTTGTGGGCGTCGTGCACCAGCAGCGCCGACTCGCCGACGTCGGCGACGTCGACGACCTTCACCCCGCCGGTGGCCTGGTCGCGCACCAGTCCGCGAGCGCCCTCGGCGCCGAAGCGGATCGGCTCACCGTGGACGAGCGGGATGATCGCGTCGGCCTTGGTGTCGGCGTCCTTGATGGCGTCGAAGGCGCCGTCGTTGAAGATCGGGCAGTTCTGGTAGATCTCGACCAGCGAGGTGCCGCGGTGGGCGGCCGCGGCGGCCAGCACCGAAGTGAGGTGCTTGCGGTCGGAGTCGACGGTGCGGGCCACGAAGGTGCCCTCGGCGCCGAGCGCGAGCGAGATCGGGTTGAACGGGTGGTCGACCGAGCCCATCGGGGTCGACTTGGTGATCTTGCCGGCCTCGGAGGTCGGGGAGTACTGGCCCTTGGTGAGGCCGTAGATGCGGTTGTTGAACAGCAGGATCGTCATGTTGACGTTGCGGCGCAGCGCGTGGATCAGGTGGTTGCCGCCGATCGAGAGCGCGTCGCCGTCACCGGTGACGACCCAGACCGAGAGGTCCTCGCGGGCGGTGGCCAGGCCGGTCGCGATCGACGGCGCACGGCCGTGGATCGAGTGCATGCCGTAGGTGTCGAGGTAGTACGGGAAGCGGCTGGAGCAGCCGATGCCCGAGACGAACACGATGTTCTCGCGGCGCAGGCCGAGGTCGGGCAGGAAGGACTGCACGGCCTTGAGGACGGCGTAGTCGCCGCACCCGGGGCACCAGCGCACCTCCTGGTCGCTGGAGTACTCCTTGGCGCTCTGCGGGCCGTCGGCGGTCGGGACGAGCTCGACGCCGGAACGCAGCCCGGGCACCCCCAGGTCGATGGCGGTCATCGTGCGGACTCCTTCTCGGTCGCGGGGGTGAGGTCGACGGTGACGCCCTCGGCCTGGGCGACGAGCTCGCCGATGGCCTGGGCGAGGTCGGCGGCCTTCAGCGGCAGGCCGCGCACCTGGTTGTAGCCCTGGGCGTCGACGAGGTACTTCGCGCGCAGCAGCATCGAGAGCTGGCCGAGGTTCATCTCGGGCACGAGCACCTTGTCGTAGCCCTTGAGGATCTCGCCGAGGTCCTTCGGGAACGGGTTGAGGTGGCGCAGGTGCACCTGGGCGACGTTGAAGCCGGCCTTGCGCACCCGGCGGACGCCGGCGCCGATGGGGCCGTAGGTCGAGCCCCAGCCGATCACCAGCACCTTGGCCTCGCCGCTCGGGTCGTCGACGACCAGCGGCGGCAGCGACTCGGCGATGCGGTCGATCTTGGCCTGCCGGGTACGGACCATGAGGTCGTGGTTGGCGGGGTCGTAGGAGATGTTGCCGTGGCCGTCGCCCTTCTCCAGGCCGCCGATGCGGTGCTCGAGGCCCGGCGTGCCCGGGATCGCCCACGGGCGGGCCAGGGTCTCGGGGTCGCGGTCGTAGGGGCGGAAGGCGGCGTCGTCCTGCTCGCGGGGGGCTGCGAAGCCCGGCTCGATGACGGGCAGCTCGGAGAGCTCCGGGATGCGCCACGGCTCCGAGCCGTTGGCCAGGTAGCCGTCGGAGAGCAGGAACACCGGGGTGCGGTAGGTGACGGCGATGCGCGCGGCCTCCAGCGCGGCGTCGAAGCAGTCGCCGGGCGACTGCGGCGCGACGACCGGCACCGGCGCCTCGCCGTTGCGGCCGAACATCGCCTGGAGCAGGTCGGCCTGCTCGGTCTTGGTGGGCAGACCGGTGGAGGGGCCGCCGCGCTGGACGTTGACGATGACCAGCGGCAGCTCGGTCATCACCGCGAGGCCGATGGTCTCCGACTTCAGCGCGACACCGGGGCCGGAGGTGGTGGTGACGGCGAGCTGGCCGGCGAAGGCCGCGCCGAGCGCGGAGCCGATGCCGGCGATCTCGTCCTCGGCCTGGAAGGTCGTGACGCCGAACGCCTTGTGCTTGCTCAGCTCGTGGAGGATGTCGGAGGCCGGCGTGATCGGGTAGGAGCCGAGGAAGACCGGCAGCTCCGACTGGACACCGGCCGCCACCAGGCCGTAGGCCAGGGCGAGGTTGCCGGTGATGTTGCGGTAGGTGCCCGGCGCCATCGGGGCCGGCTTCACCTCGTACTGCACCGCGAAGGTCTCGGTGGTCTCGCCGAAGTTCCAGCCCGACTTGAAGGCCGTGATGTTGGCGTCGCGGATGTCGGGCACCTTGGCGAACCGCTTGGAGAGGAACGCCTCGGTCGGCTCGGTCGGGCGCCCGTACATCCAGGAGAGCAGGCCGAGGGCGAACATGTTCTTCGCGCGGGCGGCGTCCTTGCGGGAGAGCCCGAACTCCTTGACGGCCTCGACCGTCATGCCGGTGAGGTCGATGGGGTGCACGGCGAACTCGCCGAGGATCGAGCCGGCGTCACCGAGGGAGTCCAGCGGGTTCGCCTCGTACCCGGCCTTCTGCAGGTTGCGGGCGGAGAAGTCGTGGGTGTCGACGATGATCGTGGCGCCCTTGGGCAGGTCGCCGAGGTTGGCCTTCAGGGCCGCCGGGTTCATCGCCACCAGGACGTCGGGCGCGTCGCCCGCGGTGAGGATGTCGTGGTCGGCGAAGTGGACCTGGAAGGAGGAGACGCCGGGGATCGTGCCCTGGGGGGCGCGGATCTCGGCCGGGAAGTTCGGCAGCGTGACGAGGTCGTTGCCGAAGACCGCGGACTCCTGGGTGAACCGGTCACCCGTCAGCTGCATGCCGTCGCCGGAGTCGCCCGCGAAGCGGATGATCACCCGGTCGAGCTGCTTGACCTGCTTGGACACCTGTCTCCTCGGTTCTGCGTGCCGTGTGGGACGGCGCTGCGAGGACGGGCAGACGCCCGTCCCGGGGATGCTACTGGCGCTCGCCGATAACTGGAACGTGTTGCAGTTTCAGGCGCAGCGGCGGCCGTGGGGCGGCCGACTGTCCACTGTAGGTCGGCCCCGGAGTCGACCGGAGCCGATCCGTCATCCGGACAGCCGTCCGGGTCGGCCGTTCGCCGGGTGTCGCCGGGGTAGCGCCGGCGGTCCGCTGTGCACGGATCCGCCGAGGGGAGGGTCGATTCGCCCTGGAGCGCTCAAGTCCATTAATCTGCGCGACATTGCTGAACAAGTCGAGTCGCTCTGTTCGATCGGTCTCGACCCGTAAGTCCCGGGTGCGGGGCAGGAAAGTGGTGCAACCATGAAGAAGCTGAAGTCCGCTGCGGCGCTCGCCGCCGTCGGCGTTCTGGCGCTCACCGGGTGCTCGGGTGGCTCGAGCGACGCCCAGGCCATCAACGTCAACGCGTTCTCGGTCATGGAGGCGGCCAACGAGCCCGTCTTCGCCGACTTCGAGAAGACCGACGCCGGCAAGGACGTCGAGTTCAAGACCTCCTACGGCGCCTCCGGCGACCAGAGCCGCGCCGTCGCGGCCGGTGCTGCCGCCGACGTCGTCCACTACTCCCTCGAGACCGACATCACGCGTCTGGTCGACGAGGGCCTGGTGGCCAAGGACTGGAAGGACAACGCCACCGACGGCATCGCGACCTCCTCGGTCGTCGTCCTCGTGGTGCGCAAGGGCAACCCGCTGGGCATCACCGGCTGGGACGACCTGATCAAGCCGGGCGTGAAGATCATCACCCCGAACCCGGGTTCGTCGGGCTCCGCGCGCTGGAACATCCTGGCCGCCTGGGCGCACATCGTCGGCAACGGCGGCTCCGAGGCCGAGGCCAAGGACTTCGTCACCAAGCTCCTGGGCAACACCATCGCGCTGCCGGGCTCGGGTCGCGAGGCCACCACCGCCTTCACCGACGGGTCGGGCGACGTCCTGCTCTCGTACGAGAACGAGGCGATCCTCGCGCGTCAGAGCGGCGCCGACATCGACTACATCGTCCCCGACGACACCCTGCTCATCCAGAACCCGGCCGCGGTCACCGTCGACGCCTCGGACGCCGCGAAGTCGTTCCTGGAGTTCATGACCAGCCCCGAGGCCCAGGCCGACTACGCGCAGTCCGGCTTCCGTCCGGTCATCGACGGGGTCGACGTGGGTGACGTGCAGGGCGCCAACGACCCGGCCGACCCGTTCCCGACGCCGGCGAAGCTCTTCACCATCGACGACACCTTCGGTGGCTGGGGCGAGGCGGCCGACAAGTTCTTCGGTGACGGCGAGGACGGCAACCCGCTGGGCATCATCACCGAGCTGCAGCAGTCGACCGGCAAGACCGGCGACGAGTGATGGCCGGCCCCGGCCTCGCCGGGGTCGAGAACGCGACCGCGCCGGCGTCCCCCTCGGGACGCCGGCCGCGGCGCGTCCGCCGTACGACCCCGCGCAACACCCTCACCGCCGGATCGGGCCTCGGGCTCGGCCTGGCCATGGTGTGGTTCAGCATCCTCGTGCTCCTGCCCCTGGCCGCCGTCGTGGCGACCGCGGGTGAGAACGGCCTGAGCCGCTACCTCGACGTCCTGCGCAACGACCAGACCTGGGCGGCGGTCACCCTGACCGTCGGACAGTCCGCCCTGGTCACCCTGGTGAACGTGCTCGTCGGCACGATCATCGCCTGGGTGCTGGTGCGCGACTCCTTCTGGGGCAAGGGACTGCTCAACGTCGTCATCGACATCCCCTTCGCCCTGCCCACCATCGTGGCCGGCCTGGTGCTGCTCTCCCTCTACGGCCCGCAGAGCCCGATCGGCGTCCACGCGGCGTTCACCCGCTACGCCGTGTTCCTGGCCCTGGCGTTCGTGACGCTGCCCTTCATCGTCCGCACGGTGCAGCCGGTGCTGGAGGAGCTCGACACCGACGTCGAGGAGGCGGCGGCGTCCCTGGGTGCCGGTCGCGGTGTCATCTTCCGGCGGATCATCCTGCCGGCGCTGACCCCCGCCATCACCGCGGGCGCCGCGCTGTCCTTCGCCCGGGCGATCTCGGAGTACGGCTCGCTGGTGCTGCTGAGCGGCAACAAGCCGTACAGCACCGAGGTCGTCTCCGTGCGCGTGCTCACCTTCATCGAGAACGGCAACAACGCCTCGGCCGCGGCGCTCGCCTCGGTGATGCTCGCCGTCGCGCTGCTGGTGATCGTGCTGCTCGACATCGTCCAGAGGCGGGTGGCGCGCCGTGGCTAGGACCGTCACCGTCTCCAAGCCGACGACCTGGCTGCTGCGCCTGATCGCCGTCACCTACGTGTTCTTCCTGGTGGCCTGGCCGGTGGGCCTGCTGGTGCGCCGCACCTTCAGCAACGGCCTGACGAACCTCACCGACGCCCTCTCCGACGAGAAGGTCGTCGGCGCCCTCCAGCTGACGGCGGTCGTCGCCGGCTGGGCGGTCGTGATCAACCTCGTCTTCGGCGTCACGATCTCGATCCTGTTGGTGCGCTTCGAGTTCCCCGGCAAGCGGGTGCTCTCGGCGCTCGTCGACCTGCCGCTCTCGGTCTCGCCGGTGGTGGTCGGTCTGGCGCTGGTCCTCGCCTACAACGGCCGCGACGGCCTGGTCGGCCCGGCGCTGGAGGATGGAGGGCTCCAGATCATCTTCGCCACCCCCGGCATGATCATGGCGACCTGCTTCGTGGCTCTGCCGCTGGTGATCCGCGAGGTCGTGCCGACCCTCACCGAGATCGGCGACGACCAGGAGCAGGCCGCCCGCAGCCTCGGGGCCAGCGCGCCGCAGACCTTCTGGCGCATCACCCTGCCGAGCATCAAGTGGGCCGTCATCTACGGCGTCGTCCTCAGCCTCGGCCGTGCCGTCGGCGAGTTCGGCGCGGTGAAGGTCGTCTCCGGCAACATCACGAACGAGACCCAGACCGCGACCCTGCTGGTCGAGGCGAAGTACCAGAACTTCCAGCAGGACCAGGCGTACGCGATCGCCTTCCTGCTGATCCTGGTCAGCGTCGCCTGCCTGCTGGTCGTCGCCTTCCTGCGTCCCAAGAACGAGAAGTGAGGGATCTTCGATGAGTATCGAGGTCAAGGGGCTCAACAAGTCCTTCGGCGACTTCGTCGCCCTGCACGATGTGAACGTCTCGCTGCCCACCGGTCAGCTCACCGCACTGCTGGGTCCCTCCGGCGGCGGCAAGTCCACGCTGCTGCGCATCATCGCCGGACTCGACACCGCCGACTCCGGCACGGTGACGATCGAGGGCACCGAGGCCACCCACCTGCCGCCGCAGAAGCGCAACGTCGGGTTCGTCTTCCAGCACTACGCGGTCTTCAAGCACATGACGGTGGCCAAGAACGTCGCCTTCGGCCTGGAGATCCGCAAGCGCCCGAAGGCCGAGATCGCCGAGAAGGTCGACGAGCTGCTCAAGCTCGTGCACCTCTCGCAGTTCGCCGGGCGGCTGCCCGCCCAGCTCTCCGGCGGCCAGCGCCAGCGCATGGCGCTGGCGCGGGCGCTGGCGGTCGAGCCGAGCGTCCTGCTGCTCGACGAGCCGTTCGGCGCCCTCGACGCGAAGGTCCGCAAGGAGCTGCGCGACTGGCTGCGGCGCCTGCACGACGAGGTGCACGTGACGACGGTGTTCGTGACCCACGACCAGGAGGAGGCCCTCGAGGTCGCCGACGAGATCGTGGTCATCAACAACGGCCGGGTCGAGCAGGTCGGCTCGCCCGACCAGCTCTACGACGAGCCGGCCAACGACTTCGTCATGGGCTTCCTCGGCGAGATCACCCGCCTCGGGCCGGTCATGCTGCGGCCGCACGACATCCTCGTGTCGACCTCGCCCGTGCCCGGCGCCGTCCAGGGCACCGTCTCGCGCGTGCTCCGGGTCGGCTTCGAGGTGCGCGTCACCGTCGACACCCCCGACGGGGAGACCCTCGTCGTCATGACCCGCACCCACGCCCGCAGCCTCGGGTTGGACACCGGCAGCACCCTCTGGCTCTCACCCGAGCCCGGTGCCACGACCGTGTCCGCGGCCGCCACCGCGGCCCTCTGAGACGGGGGACGTCGCACCCACGTCCCCCCGGCCCGGCCCGGCCCCCTCGGGGAGTCGGGCCGGGTCTTCTCGTGCCGGCTGCCGGCTGCAGGTTTCCCCGGTCAGCCGGGGCGCTTTCGGGCGGTCAGTGCAACAGGAGGTCGGTGATGACCTCTGA
>NZ_BAAAZH010000006.1:172063-185433 GCF_039536805.1 Nocardioides fonticola | reverse complement strand
CACGAGAACACCAGACCCGACATGCAACACACCCCTCACTCGGCCGGTGTTGCACTCACCCCCAGGAACCGCGCGGTGATTCCTGCACTTCTCAGGGGAAACGTCGCCCGCCCAGTGCAAGTTTTCCCTGAGAAGTCCTCCCGTCATCTGGACGCCGGGGCCTCGCCGCCGGGCATGATGGGCCCATGACCGTGCGCCGTCACCGTGTGACCCTCCTCGTGCTGGCCCTGGTCGCGGTACTGGGCGCGGTGATCGCCTGGCCGGCGTCGGGTCGCGGTCCGGGCGCATCGGAGTCGGTCGCCGGACTGGTCGCTGGGATGGCGCTGACGATCGCGCTGCTGCTGATCGGCCACTACCGGCTCGGGGTCGACCTGCCCGCAGACGTCCACAGCGCGCGGCCGCTGGTGCCGCGACCGTCGTCGGCCGCCGTCTCGGTCATCGGCGGCATCGCGGCGGCCGTCGTCGCGGGTGTCCTCTACGCGGTGGGCCGCTCAACCTCCTCGCCCGGTGCCGTCCCGACCCTGCTCGCGGGCGGCGCGGTGCTCTTCCTCGCCCTGCAGCTGCTGTCGCGCTCGCGCCGCGTCTGAGGTCGCCGGCCCACCGCGGGAGCGGCTCACCAGAACCGCAGCGCCACCGGCAGGTCGTCGAGGGACGGCGTGTTCTCGCCGACCACGGTGAAGAGCTGACCCGACAGCTCCGACTCGGTCTGCAGCGGCAGAGCGGCCGGCACGGAGTCGGCCTCGGTGGGCGGGGTTCCGACGTCGCCCTTCCAGGAGGCGACCAGCTGCTCGGGCACCCACCCGTGGCGCACGCGCTGGGGGTGGTCGCCGACGGGCAGGTAGGCGAGCTCCTCGCCGGTGCGCGGGTCGAGCACGGCGACGGCGTCCGAGCCCGACAGGGAGATCCAGCAGGTGTCGTTCGGGCCCTCGGTGGTCCAGTACGGCTTGAGGTAGGTGTGGCCGGTCGTGGTCTCGTCGAAGAAGCGCGCCTTGCCGGTGCGGCGATCGACGAGCGCGGCGTAGTCGTCCATCGTGCCGGCGACGCACAGCGTGCGGCCGCGGGAGTCGATCGAGAGGCCGTGGTGGGCGGAGTCGTTGACGTACTGGGTCAACGGCAGCCGGGGCACGCGGTTGGGCAGGTCGATGAGGCGGGTGACGGCGCCCCGGCGCGGCTCGGGCACATCGCCGGTGCTGTAGGTGACGGCGCCGTCGAGGTCCGTGGCGCGGGTGTCGAACTCGACGATGCCGTGGAAGTAGGAAACCTGGAAGTAGATGAACCGCTCGCCCGGCGCGATCGCCATCGGCCGCACCGCCGAGGACATGCCGGGATGGCCCGCCTCGGCCAGCTCCTGGCCCATGTCCCAGCGCTGCAGGATCTTCAGGTCGCGGGCGCGGACGATCTCGAACCACCGGTCGCCCTTGATCGCGTCGTGCAGCGGCCCGATCTTCACCGGGCCGGAGTGCAGCTCGTCGCCGGGCGTGTAGACCCGGCCGATCGAGGCGTGGAAGACCTTCGTGCCGTCTGCGGAGAAGTTCGACTCGTGCGGCGTCTCGCCGGACTCGAAGGTGCGCAGCCGCTGGCCCATCGTGACGCGGGTGCCGTCGGCCAGGGTCTCCTCGACCATGGAGTACTCGTGGACGGCGCGCTCGGTGGAGTCCGAGACCAGCAGCCGGCGTCCATCGGGGGAGAGGCCCATGTGGTCGGTGCGGTAGCCGTCCATCTGCTCCTCATGGACGATCGAGTCGGCCCGACCGGCCGTGGCCTTCGCGACGTCGATCCACACGACGTCCGCGAAGCTCGGACGGCTGACGGCGAGGTAGCGGCCGTCGTTCGTGGTGAACATGTCGTCGACGTACTGGTTGTGGCCCTCGCCGGGGCCCTGCTGGATGAAGAGGAAGAACGCCAGCTTGGCCGGGTCGGCCGTGATGTCGGCCAGCTCCTGCTGCTGGTCGGGGATGAGGTCGATGCCTGCCTTGAGCACCGTGAGGGTGTCGGCGTCGACGATGGAGGCGGTGCCGGCCCAGTTGTTGCCGACGTACATGACGCTGCGCAGGTCGCGCGGCTTCGCGACGGGGCTCGTGGCGACGGACTGCTCGACGAGAGGCGTCGGGACGGCGTCGGCCGGCGTCCCGGCGAGGGCAGCGGCCGCGACGGTGGCGAGCAGGCCGGTGGCCAGGCTCGCGGCGAGCAGGCGGGAGGGGGTGGGGGCAGGACGGCGCACGGTGACTCCGGGGTTGATCGGGTGGGGTCCGCGCGCCCTCCCGTCGTCACGGCTGGGCTCATCCTGAGAGGTCGCTGAGAAGGATGCAAGCCGTCTCGGGGGGTGGGCTCCGGCGACGGCCAGTTTCCCCGGCCGGCCGGGGAAACTGGCCGATTCCGGCCCGGATCGGCCCGATTCCAGGCAGTTTCGCTGTCTGGTGTGACCAGTGGTGCAGCTGAGGTCGCCAGTCCGGGATTGGTCAGCTGAGTCTGTCGGGTTGGGACGCAAGACTTGCCTGACCAATGGCAGGAGTCACCGGGCGGCCGGTGACTCTTGACGCCGTCCCCCCTACACCCGGTCCGCGATTTCCGCGACCGCCTCGGCGTAGGCGAGCTCGCCCCCGGGGGCGGGGCCGCCCGAGAGGTTCACCCCGGCCAGACCGAGGTCGAGCATCCGACGGGCCAGGTCGACGGCGGCCGCGATGCCGGCGGCGCGGACGGCGGCCGGATCGGGGCCGGCGCCGAGGATCGAGGCGAGGTAGCCCTCGGGCATCGGCGAGGTCGTGAACGACTCCATCACCGCCGCCGAGCCCTCGTCGAGCACGATCGGCACGCACGCGATGAACGCCAGGCCGACGCCGAGGGCGCGCGCCGAGGACACGAAGCCCTCGACCGCGGCCACACCGCCGCAGTGGTTGACGAAGCACACCTCGGCGCCGGCCCGCTCCTTCTCCAACAGCCGGCCCGGACGCGCCTCGGTCGGCGGTGCGCACGGCGCCTCGCCCACCGAGACCAGGTGCCCGAAGCGGCGGGCGAGGGAGGCGGTGCGGGTGCTGTCGAGGTCGAAGACCGGCTTCGCGTCGGGCCGATGTCCGGTGTT
The DNA here is from genome assembly GCF_039536805.1 of Nocardioides fonticola. Taxonomy (NCBI): domain Bacteria; kingdom Bacillati; phylum Actinomycetota; class Actinomycetes; order Propionibacteriales; family Nocardioidaceae; genus Nocardioides; species Nocardioides fonticola. Next base: position 182,354 of record NZ_BAAAZH010000006.1, on the reverse strand, counting down.
CGTGTGGTCGCCGGTGACGCAGTGGATGCCGCCCACGCCGACGTCGGCGAGCGCGGCCAGCTCGCCCTCGAGCGCGACCCGGTTGCGGTCGCGGTTGTTGATGCCGGTCCACACCTGGAGTCCGGCCGCGCGCAGCAGATGCGCGCGATAGGCGGGCGGGAACTGCACGCGTGCGGCTCCGCTGTCGCCGGCCAGGACGGCGTCCACGCGACCGCGGAGCACGTCGGCGCACGCGGTGATCGAGGACGTCGACAGCGCGGCCGCCGGCAGGTCGACCACGACGATCGGCCGCTGCGCCATCAGCTCCCGCATCGCCGCTGCGCCGGGCTGGTCGGGCACCGCGACGGCGTCCGGGCCGCCCCACGACACCGGGGCGATGTCGAGGAACACGCACGGGTCGGGCGAGACCTCGCAGGTGCCGTCGAGCTCGACGCCGCCGCACGGTCCGTAGGTCATCGCCTTCGGGCAGGTGGCGAGGGGGAGGTCAGCCGGCAAGGATCTCCACCGTCCATCCCGTGCCCGACCGCGTGTAACTCACCCGGCGGCTCGCGGTGTCCGGCGTGCCGGTCCAGAAGAGGAGCCGCTGCGGGCGCACGCGGCGTCCGGTCCAGGTCTGCGGTGGCGCGGGTGCGGGGTTCTCGCGCTGGAACGACGCCCACCGCTCCACGCGCTCGGCGTCCGGCAGCGCCGCGAACTCGGGGGTGTTGAGCCAGGCCAGCGTCTGGAGGTAGGCGGGGCGGGCAGCGAAAACCGTCGCCTCCTCCTCCGGCTCGACGGCCTCCACCGTGCCCTGGACGACGAGCTGCCGCGACGCCTCCTCCGAGAACAGCGGGATCATCAGTGCGGCCCGACCGGTCGCGTCGACCTCGGCGATCTTGCGGGAGCGGGCGTCGGTGTGGAAGGCGAACCCCTCGGCGCTCCACTCGCTCAGCAGCACGGTGCGCGCGTTCGGCCACCCGTCGGCCGACACGGTGGCCAGCGTCATCAGCGGCCGCTCGGGGGCGTCGTTGGCCGGTAGCCACTGCGCCAGCAGCTCGAAGGGATCGGGCGTCACGCCAGTCGTCACCGCGGCCGTCACGACGGCAGCACGGGGGTGATGTCCTCGGCCGGCCCGGCGGTCTGCACGGTCGGCGTGACCAGCTTGCCGGGGTTGAGCAACCCGTGCGGGTCGGTGGTGGCCGCGAGCGCCCGGCTGCGGTCGGGCTCGTAGTCGACGAACCACTGGTGCGGGTTGTGGAACCCGACGCCGAGCTCGGTGAGCCGGTCGAAGCCGGCCCAGACGTCCTCGGCGCTGGTGTACGGCGCGGCCAGCATGCCGATCGGGCGACCGTTCTGACCCTCCAGGTGCAGCATCGCGCCGGGGTAGACCTGGTGCACCTCGTCGATGCGGTCGATGAGCGCGGCCCCGCCGACCTCGACGTGGAAGTACCGCTCGGAGGTCGAGCGGATCAGCCACTCCACCGGGTGGTTGTAGCTCATCGTCGAGAGCTTCATCGTCTGCTGCAGACCCTCCCGCACGGCCTCGACCCGGCCGCCGGCGGCCTCGACCATGGCGGTCGCCTCGGCGACGGTGGCGGCGTCCAGGATCGCGCGCAGGCTCGCCCGACCGGCCGGCATCGCCTCGGGGTCGCTGGGCAGCGCGGCGGTGACGGTCGGGACGTCGCTGGAGACCAGGCGCGGCGTCGGGTCGAGCGCGGCGATCGGGCGCACGAGGTCGAAGGCGTCGTGGAAGTCCTCGAAGCTGGCGTAGAAGGCCACCCACGGCTGGATCGGCTCGAGCTTCACGCTGACCCGGGCGATGATCCCGGTGGTGCCGTAGTTGTGCAGGTAGGGCTCGGTGGCCTCGCCCTCGAGGTGCACCAGCGCGGCGTCCGGCACCGCGTGGACGACGTCGAGCGCGGTGACGTAGCCGTGGTGCAGCATGCCGTGCTTGATCGAGCCGGTGCCGCCCGAGCCGCCGGAGACGAAGCCGCCGATGCTCGACTGCACGGTCGAGGGGAACATCAGCAGCTGCTGGCCGGTCTTGTTGGCGGCCTGCTCCATCGCGATCATCGTCGCGCCCGCGTCGGCGGTGATGACGCCGTCGCCGACCTCGACGATCGAGCGCGCCTTGGACATGTCGAGCACGAGCCCGCCCGACATCGGGATCGCCTGCCCGTAGTTGCCGGTCCCCTTGCCGCGGGGGGTGACCGGGACGCCGTGGCGCACCGCCGCCCCCACCACGAGCGCGATCTCCTCGGCGGTGGCTGGGTAGGCCACCAGCTGGGCCCGGCCCAGCGGCAGGAGGTCCTTGATGACCGGCGACATCTCCGAGCCGTCGACCGAGACCCGCGCCAGGGCGGCGTCCTCGTCGCTGACGGCGTCGGCGCCGATGAGCTCGCGCAGCTCGGCGGCGAGCGCGGCCACCGCGGCGGCGTCGACGGCGGGCAGAGCGGGCAGGGCGGGGTCGGTGATGGTCATCGGTCTCCTCCGGAGATGGTCGGGGCGGTCGGGGCGGATGCGGCGGACGTGGCGGGCGAGTGCTGGGGGAGGGCCACGTGCTGTTCGACGCGGCTGTGGGCGACCAGGCGCCCGGCGTGGACGACGTAGCGGTCGGCGCTGGCCTCGGCGACGATCGCGCCCGGCCGGGTGCCGCGGACGGCGAGCAGCTCGGCGGCCGCGCCGGGCTGGGGGCCGGCCGGCGGAAGCGACATGACCGAGCGGGCGCCGTCCGAGATGAGGGTGAGCGCCTCGTGCAGGGTGCAGTGGCCGGCGGTGACGAGCAGGGACGCCGTCTCGAGGGCGTCGCCGCGCCCGACCGGGTTGAACGGGTCGCGCACGTTGTCGGCACCGGCGCCGACCCGCACCCCGGCCTCGAGGAGCGCGCGGATCGCGGTGAGGCCGCGCGGGGTCGAGGTGGGGTGCCCCCAGCCCTGGAGGTAGAGGTTGGTGATCGGCAGGGTGACGATGCCCAGGTCGCTGGCGTGCACCTCGGCGATCGTGGCGGCGAGCTCGGCGGGCGGCATCGTGCCCAGGCGCACGCAGTGCCCGGCGGTCACCGGCTGGCTCCATTCGCGCACCCGCTTGGCGAGCTCGACGATGGTGACCGGACCGTCGAGGGACTCGTCGGTGTGCAGGTCGACCGGCGCGCCGCGACGCTCGGCGATGTCGAGTTGGCGATGCAGCTGGGGGAGCGGCTCGGTGGCCATGTGCGGAGCCCCGCCGACGAGGTCGACGCCGAGGTCGAGGGCCTCCTCGTAGACCGCGTCGCTGACGAACTCGTGGCCGAGCGCCACCAACTGCAGGTCGAGCAGTCCGTCGAGCTCGGCGCGCACCCGCAGCAGGGCCCGGACACCGCGCAGCGGGTCGCCGTCGCGCAACAGGTCGACGTGGCTGCGGATCGCGGTGGTGCCCTGGGCCAGCATCCGCAGCGCCATGGCCCGCGCCCGCTCGACGATGCTCTCCTCGGTCATGGTGGTCGCGTAGGCGACCCACGACTCCACGGCCCGGCCGAGGTCGCCCATGGGCGGCTCGATGAGGTCCCAGCTGCCGGCCTTGTCGAGGTGCGCGTGCGGCTCGGCCGGCGCCGTCATCACGGTGAAGCCGGTGAGGTCGAGCTCGGCGTCCGGGCCGCTCGCCGGGGGCGCGGACCCGGCCGGCAGCACCGCGGCCACCACGGGTCCGTCGAGGACGACGTCGACGAGTCGTCCGTCGAGGAGGGTGGCGCGGCGGAGCACCTCGAGGCGGCGGGGCAGTGGTGCCGGGGTCACGGTGGGGGCCTCCTGCGCAGGGTCGGCGAGTGGTCGGCGGGGCGTCGGCGGGACGTCGGTGGAGCGGTCGAGCAGTGTTGATGTGTTCAACATTCGGGACGTTAGGTGCCCAGATCTCGCTGGGCGTGACGCTTCGGTTTCCCCGCGGTTACGGCTGCCCGCCGGGCCCCGGAGAGCCCCCGGATGTGGCCTAGGGTGCGGACCGCCGGGCCCCGACGGGACCCCCGACGGGTCCGGCGGAAGGAGGCCTGCAGATGGTGCCGGGGACGACCTCGATGCTGCCCGTGCTCGATGCCACCGGCACCGATCGGGTCGGCGAGCGCATCCGCGCGCTGCGCCGCGCACGCGGCCTGACGCTCGTGCAGCTGGCCGGCCTCGCCGACCTCTCCCACCCCTTCCTCAGCCAGATCGAACGCGGCCTGGCCCGTCCGAGCCTGGCCTCCCTCGAGCGCATCGCGCATGCGTTGGGCGCCAGCCAGGTCGAGCTGCTCACCTTCACCGAGCCCGGCTCCGCCGACGCCGCGCCGTCGGTGCTGCGTGCGGCCGAGGGCGCCCGCGGCGCCTACGGCGGCGAGTCCGAGGCCCGGGTGCTGCTCGACGCCGGCAGCCCCTTCCGCTCCCTGGAGGTGCGCGGCGACAACACCGCCTTCGGGCCGGCGTGGGTGCACGCCGAGCACGAGTGGTTCTACGTGCTCGACGGCATCGTCGAGGTCGACCTCGGCGGCCTCGTCGAGGCCCTCGGCGTCGGCGACTCGGCGTCCTGCCCCGGCGGGGTGCCGCACTGCTGGCGCTCGCCCGACGGCCGGCCCTACCGCCTCCTCATCGTCAAGGAACAGGTGCATCGCCCGTGAACAGCCCCCAGCCCGACCGCACGCTCGTCGTCGCCGCCCGCACCGAGGTCGGCCCGGTGGTGGTGCTCGAGCTCGCCGACCCCGACGGCGTCCCGCTGCCGGCGCCGGAGCCCGGCGCCCACCTCGACCTGCTGCTGCCCGACGGCGTCGTCCGCCAGTACTCGCTGTGCGGCTCGCCCGCCGTCGCGCCCGGACGTTGGCGCCTCGCGGTGCTGCACGAGCCCGAGGGGCGCGGCGGATCGGCAGCGGTGCACGCCCGGCTCGTGGAGGGCGAGCGGGTCGGGATCGCCGGTCCGCGCAACCACTTCGGCTTCGAACCGGGCGAGGCGCCGCTGCTCCTGATCGCCGGCGGCATCGGCGTGACGCCGCTGGTGCCGATGGCCACCGCTGCGCGGGCGGCCGGGCTCGACTACAGGCTGCACGTGGCCGGTCACGCCGACCGGCTGCCGTTCGTCGAGGAGCTGGACGCCGAGCACGGCGAGCGCGTGGTGTGGCACCGCAGCGGCGTCGAGGGGCGCCCGGACGTCGACGCGCTGCTCGCCGCGGCCGCCCCGGGAACGGCCGTGTACTGCTGCGGTCCGGCCGGGCTGCTGGACGCCGTCGAGGCCGCCGCCGCGCGCCACGGACTCGCCCTGCACACCGAGCGTTTCGTGCCCGAGCAGCAGGGCGCGGTGCTGTGGGACGGCGACTTCGAGGTGGAGTTCACCCTCTCCGGGGTGACCGCCACGGTGCCGCCGGACCGCTCGATCCTCGAGGTCGCCGAGGAGAACGGCATCTTCGTGCTCTCCAGCTGCCAGGAGGGCACCTGCGGCACCTGCGAGACCCCGGTGATCGACGGCGTCGTCGACCACCGCGATTCGATCCTGACCCCTGCGGAGCGTGAGCGCGGCGACGTCATGTACGTCTGCGTCTCCCGCGCCGCCTGCCCCCGACTGGTGGTGGAACTGTGAACGCTCCCGAGAGCCTGCTCGTCCTCAACGCCCGGCTCATCACCGTGGCCGGCGACCCGGCCGCCGAGGACGACGAGACCGCGCTCGGCTACCACGAGCAGGGCTGGATGCTGGTGCGCGACGGCGTTATCGCCGCGATCGGCGACGGCGAACCGCCGGCGTCCGCACGCGAGGGCGCCGAGGTGCTCGACGTCGCCGGCGCCTTCGTCGCACCCGGTTTCCTCTCCACCCACAGCCACCTGTTCACCAGCGGCAGTCGGGGCCTCGGCGTCGCTGAGACGCTCTACGGCTGGTGCGACTCGATGCTCGGGCTCATCCGCCACGCCTCGCCGTCCGACATCTACTGGACGACGCTGCACGGCTCGCTGGACTTCCTCGACCACGGTGTCACCACCGCCTACGACTTCACCGACCCGCGCATCCCGTGGGAGCCGATGATCGACGGCGTCCGGCAGGAGAGCGACGCGATGCGGCCGGTGGAGTACCAGCTGCGCCAGATCGACGCGAAGGCCGACGCCGGGCTGCGGTTCGTGAACTCCACCCCGCTGGACGACGCCGTCGGCACCGCCGAGGAGGTGCTCGACCGGTTCGCGACCGTCGTCGACCACCTCGGCACGCTCGACCCGCGGCTCGCGCTCGGTGGCGCGATCAGCGGCAGCGTGCAGTGGTCGAACCGGCCCGACGGCGCGGAGATCGAGGTCGAGGCGATGCGCCGCTTCGGCGTCATCAACCAGGCGCACTTCCTGGAGACCCGCGAGGCCGTGGAGCACCAGCGCTCGAAGTTCGCGCTCTACCAGCGGGCCGGGGCGCTCGGGCCCGGGATGATCTTCGGCCACTTCATCCAGACCACCCCGGAGATCATCGAGGCCACCGCGGCCGGCGGCGCCGGCATGTCGTGGCAGCCGTCGTCCAACGGCCGTCTGGCCTCGGGCACGGCGAAGGTGCCGCAGATGCTCGAGCTCGGCATGACCGTCGGCATGGGCCTGGACGACCAGGCCTGCACCGACATCGCCGACCCGTGGCAGAACATGAGGCTCGGGATGTTCCTCGTGCGGGCCGAGACCGGCCGCCCGCTCGACATGATGCCGGCCACCGTGCTGCGCCTGCACACGCTCGGCGGCGCCGAGCTGCTCGGCGTGGCCGACCGCGTCGGCTCCCTGGAGGTCGGCAAGCTCGCCGACTTCCTCGTCGTCGACCCCACCGATCCCGACATCGGGCCGCTGTGGCACCCCATCCGCAACTACGTGCTCTCCTGCGGTCCGCGGCACCTCAAGGCGGTCTACGTCGGCGGCCGGCTGGCCTCGTCGAACGGACGTTCCACCTCCCCGCTCGCGACCGAGGCGAAGGCCAAGGTGCGCGAGGTGCTGGTGCCGCTCGCCGAGGCGCACGGGTGGCCGGTGTAGGTCGCGGCGCGGGGGTGTGGAGGAGGGGTTGCGGTCGGGGGACCGGGTGTCGGAGTCACCGGTGCACCGGTGATTCCTGCACTTCTCAGGGGAAATGTCGGCTGATCGGTGCCAGTTTCCCCTGAGAAGTCCTGGCTCTCGGACGTCGGCCGGCTCGACGTGACCCGGAGCCCAGTCCGGCGTCTGACCGGAGCCCGGCCGCGGCCCACAGGTTCCTGAAACGAACGTGTCAACGACACGGGTCAGGCTGTCAACGACGGTTACGGCGACGACACGGGCGTGAAATCTGGCGGGCCTAGCGTCCGGTGTTGAGCAGATCAACATCCGCCCACGACCTCTGGAGAGCAGCGCCTGTGGTGACGACTCCCCTCAGCGCCCCGGCCACCGCGCCGGCCGCCGCCCCGCCGGGCACCCTCATCGACTTCCGCGACGTCGCGATGAAGTTCCCCAACGGCACGGTCGCGCTCTCGGGCGTCGATATCAACGTCAAGCGCGGCGAGTTCGTCACCGTCGTCGGCCCGTCGGGCTGCGGCAAGTCGACGCTGCTGCGCATCGCCTCGGGCCTGGAGACCGCCAGCGACGGCACCGTCACCATCAACACCGACCGCATCGGCTACGTCTTCCAGGACGCCACCCTGCTGGCCTGGCGCGACGTGCAGCGCAACGTCGAACTGCTCGCCGAGCTCAACGGCGTCGCGAAGTCCAAGCGACAGAAGGACGCCGCCGCCGCCATCGAGCTGGTCGGCCTCAAGGGCTTCGAGAAGCACCTGCCCAAGCAGCTGTCCGGCGGTATGCGGATGCGTGCCTCGCTCGCCCGCTCGCTGACCCTCGACCCCGAACTGTTCCTCTTCGACGAGCCGTTCGGCGCCCTCGACGAGATCACCCGCGAACGCCTCAACGACGAGCTGCTCAAGCTCTTCGTCGAGCAGCAGTTCGCCGGCATGTTCATCACCCACTCTGTCTCCGAGGCGGTCTACCTCTCCACCAAGGTCGTGGTGATGTCGGGTCGTCCGGGCGCGATCGTCAAGACGGTCGACGTCCCGTTCCCGATGCCGCGCGATCCCGACATCCGCTACACCGGAGAGTTCGCCGCCCTGGTCGGCGAGGTCTCCCACGCACTCCGGGAGGGGCACCGATGAGCGCGATCACCGACACGACGACCGAGTCCGGTGCCGCCACGGACGCGATCAGCGCCGGGCGGTCGGAGAACTCCGCCGTCGCCGCCCTGCTCGCCTCGCTGAGTGGTCGTGCCGCCCTCGCCCTGCCCCCGCTCGGGGTGCTCGGCGTGATCGTCGCGATCTGGTACGGCGTCCATTCCATCCTCGGCGAGAAGGCCTTCCTGCTGCCCACGCCCGGCGAGGTCTGGAGCGGCGGATACGCCGACGCCGCGACCCGTCAGCAGATCATCGACGGTCTGATCCAGACCAGCGAGGTGACCCTGACCGGGCTGGCGATCGCCGCCGGTATCGGCATGGTGTGGGCGGTGGCGATGGCCTCGGCCAAGTGGGTCGAGCGATCGATGTACCCCTACGCCGTCCTGCTCCAGACGATCCCGATCCTGGCGATCGTGCCCCTCATCGGCGTGTGGTTCGGCTACGAGTTCAAGGCCCGTGTCGTGGTCACCGTGATGATCGCGCTCTTCCCGATGGTGGCCAACACGCTCTTCGGCCTCCAGTCGGTGGAGCGCTCCCAGCTCGAGCTGTTCCGCCTCCAGAAGGCCGGTCGGATGACCGTGTTGGCGAAGCTGACCTTTCCGGCAGCGCTGCCCGCGATCTTCGTCGGCCTGCGCACCTCCGCCGGCCTCGCGGTCGTCGGCGCGATCGTCGGCGACTTCTTCTTCCAGCGCGGCACGCCGGGCCTGGGATCCCTGCTCTCCACCTACGCCCGACTGCTCTCCTACGACAAGCTTTTCGCCACCATCTTCGTGGCCGCGGCTCTCGGCATCGCGGTCTTCGCCCTCTTCGGTCTGCTGTCGCGGCTCTTCGTGGGCCGCTGGTACGAAGCCGCCCGCTGAGCGTCGTCCCCACGCCACCTCACCCCGGCGCAGCGCCGCGCCGTCCTGTCTCGGGAACCCGCCTCACACCTGCACCCGAAAGCGAGTCCATCCATGCCCTCATCCTCTCGCCGCCTCCTCGCCTCGGTCGGCGCCATGGCCCTGACCGCCACGATGCTCGCGGCGTGCGGGTCCGACGACTCCAGCAGCGACGCCCCCGCGGCGGCTGCGGCGTCCGGTGCCGGTGCCGTCGACCTCAAGGCGGCCGGCTGTCCCGACACGATCGTCATCCAGACCGACTGGAACCCCGAGTCCGAGCACGGCCACCTCTACGAGATGTTCGGCGACGACGCGGTGATCGACGCCGACAAGAAGGTCGTCTCCGGCACGCTCTACTCCGGCGGCGAGTCCACGGGCGTCAAGCTTGAGGTGCGCGCGGGTGGACCGGCCATCGGCTACACCGGCGTCGCCGCCCAGATGTACACCGACAAGTCGATCACGATGGGCTACATCACCACCGACGACGCCATCGCGAACTCGGCCAAGACGCCCACCAAGGCCTTCTTCGCCCCCCTCGACCTCAGCCCGTTGATGGTCATGTGGGACCCGTCGTACTACCCCGACGTGCAGGGCCCGGACGACATCAAGGCCGCCCTGGACGCCTCCGGCGGCGTGTGGCGCTACTTCGCCGGCTCGGCCTACCAGGAGTACCTCGCCGACGCGGGCTACGTCTCCAAGGACTCCCAGGACTCCAGCTACGACGGCACCCCGGCCAACTTCGTGGCCGCCGGCGGCAAGGACATGCAGCAGGGCTTCGCCTCCGCCGAGCCCTACATCTACGAGAACGAGATCAAGCAGTGGGGCAAGCCGGTCGACTACGCCCTGATCTCCGAGTTCGGCTGGGACCCCTACCAGTCCTCGATGGCCGTCCGCAGCGCCGACTTCGACAGCCTGTCGGGCTGCCTGAAGGCCTTCACCCCGGTGCTCCAGCAGGCGGAGGTCGACTTCTTCGCCGACCCGACGAAGGCCAACGACCTCATCCTCAAGCTGGTGCAGGAGTACAACACCGGCTGGACCTACAGCCAGGGCGTGGCCGACTACTCGGTGAAGACGATGATCGACGACAAGCTCGTCAGCAACGGCGACAACGGCACGCTCGGCGACTTCGACGACACCCGCATGTCGGACTTCTTCACCAAGGCGAAGGACACCTTCACCAAGCTCGGCACCGACATCGACCCGAACCTGACGGTCGACGACCTCTACACCAACGAGTTCCTCGACCCCTCGATCGGCCTGCCGAACTGATCGTCCGCACCACACCTCGCATGACGTCGAACGCCCC